>JASHRV010000054.1 GCA_030037175.1 Acetobacteraceae bacterium
ATTGTCGTATTGATGATCTGTACGCTTCTGGTCCTTACCTGTATTCTTGGTTGATATGTTCAAGCCGGCCTCACTGAATAGTGGGTGTTGGGGATCTCACTGTGGGGAATTAGGAAGATGGAGATCATCGATTTTCACACACACCTGTGGCCGATCGCATGGGGCATCGGCGGCTCACGGAACCGCTCCGGCGCTAACATTCCGGAGCATGCGCTCAGGCGTATAGTTAACCCAGATGCGCTGGTGGAAGAGTTTGCTGCGGCCGATATTTCTCGCGCCGTGATCAGTACTACGATCGAAAGTCTGTTCGGCTTGGATGGTGAGGTCGAATTAGACGTAATTCGCCGAATTAACGACTGGCTTGTGGGTGTCGTGGCCGCTCATCCCGAGCAACTGGTAGCGCTCGGTATGGTCGATGCCTTTTCCGGAGATGCGGGAGCCATCGAAGCAGAACAGGCAATCACCGAACTGAAACTGTGCGGCCTAGTTATCGATTCTTCACGCCATGGATTGTTTCTGGGTGACTCCCGCGTCCGGCCAACGTTGGAAGTGGCGGCACGCCACAATGTGCCGAT
Organism: Acetobacteraceae bacterium; assembly: GCA_030037175.1. Taxonomy (GTDB): domain Bacteria; phylum Pseudomonadota; class Alphaproteobacteria; order Acetobacterales; family Acetobacteraceae; genus JAKAWQ01. The sequence continues at coordinate 576 of JASHRV010000054.1, forward strand.
TTTCGTTCATCCGGTTGACCTGCCAGATCTGTCGATCTTCATTGCTGGAGCAGGCCCTCTAGGCAATTCGCTCGGACGCGGTCTAATGAATGGCGCGGCATTCCTTTCGGTATTGCGGAATAGTATCTTAGAACGGTTTCCCAGTCTCAGTCCTGTATTTGCCGCGCTTGGCCTTGGTGCCATCATTCAAGCATCTCGTGGAGGAAAGTATGATCGCTACCAGCGTTTACTTCGGACGCGCCCCAACCTTTATTTCGACACGATGGGAGAGGACCCAGGGATTGTAAAGGTCTTGGCGGATTTTTTGGAGCAGAACGGGTGCTGGTAGGCACAGATTGGCCAATCCTGCCTCCACTGTCTCAGGAAGGACTCGCGAAGGCCCTGTCGGAAGGCGGCCTCACGGAGGAAGAGGGAAAGCTGGTCTCTAGCGGAAACGCGCGACGACTTTTGAAGGTCGACGGACGGTACTAACCCTCCGTTCTCTTACGTCAGGGGTCAGATTAGCATACGGACGAGTAAACGCCTCGCGCGCAAACCTCGCGCAAACCTAAGGAAGGTCTGAACAAGCAGCCCTTTGGAGCGAGATCGCTGCATACGGCGTGCGAATGGCCAGGATCTGGGCATTGCGGCCGGCATTTGGGCTTCGTGATGCCCGTCGGCACGTTGGATTCCCAGATGCCGGGCACACTACGCCCGTTGGCAGCGGAGGAGGCGTCGGCGCGCCAGATACAGGTTGGCCAAAGCCCAGGTCACAAAGAGTCGATTGGCATTCTTATCCAGGCCGCGATAGCGGACTTTGGTGAAGCCGAATACGCACTTGATGACACCCATCGCGTGCTCGACCTTAGCTTGAACCCGCGACTTGGTGCGGTTCTTGCCGCGCACGACCTCCTCGACGATACCTTGATGGCGGCAGCGGTGATTGGTGAAATCCCGGGCGTTCGGCGCGCTGGCCCTGATTACCTCGGTCTGCCCACGATAGGCCTGATCAAGCGGCGGCTGGTTAATGCCGCGGCCCCGATCTTTCTAATCTGATCGTGGACGGACATCCGACACATCGGGCGAAGTCGGTAACCCACTTCCTTGCCCAGCAGGCCCGCAAGCTGGCGCTGTTCTTCCTGCCACCCTATTCGCCAGAGCTTAACCCTGACGAATATGTGCAGAGCGACCTCAAAACCCATGGTTTGGGGCGCCCCGTCATCACTTCCCTGGTGCACATGCGGCAGATGGTGATCTCGCATCTCCGGCAGTTGCAGAAAACGCCCAAACTCGCCCGCAGTTTCTTCCTTGCACCAACGACACGCTACGCGTACGCTTAGTTGCATCTATTATGAAAAAGTTAATAATTGACGAGGCTAGGGCCCCTCTATCGGCTCTGACGGTGGGGCTCCCAACTTTTCGCGTTCCCTAGCGGTCTGGGCGTCTCGATTACCTATTGACGCAATAGAGATTAATAGCTTAAAGTAAACCCCGGGCCGCCGCTCCACAGCAGTCGTCGGGACAAAATGAGTGCATCAAGATGCTAGCCGGACTCGAGAATACCGCGTGCGGAGGTCGCGCCGCTCGCCTCGCCATACGTCCGGCGGATGCGTTTCTTCTATTCGAGGCGGAGCGGCACCTCTCGGGTACACCGGATATGCTTGAACATTTGTCCGCACCTGAACGGCGCGTAGTGTTTGACGCCGGGCGCAGAGTCATTTGCGATCGGGGCGATTACCTGTTCCGCCAGGGTGAGCCGCATCGGGGTATTTTTGTCCTATGCGAGGGCGTCGTGCGCAGTTTCTACGCATCGCCACAAGGCCGCGAGATCACATTAGCCCGCTGGACGCCCGGAAACTTCGTCGGTGGCCCAGAAATATTCGGCGGCGGCACCCATGTTTGGTCAGGAGTGGCGACCGAACCGGTGGAAGCGCTTCGTCTGGCCGGTACAGAGGTGCGGCGGCTGATGTCAGACTTGCCGAACTTCGCGATTGGTCTGGTTCGCGGACTTGCCTTCAAGGGTAAATGCTATTCGTCATTGCTTCAAATGCTCGGTACGCGCTCAGTTCCCGAACGCCTTGCGCAGCTGCTTTGCAACCTTGCCGAACTGCGCGGCATCCCGATGGCGGATGGTATCGTGATTCCTGATCTACCCTCCCATGACGAGCTCGCGGCTATGGTGGGCGCGACTCGGCAATGGGTTTCCATGACCATCGAGCGATTCAGAGCGCAGGGGTTGGTCGCTCCTCAGCGACGCCCGTTTCTTGTGCGTCGCGTCGCATCCTTGCAAGCACTCGCAGACGGTAATTCACCGCTTTGAACGGGAGAAGGCTGTGATCGGGAAGGCCAAATCGAGGAAATTGCCGGCATGGGTTTTGAGTCTAGCGATCATGTTTCCGGCGGTGATCGCGCTGGTGGCGCCGCGGATCGCGAGCGCCCAGGATCTTGACTACGGCAAACCAGGCCAACCTGTGCATCTCGTCGTGGGCTATCAGCCTTACTACAGCGAATCTTGGTCGGGAGCCGTCGTCGACGGCCTACAGCTCTGGAAGAAGTATCTGCCGCCGGGGTCGACAGTCGAATTCCGCATCGGTCTGCAAGGTTCGATTATCGTCAACGCGATGCTCGCCGGTAAAGAAAGCATCGGCTATCTCGGTGACATGCCAGCGATCGTCGGTGCTACCAAGCGAAACGTTGCGGACTTGCGCATTGTCGCGAACATCGGTCTCAGCCACGACCAGTGCAACGTGATCCTGGTGCGAACTGACGCACCAAAATTCTCCGATCCACGAGCGGCGGCTTTGTGGCTGCGCGGGAAAACGGTCGCGGCGCCTAAGGGTAGCTGCGCCGACCGCTTCGCACAGGCGGTGTTCGTCAAGGACCACATAATACCGAGCTTGTATCTCAATCAGAGCATCGAGGTTATCACGAGCGGGTTCCGTGCTGGTAAGATCGACGCTGCCGTGGTGTGGGAGCCGACGGCTTCTCGCCTCGTGCTCGAGGGGCTCGCGCGTCGCGTCACGACGGGCAATGACGTCAACGAGGAAGATGGTGCCTTCATCGACATGCGAGCCGACTTGATCCGGGAGCGTCCGGACATCGTTAAGGGTTGGCTTGAGACGGAGCTTGCGGCAGAGAAATATCTCGCCAACCCGGCCAACGCGGCAAGCGTTGTTCGCTTGGTGAAAGCGCAGACGACGGGCTTCACCAAACAGGAGCTGTGGCTAGCGCTGTTCGGTACCTATTCGGCAAGCGATGGTGGCACGCCGACGCGTCTCACGTTGCCCTTCGGCTTTACCCCTCAATCACTTGCCCTGATCGATAAGGACACCACCTTTCTCCATGCGATCAAGAGCATCGCGGTGGCGCAGCTCGCGCCCGATGCCGTGCTGCCCGGGCTAACCCGGTCGATTCTCCAATCGCGCGGTGTGACCCCACCGGTCGGCACTATCGTCGCGTCCTCCGCGTCACCAGTGGAGTAAATGGCGGACGGTTCCCCCGAATCGCCTGGAGTGGACGCGGTCCGGCACTGTATCGAGGCTGCGCTGCCCTTCAAGGCGCTGACGGGAGGAACGCTCGATGCGCTAGCCCAGGCCGCCGAGTGCATTGACCTGTTCGCCGGCGAGGTTCTGTACGAAGCCGGTTCGGCTGCGGACTGTTTGTATATCGTAGAATTTGGCGTGCTCCGGCTAGAGCCGATCGCGAAGACCGGACACCCCGCTGCATCGGCGGTCATGCGACCGGGCCAAGCATTCGGCTGGATCGCTTTGGCGGAGCAGGGGCTGCGACGGAATCGTGCAGTGGCGGTAACGCCCGCGAGGCTTCTGCGCCTTTGTGGAAGTCTAATCCTTAATCTTGTGAGGGCCGATCCCGCGGTGGGCAGGATGTCACTCGAAGATCTTCGCGCAGTGCTGCAGGCGATCCAATTGTCTCCCGGACGAGACGCCGTACCGGGACACGCGGCCTCCCCGGTCGGTTCCGTCGTCAAGAAGCCCGCCGCAATCGAAATCGGCCTCTTCCGGGTGGCCCAATGGTTCAGGAGTCCCGCGCCCTATATGATGCTGCTCGGCTACGCGCTTCTGCTTGGCTTCTGGTATCTCAGCGTCCAGGTCTTGAAGCTGCCGCGTTTTGCCCAGATGCCGGGACTGACGGCGGTGCTGCACGAGTGGTTCAGCAAGAACCCGACCTACGGCGTCTCCATCTACACTCCTGTCTATTACCAGCACATCCTGGTCAGTCTGCGGCGGATCGGTATCGCCTTTGCGCTCGCAACCGGGCTCGGCGTGCCCGTCGGCCTTATGCTCGGTTGGTCGAGGGTCTTCAAGGATTACGTCTTTCCGCTCTTCGAGATGCTGCGGCCGATTCCGATCCTCGCCTGGGTTCCGCTCGCCATCATCATGTTACCCGGATCGGAGCTCCCGATCATCTACCTTACCTTTCTGGCATCGTTCTTCGCGACCGCTCTGAACACGATGCTCGGTGTCCGCTCGATCGACGCGAGCTACGCGCTCGCTGCCGAGTGCCTCGGCGCGTCGCGCTGGCAGATATTTCTCCACGTCGTGGTTCCCGGAGCGCTGCCGTTCATCTTCACGGGCCTGCAGATATCAGTCGGCGTCGCGTGGTTCTCCCTGGTTGCCGCCGAGATGATTTCCGGCCAGTTCGGCCTCGGGTACCTGATCAACACTTCCTACACGACCGTGGAATACCCGACGCTAGTGATCGCGATGTTCACCCTCGGTATAGTCGGATATCTTTCGAGCAGCTTAGTCCGACTTGCCGGGATGTGGCTCATGAGCTGGCGCACGCGCCACCTCGCACTGGGTGAGCTGCGATGAGCGCAACGGCAGGCGCCGCGCGTGGCGCGCTCAAGATCAACGATGCGGTAAAGCTTTACGAGCCGAGCGGAGCGCGCGTGCTCGCCGTTGATCATTGCTCGCTCGATATCCGGCCGGGTGAGATCTGCATGATCGTCGGCCCCTCGGGCTGCGGCAAGACGAGCCTGCTGAACGCAATCGCAGGCTTCCACGGTCTCGATGGCGGCTCCATTCATCTGGACGGCCGCATGCTCTGCGGTCCCGGCCACCCGCAGGCGGATGTCGGGCCGGATCGCATTGTCGTGTTCCAGAATGGTGCGTTGTTTCCGTGGAAGACGACCCTCGAGAACATCGCCTTCGGCCCGATAATGCAGCGGCGCATGACCAAACGAACGGCATACGAGACGGCGCGCCGAATGATGGCGGACGCCGGATTGTCGGGTCACGAGTACGAGTATCCTGGCGAAATCTCGTCCGGGCTGCGCCGGCGGGTCGAGATCCTGCGCGCATTGATGAACGATCCCTCGGTGCTGCTACTCGATGAGCCCTATCGCGCGCTCGATGCGCTCACCAAGTCGGTCATGCACGAAGCCCTGTTGGAAACTCACTATCGGACCGGGACCACGATCTTCTTTATCACGCACGACCTCGAGGAAGCGATCTTTCTCGGCCATCGGGTGGTGGTGATGACGGCCCGCCCATGCAGGCCGAAGCAGGTCGTCGAGATCGATATTCCGCATCCGCGCGACTATGGTGTCCTCACGTCGCGCCGGTTTCGCGAGCTGGCCGCCGAGATTTCCGCAGTTCTCGAGGAGGAGGCATTGAAGTCGTTCACGCGCGGCGAGAAGGAGGGCGGCGTGCAATGACGGCCGATATCGCGGCGACCCCGACCGGTGCACCCGCCCTCGGCGAAGCCGGCGCCCGCAAGCTGCCTGGGTTCTTGAACAATCCATCCGTTCGTCGCGCGTGCATCGCGATCGCTGCAGCGCTGATCTTCTGGCAGTTGGGCGCCACCAGCCATGACTGGCTCGGCATCGGGCTGCCGGTGGTCGGCCATGTTCCATCTCCGATCGCGGTGCTGAAGGCATGGCACGGGTTGATCGGCGATCCGGGCTATTGGGAGAGCTGGTATCTGAGTTTCACTCGCGTCGCGCTCGGATTCGCGGCAGCGACCGCGATTGGCGTACCCTTCGGCCTGCTTCTCGCGATGAGTCGGTATTTTCGCGGGCTCGCTTTCCCTGTCTTCGAGCTGTTGCGGCCGATCCCGCCTTTGGCATGGGTGCCGGCCTCGATCATCTTCTGGCCGACTCAGGAGATGTCGATCGACTTCGTCATCTTTCTCGGCGCGTTCTACACGATCGTCCTCAATGTCCTCGGAGGCGCCCGCGAGATCGATCCGAGGCTCGTTCAGGCGGCACGCTCAATGGGCGCGTCACGCTGGAACATCTTCCGCCGCCTGATCCTTCCCGGCGTCCTGCCCTCCATCTGCGTCGGTATGGAGGTCGCGGTCGGCATCACCTGGGAGGTCGTCGTGGCCGCGGAGATGATCTCCGGCGGCGGTTCGGGTGGGAATACGGCTTCGGGCGGCGGCCTCGGTTTCTTCATATGGAATTCGTATATCGGGGGCTCTTATCCTGACATCATCGTCGGGATGATCTCGATCGGTATCGCCGGGTATCTTTCGAGCACGCTGGTGCGTGCGACGGCCAAGAGGCTGATGCCTTGGACGCGCGGCCGATGATGTCCGTCGGGCGCGTCCATAAAAGCGATACGGGGAGCAGGAACCGGCCAGCCGCCATCGAACTGCGCGGGGTCCGCAAGGCCTATGGCCTGGGGCGATTCGCCAAGGACGTGGTGCGTGATTGCTCCTTGACGGTGGCGGCGAACCGAATGACCGTGCTGATCGGCCCCTCCGGCGCGGGCAAGAGCACCCTCATCCGTCTTATCGCAGGGTTCGAGAAGCCCGACGAGGGCGTCATCATTGTCGATGGCAAGCCGGTCACCGGACCGGGCAGCAACCGTCTCGTGGTATTTCAGGAATCCGCCCTATTTCCCTGGATGACGGCCGAACAGAATGTTGTCTATGGGCCCACGGCACGTGGCGAGAGCTATGCCGCGGCGCGGCGCGGCGCCGCCGCACTGCTTGAGCGGGTAGGTCTAACCGGGTTCCGGGGTCACTATCCGCGGCAGCTGTCGGGCGGGATGCAGCGGCGCGTCGAGCTCGCGCGCGCGCTCGTCAATAATCCCGCAATCATGATCCTGGACGAACCATTCCGGGGGCTTGATGCGATGACGCGGCGTCTTATGCTGGACTATTATGCGCGGCTCGCCTCCGAGAGCTGCCGGACAAACCTGTTCGTGACGACCGATATTGATGAGGCGATCTTCCTTGCGGACACGGTCGTCGTGATGAGCCACCTACCGACCCACGTGCGACGGGTCATCGAGGTAAATTTGTCCAAGCCGCGGGACTATACGGCCCTGTTCCAAGACGACCGAGCCAATGCGATCAAGGTCGAGGCGCTGGCGCTGCTCCACGAGGAGGCGATGCGTGCGTTCGCAGGCGGCAGCCGGGCTGCGGCGGATTTCGTGGAGTCGTATCGGCGCAGGATTGCAACTGCCTAACTGACTTCGGCGTCTTTGACCCGCGCGATCGCCCAGCGGTTGAGCTTCCGGACATCCGGATCAGGATCGTCGCGGTGGGCCGCGAGATACGGTAGAGCATCCGGATGAGCGATCTCGCCCAAGGCCGCGGTAGCGCACTTCCGCAGGTTGCTGACGGGATGATCCAACGCTTCACCGATGACCGCAATGGCCTCCGGCCGCCGAATCTTTCCCAGCGCTTCGGCGGCCTTTGCGCGGACCTGCCAATAGGGATCACCCATTGCCGAAACGAGCGGCAACGCATCGCGTAAGCCGATTCGTCCAAGCAGTTCGGCCGCCGCCTCCCGCACCTGCCAGTCGGGATCGCTGAGCGCTATGGTCGCGGCCTTTTGGGCTCGCTGATCTCTAACGAATGTCAGGGCGCCAACCGCAGCGCGTCGAACCTCGGGCGCAAGGTCGCGGCAGGCCGCGATCAATCCCGGAACCGCATCGGGCGCCTTAAGCCAGCCGAGCATTGTCGCGGCGCTCTTGCGGACGCCCGAGTCAGGGTCCGCCGCAAGCGCGGCCAGCGCCGGAGCGAGCGCATGCGGATTGCGCAGCTTGGTCAGGGCGCGCAGCGCGGCGTCCCGGACTAACGCGTCAGGATGGGCGATCCGTCCAGTTAGTAGAGGTGCGGCTGTCGCTCCGCACTCCGCCAGGGCGGCTGCAGCAGCTTGGCGAACCGGCTCGGCATCGTCCTCGAGGGCGGCGACGAAATCGGCGGCGTACGCTGGTCCGTTAATCTCCACCAGCGCGCCGATCGCAGCTTCCCGAACTTGCGGTGCAGGATCGCCCAGCGCGGCCCGAACCTCGCGCTCGGCCGCCGGGTCGGCGAGATCGGCAAGTTCCATCAGGGCGACGCGGCGCCGTTCCACGTCATCCGATCCGAGAGCCCCCAGCAGTGCGGAGAGCCTGGGGCCCTCGTCGAAGAGAGGCATCCCGCGTCACCGGAGGAGGTAGGGAATGCTCACGGTCACGGCACCGGTCGGGCAATCTGTCTCGCACGGCATGCAGTACCAACACTCATCGTAGCGCATATAGGCGACCCCATCGACCCCGTTGATGGCCAAGACATCGAGCGGACAGACATCGACGCAGACCGTGCATCCCTTGGCGGCGATACACTTATCCTTGTCGACCGACACCGGAACACTAGTCGTCTGCTGCACGAGCGGCATTCTCAATCTCCCTGGGCCGCCGGCCTGACTCGGACATTCCGGAACGATTGCCGTTCGGCATCCGCCACAGCGAACAGATACGGCGCGATCGGCTGCTTTCGCGAGACCATCGAGCCATCGGAAGCCTTTTCCATTAAGCTATGGCAGAACCATGCGTCATTGTCCGTCTCCGGATGGTCAACGCGATGATGGTAGAGCCCCCAGCGACTTTCGGTGCGGAACAGCGAAGCACGCGCCGCCATCTCTGCACAGTCCAGGATGGAATGAACCTCGAGCGCGCGCATGAGCTCGTGCGAATCCCCTGCCACCAGGTGCTCCAAATCGTCGCGAATTTCGGACAAGCGGTCCAGGGCAAGCTCCATCTTGCGCGTCACTTTGGGAGGCTGGAGATAGTCGTTTACCAGGCGCCGAATCTTGTATTCGACCTCCCGCGGAGACACGCCATCCGTGCGTGTGGTCGCCGCCAGCACGCGCTCCTGCTCGTGACGAATGAAGTCCCGGTCGAGGACGCCGAAGCCGACATCGGCGGAGAAGTCCGCAGCGCTTTCACCACCGAAGGCGCCGTTGACAAAGGCACCAAGCATATAATTGTGAGGAACGTTGGCCAGATCGCCCGCGGCGTGGAGCCCAGGCACGGTTGTCCGCGCATGCTCGTCCACGAAGACGCCAGACGCGCTGTGGCCGGAGCAGAAGCCGATTTCGGAGACATGCATCTCGACCATGTGCGTCCGGTAGTTCGTCCCGCGGCCCGTATGGAACCGGCCGCGGCTCGGTCGTTCATTGGTGTGTAGAATCGTCTCGACGGTCGAGATTGTCTCTTCAGCGAGATGGTCGAGCTTCAGGAATACGGGGCCTGCGCCGCTTTCGAGTTCGCGATGGAACTCGAGCATCATCTGCCCGCTCCAGTAGTCGCATTCAAGGAACCGGCTGCCCCGAGCATTCGCCGTGTATCCGCCGAGAGGGCCAGTGACATAGGCACAAGCAGGGCCGTTATAGTCTTTGATCAGCGGATTGATCTGGAAGCATTCGAGATTCGCAAGCGCCGCCCCCGCATGGAAGGCCATTGCGTGTCCGTCGCCACAATTCGTCGGGTTCTCGTAGGTGCCGAAAAGATACCCGGAGGCGGGCAGACCGAGCCGGCCCGCCGCACCACAAGCGAGAACCACCGCCTTGGCACGGATCACCACGAACTCGCTTGTCCGGGTATTGATCCCGATGACGCCAGCGATCCGACCTTCCTGCGCGGTGAGCAGGCGCGTCGCCATATAGCGGTTGATGATGTTGACGCGGAGCCTGCGGAGCGTCCGGTAGAGCAGCTTCTTGACATTGTGGCCTTCAGGCATCGGCAAGACGTAGGTGCCCATGTGATGGACCTTGCGCACGTCGTAGTCACCGGTTGGGCCCCTTGCAAATTTCACGCCCAGCCCGTCGAGATACTGGATCATCTCGAAGCTGCGATTGGCATAAGCCATCACTGGGCCCTGATCGACTATACCATCATTGGCGATCGTGATTTCCCTCACATATTGCTCGGGCGTTGAATGTCCTGGAATCACTGCATTGTTGAGCCCGTCCATGCCCATGCTGATCGCGCCGCTGCGCTTGACATTGGCCTTCTCCATCAACACGACGCGCAGGTCCGGCTGCCGCTCCTTGGCCTTGATGGCCGCCATCGGACCTGCAGTTCCGCCCCCGATGACGAGGACGTCGGTTTCGACGACGTGCGTGACCGCCGTGCTGCCGCTCATGCCGCTGCCAGCTCATACAAATAGGTCCACGGGAATATCCCGCGCCTATGGCCGTCGGAGAATTCGATGTTGACACCGTAGACTCCAATCTCGCGGATCGAGGTAATGGTGACACCTTCGGCCTCCGACAGTGCCCTGCCTCTGGCCAGAGCAGCACATTCCGAGCAGCGACAACCACCTCGGAGCCGAACTGCGGGGAGGATGCTCGTCGAACCGTCGCTCCAGGTCATGATAACGGTGGTGCGTGTGTTGGACACGCTAATTTCACGGGGAGGACACTGAGAAGGATCTTGCATTCATTCTGCGCCATTTGATTTGCCCATACCGTGCCCGCAGCGGACGGCCCGAAATAGCAATAAATTGCGCTCGCGCTGACAACATGCTGCCGATATTCAGCGACATCGGTTCTGTCAGGTTTTGTGCCCGAAGCGGTCCGGATGCCGAGTCGGGGCGGCTCGGAAGAGACTCGCGATCCTATCGAGGGCGGAGCGGGAACGCTGGAGCGAGCGCCTGTGCTGCGGCTCGGAAGCGGTGTCCGACCGGCGGGACCGTAACACCCAGGGTTATCGGTGTTCCCGCTGTCTGAACCGCAGCCGGTAGATCAACACGTGCTGCGCCGCGGTTCTTGACGCAGGCGCAGTATCCAAGCGACGTGTCACGCTGAGAGTGCTGTGGCGCCTGCGCTCCCGCCTGACCCTACGGGACCCGGCGGACTTGGTCCTCCGGCGCGGCGTCCTGTTCGGCCACGAGGCGGTAAGACAATGGGAGGCGAAGCTCGCACTGATCCTGACCGGCGAATTGCGGCGGTGCACCAAGACCCAAACTGGCGGCCGACCGAGTCGTTGGACGAAACCTGCGTCCAGGCGCGGGGCCTCTAGGGGGCGCTATCTGCATCGAGCAGTCGACGGATAATAGGCCCTCATCGACAACTAGGCTCAGCGAGCATCGCGAGATGCTCGGGCCCAGGCATTCTCCCGATCCGGCTAGCCCGTCACCGGCCTGGCTCCCGATCATACCACTTCGCATGGAAACGGATTCCCCCCACAAGCGATCCGTTCGAGGCTCGGGCGGCGGGCGGAGCATCGCCACAGCGCCTCCCCACTCCATGGCCTCGACAGGACCATAGTGGCGCGCAGATCTCTCAAGTCTATGACAATCTTCGAAACTACCGCTGTCTCCGCTTCCGCCACGAGCAGTCTGTCTCCGCCTCCCGTGGCTGTTACCTTCAGCGCCATCGCGCGGCGGCCGTGATCGTCATTCTTCAGACCGCACAATCCAACCTAGCCGCCTGATCTGGCCGGCTACAACGGCCCGGCTCTGCTGCAAGATCTGACGCGACCGCGTCGGTACGATCACGAGCCCAGTCCGACCTACCGTGCCTCGCGGCCTTCGGCACGAGATCTGACGGAACCGGACCTCTCAGGACGTTTTATTGCCTTGCAAGACGGCCTGATTGCAGCGGATCGGTCGATCAGTCCCCAGTGGCCGCACAGCCCACAGATTCGGGAGCGACACGCACTGAAAACGAAATTATCGGGCAGATTTCCGCATCATCCCGACCGTCGGAAAGCCTAACCCCGAAGGAACGCCGGCAGTACACTGCTTTCCTGGCCGGCGGTCCGGTGGAGGCTCGCCGGTACGTCAATGACGGGGTTGTACTGAAGGCGCTTTAGGGGAGGTGAAGGAGCGCCGTGCAGGTTCGGCAGACCGAAGAGAACTTCTCCTGCGGCCGCCGGCGAGCGCCGCCAGCGAATACCCGTCAAGAATGTCGGCGACCGCATTGCGCGCTTGGCGAAGCATCGGACAGAGCGGACAAGTCGCAATGTCAGGACAGTCGGCGCAGGGGCCGAACTGTGTCTTGCTGGCGCATGGCGCCAAGGCCAGCGGTCCATCCACAATCCGAATAATCTCGCTGGCAGCGATCTTCTGCGGCTGCCGCTTTAGCCGGTATCCCCCATAACGGCCGCGTTGGCTTTCGAGGACGCCATTGTCTCGCAATTCGACGAGAATGGCCTCGAGGAACTTGCGCGGGATGTCTTCGGCAGCCGCGATTTCAGACGTCAGGGTCCATTTTCCCGGCTCATGCCGCCGTGCAAGATCGACGCAGGCCCGGAGGGCATATTTCGCTCGGCTAGATAGCATCATATTTCATCATGCGGCCTACATATAACATAAACCTTCTATGTCTCTGGTCAACTGGGGTCTGAACTGGTCGCAAGCTGGGATCACAACACCAGATCCGAAGCTTCCGCGCCAAAAGTCCGCAATCCTGTCTATTTCCTAGGGGAAGCCGCAGGGTTGCAACGGGTCCTCTAATTGTCATTGACGAGGTCGCGCGGGTTATGCCTGAATATGCCCTATCCTCGCAGTAGGTAATAAGCACCATGCCCGTGCGAGAACGAGGAACCTGTTAAAAGAAGAGCCCATAAAAGAGGCTCTCGCTCGCATCTCGACTTAGTGACTGTTTGTTGCCTTTGCAGGCCCCTTTTGTGGCAGCGCCGCGGGAAGAGACGGAGTAGTGCCGTCGAAACAGCGATCTGAACTTCCCCGACGTTTCGACCCTGCCTAGGGAGCACGCTTGCAGAGACCGCTCATTGCATTACACTCTCCGGAGAAGCCCACATGGGAAGCATCTGGACGGAAGGCGGCGCCATCCGCGCAATTGGGAGAAAGGGCTTTCTCAATTGCTTTTCCTCTCCGAAAGGCCGTTGCTTTGTGGTCTCGTCGGTTCCGCTTAGCAAGTGCGGCACCCGCGTTCGCCATGACGTCGGGCGCGCCTTGATGCTGAAGCGTAAGCTCGAGCTGATACAAGGCGATAGCTTCCGAGCGGCTTATCGTCTGAAGGTGGTTGTCGCACAGTCGCCTCAACGTGCAGTTGGGCGGAGGCGCAACATTGCCGGCCATACGCAGCCAGGAGCCCTTGCTCCAAGTTCTGCCTGACCTCCGGCACATGGATCTTCGACCTTGGAGTTGACCCGGTTTGGTGGAGCCCCTCAGGCTTTCAGAGGAGGCTTCACATATGCCCGGGACCCGAGCGCCGTATTCCCCTGAGTTTCGCCGCCAGATGGTTGATCTGGTTCGTGGCGGCCGCGATCCGGCCGATCTTGCGCGAGAGTTCGAGCCGACCGCGCAGTCGATCAGCCACTGGGTTGCGCAAGTTGGCGGGCAAGAGGGCCGCCGGAAGGAGAAAGGAGCGGGGCTTGCGGCGGCCGAGCGTGACGAGCTGGCGCGGTTACGGCGTGAGAACAAGCAACTGCGTTTGGAGCGCGACATCCTCTCTCGAGCCGCTGCCTGGTTCGCACGCGAGACCGGCGCAATCCCGCCCGGGTCTTCGAGTTCATGAGCACGTATCAGGCTTTCTTTCCGGTCACGGTGATGGCGCGCGTGCTCGGCGTGTCGGCATCGGGCTTTCACGCCTGGCGTCACCGACAGCCTTCGGCGCACGCCATTGCCGATGCTGCATTGCTGAAGCGGATCCGCACGATCCACGCCAGTTCACGCGAGACCTACGGCGCACCACGCATTCGCGCTGAGCTGCGGGCAGGAGGAGAGAAGCACGGGCGCAAGCGCATCGCGCGGCTGATGCGGGCGGCCGGGCTTGTCGGTGCCAGTCGCAGAGGCGGCATGGTCGTGACCACCCGGCGCGATCGGGAGGCACGACCCGCGCCAGACCTGGTGGATCGGAACTTCGCTGCCACGCGACCGAACCAGCTCTGGGTGGCCGACATCACCTTCGTGCCGACTGCGAGCGGCTTCCTGTATCTCGCGGTCGTGCTCGATGCGTGGAGCCGCAAGGTCGTCGGCTGGTCAATGGCCAATCACCTGCGCGCTGAGCTGGTGCTGGATGCGCTGGAGATGGCGATCGGCCAGCGCCGTCCAGACAGCGTGATCCATCACAGCGACCAGGGCAGCCAATACACGTCGCTGGCGTTCGGCAACCGCTGCAAGGAAGCCGGGGTGCGGCCATCGATGGGCTCTGTGGGCGACGCCTACGACAACGCGATGTGCGAACGTTTCTTCGCCACCCTCGAATGCGAGCTACTCGACCGGCGCCGGTTCGCATCACAGGCCGAGGCGCGCATGGCCTGCTTCAGCTTCATGGAGGGCTGGTACAACATGGTGCGAGTGCATTCAGCCCTCGGCTATCGGTCGCCAATGGCCTATGAAGCAGCGATGGAGGCAGAGACCACGGAACCGTAATCACCCAAGCCCGCAAACACTCCACGAAATCGGGGCAGCTCCAACCTATCCTTTAACAGCTGTCATATTCTTTGCTTAGAGAGAGAAACTCGAAGCGGATTTAATTCCTATTGACAGAATAGACAATATGCACTCCTGTGGCATGGTGGTCTTCGCTATGCGAAAGGGCAAGCTATGCAAGACCGAGACAGAGTCTGTGACAGCACCCTTGGTCAATACGCCGCTTGGAGGCGCCGCTTTCTTCCCTCTCGGGAGACGGGTACCCTTGCCATCGGATCGCAGACATCGGCGATCACTTTGCTGGTGCTTGAGCGTCGCCGTTTGCTGGAACGCCGCCTCGGCTCGCTTGGCTATGACGTAACTTGGACCCGATTTGCTTCTGGTCCGGCACTCATCGAGTCAATGGCGGACGGGCTCGTCGATCTCGGTTATAGCGGTACGGTGCTGCCGATCCTCGCTTTGGCGCGCGGCGCACCAATCGTGACGCTTGTGAATGATCTTCCTTCGCCACGAAGTACCGCGGTCGTAGTGGCCCATGCGAGCCCCCTTAGCCGATTGAGTCAACTTCGAGGACGGCCAGTAGCATTCGATCAGGACTCGAGCGCGGAATGGGTCCTAGCCTCGGCGCTTCGGAAAGTGAATCTCAAGATAGGGGACATTGTTCCCTTGCCTCTTAGGCCGGAAGAGGCGGAACTCGCATTTCGGAGCGGAGCGGCGGATGCCTGGGTGGTCTCCGACCCGGAGCTTGCGGCCGCTCAAGCGGCCGGCGGACGCATTCTCGCCGATGCCATAGGTGTCACACCTAACTATAGATTCTACATCGCACGGAAAGGCTTCGCCGAGCGCGCGCCAAGGGTCCTGCAGGCAGTGTTGAGTGCTATCGCAGAGACAGAGGCCGACATCGCGGCGTACCGCCCCCAGATAGCAGTGGAACTAGCAGCGATTCTCGGGCAGCGAGCACCGACGCTGAACCTCGCACTCTCCCGCAAGGCTCGAGGAATCGCCCCGACCGAAGAAGCGGCGCTGGTCGAACAGCAGCAGATTGCAAATTATTTCGCGGCAGCCGAACGCATTCCTAACCGTCTGGATGTGGCCACGCTGCCGAATCGGCAGCTCCTGCCAATAGAAGTTCAGTAGCTCAGCCCTCGACTTCCTGCATACACTATCGACTTTTGCCAAAGACAGAACAGTCGGCGAAGGCAAGTCACCTCTCTATCGCATTGGGAGATGTCCATGAAGCGCCGCACCCTGCTCGTCACCGCGCCTGCCCTCATCAGCTTTCGTACCCTCGCCGCCGCGCCGAACGACCTGCTCAACGCCTCTTATTCCGCAGCTGTGGAACTGTTTCGCGCCTACAACGCGTTCTTCGAGCAGTTCTGGCGCGAGATGACCAGAACACCGATTACGATCCACGACTCAAATGGTGGCTCAAGCGCAGAGGCGCGCGCCGTTATCGAGGGGCTGCCTGCCGACGTCGTGAGTCTGGCGCTCGCCTACGACATCGATGCCATTGCCAACGCCGGCCTGCTCACGCGAGACTGGCGGAGCCGTCTGCCAGACGGAAGCGTTCCCTTCACCAGCACAATCGTGTTCCTGGTCCGCCAGGGCAATCCAAAGGGGATCCGCGACTGGCCCGACCTCATTCGGCCAGGCGTGCAGGTGGTGACGCCCAATCCGAAGACATCAGGCGGAGCGCGCTACAACGTTCTCGCGGCCTATGCCTGGGCACTAAAGGCCAACGGGGGCTGTTGATTTCCACTGAGAACTGACCCGGGTAGGGTCGGTTTTTCCACTGAGATTTGACCCATGTTTGAACGCTTTCCCGTCGGGTTGTGGCGGGGACGAACGGAGTGTTGGACATGGCGTTTTTGAGCATCATCCGGCGGTGGCATTTGCGCGAGCATGTGCCGATCCGTGAGATTTCGCGGCGTACGGGGGTGTCG
>JASHRV010000055.1 GCA_030037175.1 Acetobacteraceae bacterium
CCGCACGCCCGGCGCATCGACATCCGCGATCGTCTCGAGCCGCGATCCCGCGGGCACGAGATAGGTCGCCTCGATCTCGGCATAGGCGGCGCTGAATGCGATCGTCTCGGCCCGCTGCGGCTCGGCGCCGATCAGCCCGATATCCCACACATCCTTCCCCGCCTGGTCCGCGAGCTCGCCGGGCGAGGGGAACGGCAGGTATCTCACCGCCACGCCCAGCCGCTTCGCGACCTCGCCCGCCATGTCGGGCGAGACGCCGACGGGATCGCCCGCCGCGCTTTTCCCCGTCACCAGCAGGAAATTCGAAAGATTGATCCCCGCGCGCAGCACGCCTGTCGGCGCCAGCTCGGCGATGAGCTCGGGTGAGATTGGCATGAGAGGTCCGGCACTCCCGCAAGACATTGTCGTTGTCCCCGGGGCATTGTCCCGCCCCTACTCGCCCCCCGCAATGCGGGGGCCGGCCTTCGTCAGCCGCACCATGAGCCCGATCTGGTCCGTCTCGATCGCGCATCCGCCGAACCGGCTCTCCGCCGCCATCCGCGCGAACGCCTCCCTCGTGTACGCGCGCCCGATCAGCATCCGCCGGAACGCCTGGCGCGTGATCCAGCCATCGATCGCGCCCCGCCCGCTCGCGCGCACATAGGCGTCGATCTCCGCGATCGGCACGTCCTTGCGCAGATCGAGGATCATCGCCTCCCCGCCCGGGCGCAGCACGCGGTGCATCTCGTCGAGCGCCCTCACGGGGGCGGCGAAATTCTTGAACGCCGCCGCGCAATAGACGAAATCGAACGCACCCTCGGGAAAAGGCATCGAAGCGGCATTGCCGATCCGGAAATCGATCCGCGCGCCCGCCTTCATCGCGTTCTCCGCCGCGATGCCGACAAGCGTGCGGCTGAGATCGAGCCCGGTGATCCGGAAATCCCCAAGCCGCGCGAGCGCGATCCCGAAATAGCCCGGTCCCGGCGCCACCTCGAGCACATCGCCCCGCACGCCGAGCCTGGCGGCCACCGCCTCCGCCTGGCGCGCGAACTCGGCCGCATCGTTGCGCCGCGTCCGCGCGTACCAGCGCGCGAGCCAGCCTTCCATTCCGGCGTCCTTGCGCGCCTCGCCTTCCTCCATCCGCCTTTGCCTCTCCGCGCCTGGGCGCTATCATCTGAAACCGTAAGTATCTTAAAAATGCAGATATCCCGTGTCAAGGAAACCCGCAAAAACCCCCGCCCGCGCCGCGCTGCTCGAAAAGCTCTGGAGCCTCGGGCGCAGCATGAGCACGCAAACGGTCTTTCTCCATCAGGCGATCGCGGAAACCGTCGGCCTCAACGCGACCGACACCAAATGCATCGACCTCATCCTCCGCGCCGAGGGCGCCATGCTCACCGCGGGCCAGCTTTCGGCGCTGAGCGGGCTCAGCACCGGCGCGGTCACCCACATCCTCGACCGGCTGGAAAAGCGCGGCTTCGTCGCCCGCCGCCGCGACACGGAGGATCGCCGCAAGGTCCTCGTTCGTGTCCTGCCCGAAAGCCTCGCCCCGCTCGTTCCCCGCTACGAGGCGATCGGGCGGGCCTACATGGCCCTCCTCGCGGAATACGATGAGGCGGAGCTTCGTCTCATTTGTGACTATCTCGAGAAGGCCTCTTCCGTCTCCGCGGCGGAGCTTTCCCGCTACGCTTCTGAAAAGGCGCGCAAAATTGCCAAGCCCTCCGCCGCTGCCCGTCCAATTCATTGATTCCAAACGATAAATTTTCCCGACCCACCCCCTGTACGTCCAACCCGTCCAACCGCCGATTCGCCTGCCTCCAAAAACCCTCCCGATTCCAGCCTCTTCCACGACGCGCTTGATTCCGCCTCCGCCGCGGTCCTAACCACCCATCGCCGCGCCACCTTGCCGCAGTTTCATCGTTTCGAACGGCCCGCCTCCACGTTGCCGCCCTGGTTTGGATGCAAAAAGGAAGGGGCCTAGAAGGCTCGCATAGAGAGGGTCAAAAGTGACATGCGGAACCTGCTCGTCGGACGCCGGGGCCTGCTCGCCGGCTCAGCCTCGCTCCTGATCGCCCCGCAAGCCGTGTTGGCGCAGCAGGCGCCGGCGCCCGCCGCCGGCGGCTCTGCCGGCGACCAGAGCGCGGTGATCGATGTCAACCGCGCCCAGGTCGAGCCGATCCCGATCGCGATCCCGACCTTCGGCGGCCAGCCCGACAGCCTCGCCTCGCAGATCGTGGGCGTGATCTCCAACGACCTCGCCGGCTGCGGCCTCTTCCGCCCGCTCGACCCCGCCTCCTTCGTCCAGGCCTCGAGCAGCATCGGCCAGGTGCCGAAATGGCAGGACTGGAAGGTCATCGGCGCCCGCGCCCTCGTCACCGGCCAGGTCGATTCCCCCTCCGCGGGCCAGGTCCGCGTCGAGTTCCGTCTCTGGGACGTCCTGCCCGAGCAGCAGCTCCAGGGCACCGCCTACACGACGGCGGACAGCAACTGGCGCCGCGTCGGGCACATGATCGCCGACGTGATCTATGAGCGCCTGCTCGGCGAGAAGGGCTATTTCGACACCCGCATCGCCTACATCTCGGATACCGGCCCGCGCAGCGCCCGCATCCGCCGCCTCGCCGTCATGGACCAGGACGGCGCCAACAACCGCTTCCTCACCTCCGGGGAATGGATGGCGCTCGATCCGCGCTTCCACCCGATCAAGGTCAACGAGCTCGCCTTCATGAGCTTCGCCGAGAACCAGCCTCGGGTCTATCTCTTCGACCTCGGTTCCGGCCGCCAATCCCTGCTCGGCGCCTTCAGTTCCATGACCTTCGCGCCCCGCTTCAGCCCGGACGGCTCGAAGGTCATCCTCTCGGAGGCGCGCGGCGCAGGCTCGGACATCGTGGTCGTCGATCTGGGCTCCATGGCGCCGACCCAGCTCACCAATTCCGGCGCGATCGACACCAGCCCCTGCTACAGCCCGGACGGCTCGCAGATCTGCTTCAACTCGGACCGCGATGGCTCGCCCCAGATCTACATCATGGGCGCGGACGGTTCGAACCCGAAGCGCATCAGCTATGGCGACGGGCGCTATTTCGCCCCCGTCTGGTCGCCGCGCGGGGATCTCATCGCCTTCATCCGCCAAGGCGACAGTTTCGCCCTCGGCGTGATGAACACGGACGGCACCGGCGAACGCATCCTCTCGGAAGGCTTCAATGTCGATGGCCCGAGCTTCTGCCCCAACGGCCGGGTGATCGCCTTCTGGCGTTCCACGGCCGCCACCAGCTCCTCCGGCGCCGGCTATACGACCCGGCTCGTCAATATCGACATCACCGGCTTCAACGAGCGCATGATCCAGACCCCGACCGACGCCTCCGATCCCGCCTGGTCGCCGCTCCTTTCCTGAGCTTTCGCTCTTTCGGCTGCAGGAAAGCGATGCAGCCGCGGCACGCCCGGCATATTATTGCGGTTCTTGCATGAAGGAGGCTTGACCGATGCCGAAAGGAGGGGCTAAGCGCGGATGCAACCGCAGCGGGATACCGCAGCGGGGCGATATTGCCTGACCTTTTGCTCCCACCCTGACAGGGACTGACCTCAATGAAACTCAGGCTCATCGGCGCGTTCGCGGCCGTGGCGCTGCTCTCGGCATGCGCATCCCACCCGAAGACCACCACCGCCGGCACCGGCGCCACCGCGGCCACCTCGGGCCCCGCCCCAGGCAGCGAGCAGGACCTGGTGCAGAATGTGGGTGACCGGGTCTTCTACGCCTTCGATCGCTCGTACCTCTCCTCGGAAGCCCAGGCGACTCTCGACCGCCAGGCGGCCTGGCTCGCCAAGTATCCGCAGGTCAAGGTGCTGATCGCGGGCAACTGCGATGACCGCGGCACCGAGGAATATAACCTCGCCCTCGGCTCGCGCCGCGCCGACGCCGCCCGCGACTATCTGGTGGCCAAGGGCGTCTCCCCGGACCGCATCCAGACCATCAGCTACGGCAAGGACCGCCCGGTCGCGCTCGGGGACAATGACCAGGCCTGGGCCCAGAACCGCAACGCCATCACCTCCGTCCAGGGCTTCAATCCCCAGGCCCAGTAACGCCTGAGCCCCGGCAACCTAGGCAAGGTCGCATACTGCCCCTTTCCTCCGCCGCTTCCGGGCGCGGAGGGAGGGGGTCGGCATGCAAGCCAACCCGGAAGCGCCCGCCCCGGCGGCGTTCCCGCCCGGCGCAATACGCATTACTCTAGGGCCAGGTTAAGGGACCGGGGACCGACCGATGGCCATGAGGCTTCTGCTCGCCGCTTCGCTTCTGCTCTTCGCCGCCATTCCGGCGGCGCGGGCACAGATCGAGAGCCGCGAGGCGATCGCGCTGCGCAACCAGATCCTGGAAGTCCAGAACGAGGTCGATCAGCTCCGCAACCAGATCCAGAGCGGCGGCGGCAATCAGGGCTCCTCGCTCGGCGGCAACTACAGTCAGCCGCCGCCGAGCGCCTCCAGCAGCGACCTCGTCGCCTCCCTCCTCCAGCAGGTGAGCTCGCTTCAGGACCAGGTCCGAGAGCTCCGCGGGGAGGTGGATAGCCTCTCCCACCGCGTCGACCAGCAGGTGGCCGATATCGGCAAGAAGGTGGACGACCTCGCCTTCCAGTACCAGCTCGCCCAGGGCAAGGGCGCTGCCGCCGCCCCCGGCCTCTCCACCACCGCCCCGCGCACCACGACTCCCGCCGCGGTCGTGCCGACCCAGCCGCCCCCGCCGGAGGTGCTGCTGCGCCAGGGCGAGGCGGCGCTCGCCCGCGCCGACTACAGCACCGCCGCCTCCGCCGCCGAGACCGTGCTCCAGGCGGACTCCCGTTCCCCCCGCGCCTATGATGCCCAGTTCCTGCTCGCCCAATCGCTCTACGGCCAGCGGCAATATACCCGCGCGGCGCTCGCCTATGACGATGCCTTCAACCGCCTCCCTGCCGGCGATCATGCCCAGGATTCGCTGCTCGGCCTTGCCCGCTCGCTCGCCGCGATCAACCAGAAGCCCGCCGCCTGCGCCGCCCTTTCCAAGCTGCGACAGCAATTCTCGACCTCTCTCCGCCCGGACATCGCCCAGGGCGCGTCCTCGCTCTCCCGCCAGACCGGCTGCTCCTGAACCACCGCTTCGGTCCCGTCTCGGACGCCGAGTTCTCCGCCCTCATGGCGGGCCTCGGCCCGCCGGAGGATGCCCCGCGCCTTGCCGTGGGCGTCTCCGGCGGCGCCGACAGCCTTGCGCTCACCATCCTCGCCGATGAATGGGCTCGCGCCCGCGGCGGCGAGATCTTCGGCCTCATCGTCGATCACGGGCTGAGGCCGGAGGCTGCCGCCGAAGCCTGCGCAACCGCCGAGCTCCTTGATCGCCTCGGCATCGCCCACGCCATCCTCCGCCTGCGCGGGCTCGGCCGCGGGCCCGGTCTGCCCGCGCATGCCCGCGCCGCCCGGCTCGCCCGTCTCGAGGCCGCCGCGGCCGAGCGCGGCATTCCCTTCCTCCTGCTCGGCCACCATGCCGCCGATCAAGCCGAAACGTTGCTGCTCCGCGCGCTCGACGGCAGCGGCGAGGCCGGCCTCGCCGGTATTCCCGCCCGGCGCGAAACCGCGCGCGTGGCCCTGCTCCGCCCGCTCCTCGCCACGCCCCCGGTCCGCCTGCGCGCCACGCTCTCCGCTGCCGGCCTCGCCTGGCACACGGACCCGAGCAACGCGAACCCGGCCTTTCTCCGCGCACGCCTGCGCATCGCCCGCGCGGACTCGGACGGCAACGGCATTGCCACCGCCGCCCTTGCCGAAGCGGCCCGCGCCGCTGGCCTCCGCCGCGCCGCCGAGGAGCGCGCCCGCGCGGAACTCCTTGCCGCCCGCGCCACCATCCGCCCCGAAGGCTATGCCCTGCTCACCCCTGGCCCGATCGCGCCCGCCGCCCTCGCCGCCCTGCTCCGCGCGCTCTCCGGCGCCGAGTTTGCCCATGCCGAAAGCCGCGTCGCCGCGCTCGCCGTCGCCCCTACCCCGGCCACTCTCGCCGGCATCCGCCTCCTCCCCGCCGGCCGCCTCGGACCGGGCTGGCTCCTGGTGCGCGAGGAAGAGGCCATGGCTGCCCCGGTTCCCGCGAGCCCCGGCGCGCGCTGGGACGGCCGCTTCCGCCTCGCCGCCGCCGCCAAGCCCCCGCCCGGGACGAAGCTCGGCGCGCTCGGCGCCGCCGACGCGGCGCGGCTGCGCCATCTTTCCCCGCTCCCGGCCGCGATTCTCGCAACTCTTCCGGCGTTGCGCCTTCGGGAAGAGTTGGTCGCCGTCCCGCATCTCGGCTATCCTGATTTATCGCAATGCGCGCGGGCACCGGTTCTGTTCGGTCCGAACGAGCCGGCCGCAGGGGCGCCATTCACGATTGTCGAGGACGGCGGGGATGCAGAAACCGCGCCGTGAGCCTATGTTGCGAGGACGGAAGCGGACGAAAGCTCTCCGCAACCTGGGTCTGGCAGGATGGGTCCCAGGGCTTGAGGTGAAGGGTCCGTGAGCTGAAGGGCCACGCGCCGCGGGTCCGCGAACAGGACGGGATGGGATGAGCAATTTCGGCCGCAACCTCGCTCTCTGGGTGATCATCGCCCTCCTGCTCGTCGTCCTCTTCAATCTTTTCCAGCCCGGCACGAGCCACGACAACGCGACCGAGGTCGCCTATTCCGATTTCCTCCACCAGGTCGATAGCGGCCAGGTGCGCGACGTGGTGATCGAAGGCCAGACCGTCAGCGGCCAGCTCAAGGACGGCACCAGCTTCGAGACCTACATTCCCGACGACCCGACGCTCGTGAACCGCCTCACCTCCAAGGACGTGCGGGTGATCGCGAAGCCGCCTTCGTCGGACGCGAACCCGCTGCTGCACTACCTCCTCTCCTGGTTCCCGATGCTGCTGCTGATCGGCGTCTGGGTCTTCTTCATGCGCCAGATGCAGGCCGGCGGCGGGCGAGCGATGGGCTTCGGCAAGTCCCGCGCGCGGATGCTGACGGAGAAGCAGGGCCGCGTGACCTTCGAGGACGTTGCCGGCATCGACGAGGCGCGCGGCGAGTTGCAGGAGGTCGTCGAGTTCCTCAAGGACCCGCAGAAATTCCAGCGCCTCGGTGGCAAGATCCCGAAGGGCGTGCTGCTGGTCGGCCCGCCCGGCACCGGCAAGACGCTGCTCGCCCGTGCCATCGCCGGAGAGGCGAACGTCCCCTTCTTCACCATTTCCGGCTCCGACTTCGTGGAGATGTTCGTGGGCGTCGGCGC
>JASHRV010000006.1 GCA_030037175.1 Acetobacteraceae bacterium
CCGGCCCGAGGCCGGGCACCGCGAGCCTGTCCGTGGGGTTGCCGGTGGGCAGCAATTTTCCGGTTTTCCCGCCGCCCGGCTCGAGAAAATCGAGCCGCACCGGCGCGCCCGTGCCGGCCACGCCGTCGATCGCGAGCGTGCCTTCGACAGCGGCAAGGCCCTCATCCATCGGGAAGCGGGCGACGATGATCTTTTTCGTGTTCGTGTTGTGGATGCGGACCACGGCTTCCGCGCCCGCGGGGCGCGGCACCAGCCCTTCATCCACCGCGAACGGCCCGACCGCCGAAGACATGTTGCCGCAATTGCCGGCGTAATCGACGTCCGCCGTGGTGACGCCGATCTGGGCGAAGGTGTAGTCGAGATCCGCGTCCGGGCGGCTCGGCGGGCCGATGACGCAGACCTTGGAGAGCGAGGAGACGCCGCCGCCCATGCCGTCGAGCTGGCGGGCGTTGGGATCGGGCGCGCCGATCGCGGCGAGGAAGATCGGGGCCCAGTCCGCCCGGTCGGGCGGCAGGTCGGCGGCGCGCAGCATCAGCGCTTTCGATGTGCCGCCGCGCATGAAGACCGCCCTGAGCCGCGCCTGCTTCATTCCTCGTCTCCGCGATTTTCCGTCCCGCGCAGGATAGCAGCTTCCCGCCGAGAATAATCGGGCCGGCTCCGCGGTCTCCTCCTTGTCCGTCACCGACAGGGGAGCCTCAGCGATGAAAGCCAACCAGACAGCGACACCCGCGCCATCCAGGCGCCGGGTCCTCGAATGCATGGCGTGGGTCGGCCAGGGCGTGGTCTGGACCGTTGCCGGCGGGATTCCGCGTTCGCGGCTCCTGGGTGGGCCGGCCGAGGCCGCGGAGGCCGGCTTCTCGTTCGTGCAGATCAGCGACAGCCATCTCGGCTTTCACGGCGCGGCGAACCCGGACGTGAGCGGGACACTTCGTCAGGCGATCGGCGAAGTGAAGGCGGAGGCCGCCGGGGCATCCTTCATGATCCATACCGGCGATGTGAGCCATACCTCGCAGGCCGTGCAGTTCGACATGGCAGAGGCGATCATCCGCGGTTCGGGGCTCGAGACCCATTACGTTCCCGGCGAGCACGACGTTCTGCTCGATGGGGGCAAGGGCTTCTTCTCCCGCTTCGGCGTGGGGAAAAATCGCTGGTACAGCTTCGATGAGGGAGGCGTGCATTTCATCGCGCTCGACAATGTCTCCCAACTCGGGGCGAAGGGGCTCGGAA
Source organism: Acetobacteraceae bacterium (assembly GCA_030037175.1). Classification (GTDB taxonomy): domain Bacteria; phylum Pseudomonadota; class Alphaproteobacteria; order Acetobacterales; family Acetobacteraceae; genus JAKAWQ01. The sequence goes on from JASHRV010000006.1 coordinate 1,228, forward strand.
CGCTCGGCGCCGGGCAGCTCGCCTGGGTGAAGAACGACCTTGCGGGGCGGACGGCGAGCCAGCCGATCGTGGTCATGGCGCACATCCCCCTCTGGCAGGTCTATCCGCAATGGGGGTGGGGAACGGAGGAAGCGGCCGCGCTGCTTGCGCTGCTGCGCCCCTTCGGCTCGGTGACCGTGCTGAACGGCCATATCCACCAGATCATCCAGAAGATCGAAGGGGATGTCGCCTTCCACACGGCGCGCTCGACCGCCTTCCCGCAGGCAGCACCCGCGCCCGACGCCAATCCGGGGCCGCTCAAGGTTCCCCCGGGGCGGCTGAAGGAGGTGCTCGGCACCGCGAGCATCGCTTATGTTCCGGGAAAGGAACGGCTTGCGCTCATCGACACCCCGCTCGGAGCCTGAGCACGATGCGCACGCGCTTTGCTGTTCCTTCGGCCGCCTTTTTTCTCGCTGCGCTGCTTGCCTCCGCCCCGCTCATCGCGCAGGCGGACCAGCAGGTGACGATCGATCAGCATATGTTCATGCCCGCAACGATCACCGTTCATCCGGGCGAAAAGGTCACGTGGGTGAACAAGGACGAGGATGTGCACAACGTGACGAGCGATGATCAGGGCAGGAGCTTCCGCACGCCGCTGCTCGATACCGGCGAGAGCGCCACGCTGACCTTCGCGAGCCCCGGAACGTTCCACTATCATTGCAGTGTCCATCCGGACATGACGGGGACGGTTATCGTGAAATGACGCGCCCGGGGCTCAGTTTCCGCTCGCTCGCATTCCGTTGCGGAAGCGAACCGTGGCGCTGAGCGCGGGACCACCCTCCTTTGCCGCCGAGGTGCTGCCGCATCTCGACGCGGCCTACAATCTCGCGCGCTGGCTCGTGCGCGACGCGACGGCGGCAGAGGACGTGGTGCAGAATGCGATGGTGCGGGCGCTCAAACATTTCTCCACATTCCGCGGGGAGAATCCGCGCGCCTGGCTGCTCGCGATCGTGCGCAATGCCGCCTACACATGGATGGCCGCGCGGCGGCGCGATCCCGAGCCGTTGGCGGAGGATGCGGACGAGAGCCATCTCGCGACCCCCGATCCCGGGCCCGATCCGGAAGCGATGCTGGGAGCGGAAGAGGAGCGCGCGCATCTCGGGCGCATGCTCGCCGCCCTTCCGCCCGAGCTTCGCGAATGCCTCGTGCTGCGCGAGCTCGAGGAGATGAGCTACCAGGAGATCGCCGGGATCACCGCGGTTCCGATCGGGACGGTGATGTCGCGCCTGTGGCGCGCGCGGCGGATCCTGATCCGGCAGGCGGAACGGAGCGACGTGCGATGAACGTTCCCCATTCGGAGGCCATGGGCGTGCTGATCCAGGCCGATCTCGACGGCGAGCTCGATGCCGTGCAGTCGGCGGACCTCGCGCTGCACATGGCCGGCTGCGCCGAATGCCAGGCCCTGGCGGGCCGGCTGCGCGAACTGAAGACCGCGCTCAGGACGAACGTTCCCCGCTATCAGGCGCCCGAGTCCCTGAGGCGTTCGCTCGCGGCGGCGGCGGCTTCGGCGGCTCCGGCAGCGGAAGCGGCGGGGCGGCCCCGCCGGCGCTTTCGCCTGAGCTGGGCGCCCTTCGGCGGGTTCGTGGCCGGCGCGGCGCTGGCGGTGGTGCTGGCCCTCGCGGTGCTGCCGGTGATGCCGCCGGAGGCAAACCGCGTTGCGGGCGAGGTCGCGGCCGCAACGCTCCGCGCGCGCGAGCCCGGCCATCTGCTGGACCGGCAAGCCGAAGCGCCGGCCGCGCTCGCCGCGTGGTTCCAGGACGGGCTCGGATTCGCCCCGCCGGTGCGCGCGGTTGCGGGCTTTGCGCTCGCCGGGGCGCGGCTCGATTATGTGCACGGGCGGCGCACGGCGGTTCTGGTCTATCGGCGCGACGGCCGGGCGGTCACGCTCTATGTCTGGCCGGAAACGCATGCGCCGACGCCGCCGATCTCGCTCGCGGCCGCGGGTCTCTCGCTTTCCTATTGGCGCGCGGGCGGAATGGAGTTCTGGGCCGCCGGGGAAACGCCGCAGGATGTGAGCACGTTCGCGCGCGCCTGGCGCGGAGCAGCGTAGGGAGCGGCGTGGAGGGTGTTGTGCGCGTTAAGGAAGTGTTGGAAGGGAAAGGAAGAATCTTCTTTTTCTGAAGAAAAAGAAGCAAAAAGACTTTTCCCCGTTTTCCGGGGGCGGGCGTCGGCCGGGGACTCCAGCCCGCCGTTCGGAGTCCCGAGATGGCGCCGGGTCCGGAAAACGGAAAAAAGTTCTTTGGTTCTTTCTTTCAAGAAAGAACAATTCTCTTGAATTGTCGAACGCCTACTCGGCGGCCATCGCCTTCGCGTGCGGCTTCTGGGCATGGACATAGAGCAGCGCGCGATCCGGCTTGGTCTCGACCGGCGGAGGCGGCAGCTCGTAGGCGACCGGCTGGGCATGGTCCGCGAGCAGCG
>JASHRV010000056.1 GCA_030037175.1 Acetobacteraceae bacterium
GCTTGCGGTAGAACAGGATCGCCGTGTTGCGGTTGACACCGACCAGCTCCGCCGCCGTCCGCGCCGGCGTACCGGCCACGAACTGCACCATCAAAGCCCGTTGCACTTCAGGAGCCAGCCGGCTCCGCCGACGCAGTGTAACCATCTGACATATCTGCCTTGCTAGGCTTAGCTATGTCAGCCCCTTACTTAATGAAAACGTTGGGGGGGTCTGGGGCCTCAAGGCCCCAGCGGGGGCGTCGGGGGCAGAGCCCCCGACCGGAGTCCAGAGGCGGAGCCTCTGGCTAAAAGTGACTCCAGCCGGGTTTAGAAATTTTCATTGGGGTGTTGTTGGGGCCGTGCACGGTGACGGTGGGGGGGTCGGAAAGGAAGCGGCCGATTTTCGTGATGGGAAGGTTGGCGCGTTTGGCTTCGGCCTGGAGGGCGGGTTCCGAGGAGGGCGGGATAGCGAGGAGGAGCTCGTAATCGTCCCCGCCGGTGAGGCAGCGTTCGAGCCAGGCGGGCCCGGCCGCGCGGGCCGGGGCGGAGAGCGGGACGAGGGCGGAGCAGATCTCGGCGGCGACGTTGCCGGCGCGGCAGAGATGGGCGAGGTCCTGGATGAGCCCGTCCGAGATATCCATGGCGGCGGCTGCGATTCCGAAGAGGCGAAGGCCGAGCCGGGGCGCGGGCAGGTGGTAGCGCTGCGCGAGGAAGCCCGAAGGATCGGCGAGACTGTCTTGCAGCACGGCGAGGCCGAGCGCGGCATCGCCGATCGTGCCGGTGACCCAGATGCCGTGGCCGGGCGCGGCGCCGCGACGAAGAACCGCGTGGCCGGTATCCACCGTGCCGATGGCGGTGAGCGAGAGCGCGAGCGGGCCGGGTGTGGCGGTGGTGTCGCCGCCGAGGAGGGTGATGCCGAAGGCGCGCTGGTCCTCGGCGAGGCCGGCGGCGAAGGCGGCGAACCAGTCCTCCGTCGTGTCGGGCGGCGCGGAGACGGTGAGAAGATAGCCGAGCGGGGCGGCGGATTTTGCCGCGAGGTCGGAAAGGTTCACGCGCAAGAGCTTGCGGGCGATGAGGTCCGGCGGATCGGCGGGGAGGAAGTGCACGCCCGCGACCATGGCGTCGACGGTGAGCACGAGCTCCTTGCCGGGCGGCGGCGCGAGGATCGCCGCATCGTCCGTAAGGTCGAGGGCGGCCGGGCCTGCGAGCGGACGGAAGTGCCGCGCGATCAGCGCGAACTCCCGCGGCAGATCGCTCATCCGGCGGCTTCGGTCGGGAATTCGGCGGGGCGGAGGGTGCGGGCGAGCCGGTCGAGCACGGCGTTCACGAGGCGCGGCTCCTCGCCCCAGAAGAAGCTGTGGGCGACATCGAGATATTCGTTGATGAGGACGCGGGCGGGCGCACCGTCCGACATTGCGAGCTCGGCGAGGCCGGCGCGAAGGAGCGCGCGGAGGACGGGATCGAGCCGCTCGATCGGCCAGTCCGCGGGGAGGACGGTGGCGAGGAGGACGTCGCGCTCGGCCTGGCCCGCGGTCGCGGCGCGGACGACGCGCGAGAAGAGCGCGTGCTCGGCCTCGGGGATGCGGCCTTCCTCGTAATTCCCCTTGGAAGTGCCGGCGGTTTCGGCGCCAAGGCGGTGGCGGAGGAACTGGTCGATCACCTGATCGGCCGGATCGCCCGACTGGTCGATCTGGAAGAGGGCCTGGACCGAAGCGACGCGGGCGGCGGTGCGGCGGCGGGTGGGGGTGCGCGTCATGCGCCGGCGCGCCAGGCAGCGCCGAAGCGGCGGGCGGCGACGATTTGCAGGAGCGCGGCGCGCGCGGCCTCGGCGCCCTTGTTCGGGCCGGTGCTGCCGGCGCGGGCACGCGCCTGATCGAGCGTATCGACGGTGAGGAGGCCGGTGCCAAGGGGGATGCCGTACTGGAGGGCGACGTGCATCAGCCCGGCCATCGCCTCGCGGCAGATATGGTCATAGTGGTCGGTCTCGCCGCGAACGACGCAGCCAAGGGCGACGAAGCCGTCATGGCGGGGCGGGCCGCGGAGCACGATGCGGATGGCCTGCGGCAGCTCGAAGGCGCCGGCAACGTCGAGCGTTTCGAAGCTGGCGCCGGAGGTTTTGAGGATCCGTGCGGCGCCTTCGGCGAGGCGGTCCACGATCTCGCGGTAATAGGGCGCGCGGACGATGAGGAGGTGCGGCGGCGCGCCCTCGATCGGCACGGGTTCGGCGGCGGGAGCATCCTCGGTGCTCATTCGCCGGCTTCATCCGTGACCGGGAGCTGGTCCACGATGTCGAGCCCATAGCCTTCGAGGCCGACGATCGTGCGCTGCGTGTTTGAAAGCAGGACCATCCGCTGCACGCCGAGATCGACGAGGATCTGCGCGCCGATGCCGTAATCGCGGAGCTCCCGGTTCGGGCGCGGGCTTGCCTCGAGCGTGCCCACGCGCCCGGAAAGCGCGGTGGGACGCGTGTCGCGGATCAGGACCACCGCGCCGCGGCCAACGGCTGCGATGCGCCGCATCGCGCCGTGCAGCATGTCCGAGGCGGCGCCGCCCAGCATGTCGTGCACGAGATCGACCGCGTGCATGCGCACGAGCACGGGCTCGGGGCCGGAAGGATCGCCCTTCACGAGCACGAGATGCTCGGCATATTCGACGGTGTTGGCATAGACGAGGAGCTTCCATTCGCCGCCTTCGGCATGGTGCAGGATGCCTTCGGCGACGCGGCGGACCAGCCGCTCGGTGCGGCGGCGATAGGCGATGAGATCGGCGATGGTGCCGAGCTTGAGATTGTGGCGCTGGGCGAAGGCGGCGAGGTCGGGCAGGCGCGCCATCGTGCCGTCGTCGTTCATGATCTCGCAGATCACGCCCGAGGGGTTGAGGCCGGCGAGGCGGGCGATATCGACCGCGGCCTCGGTGTGGCCGGCACGGACGAGCGCGCCGCCCTCGCGCGCCATCAGCGGAAAGATGTGGCCGGGGCTCACGATATCCTCGCGGCCCTTCTCGGGATTGATGGCGACCGCGATGGTGTGCGCGCGGTCGGCCGCGGAGATCCCGGTGGTGACGCCTTCGCGCGCCTCGATCGAGACGGTGAAGGCGGTCTGCAGGCGCGAGCGGTTGGATTGGCTCATCAGCGTGAGGCCGAGCTGCTCGACGCGCGGACGGGCGAGCGCGAGGCAGATCAGGCCGCGCGCGTGGCGGGCCATGAAATTGACCGCCTCGGGAGTCGCGAACTGCGCGGGAATGATGAGATCGCCCTCGTTCTCGCGGTCCTCGTCATCGATGAGGATGAACATGCGCCCGGCGCGCGCCTCGTCGATCAGCTCTTCGATCGAGGAGAGATACTCGGAAAGGAGTGAGGTTTTCATTTGGTCTCTGCGAGGCTGGTGGTCTCTGCGAGGCTGGTCATCTCTGCGAGGCTGGCTGTCTCGGTCAGGCGGGCAACGTAGCGGGCGAGCATGTCGATCTCCAGGTTGACCGCGTCGCCGGACGCGAGCGCGCCGAAGCGCGTCACGTTCGCGGTGTGCGGGATGATGTTCACGCCGAAGCTCGCGGGCCCGGCTTCGTTGACCGTGAGCGAGACGCCGTCAACGGCGATGCTGCCCTTGACCGCGACGAAGCGGGCGAGCGCGGAGGGAAGGCGGAAGCGCCAGCGCACCGAGCCGTGCTCGGGATGAGAGTCGAGAGCCTCGCCGACGCCGTCCACGTGGCCGGAGACGAGGTGGCCGCCGAGCTCGTCGCCGATGCGGAGGCTGCGCTCGAGATTGACGCGCGTGCCGGGGCGCCATTGGCCGAGCGTGGTGCGGGCGAGGGTCTCGGCCGAGACATCGGCCGCGAAGCTGTCCGCGCCGACGGCGACGGCGGTGAGACAGCAGCCGGAGCAGGCGATCGAGGCGCCGAGGGGAATCGAAGCGGTGTCCGGCCAGGGCGCGGCGATGGTGATGCGCATGTCGGCGCCGGCGGCGATGGGCGTGATCGCGCGCACGGTGCCGAGAGCGGTGACGATTCCGGTGAACATAAGTCAGCGGATCCGCGAGAATTCGGTCAGCATGTCCTCTCCGAGGCTGGTGCTCCGCAGGCGGCGGAAGCGGGGCATGGCGGCGAGACCGGCGAGCCCGAGCGCGGCGGCGGCCGGCCAGCCATCTGCGCCGAGCAGCGCCGGGGCATGGAACCAGGCGAGCCGGTCCACGAGATCGGCCCGGACGAGGCCGGCCGCAAGCCCGGCCCCGCCCTCGGCGAGGATGGCGGTGAGGCCGGCCTGGGCGAGGGCGGCAAGAGCGGCGGCGAGGTCGATGCCGGCGGAGGCGGCGGGAAGGGCGAAAAGGCGGATGCCGAGACCTTCGAGCGCGGCGGCGCGGATCGGGTCGGCGCCGGTGCGGTGGAGGACCCAGGTGGGGGTTTCGCGGGCGGTGGCGACGAGCTTCGCCGTGAGGGGAAGGCGCAGCCCGCTATCGGCAACGAGGCGGACCGGCGGCCGGGCCCGGTAGCCGGCGAGGCGGCAGGTGAGCGCAGGGTCGTCGGCGAGGGCCGTGCCGATGCCGACGAGCACGGCGTCGTGCCGGCCGCGGAGCGCATGGGCGGCGCGGCGGGCTTCCTTGCCGGTGATCCAGCGGCTCTCGCCTGCATGGGTTGCGATGCGGCCGTCGAGCGTGGCGGCGAGCTTGAGCGTGACGGCGGGGCGGCCCGCGCGGACGCGGCTGAGGAAGCCGGTGGTGACGGCCTCGGCCTCGGGGGCGAGCAGCCCCTCCTCGACGGCGATGCCGGCGGCGCGGAGCCGCGCGAGGCCCGCGCCGTTGACGCGCGGGTCGGGATCGCGGAGTGCGGCGACGACACGGGCGACGCCGGCTTCGATCAGCGCATCCGCGCAAGGCGGCGTGCCGCCATGGTGGGCGCAGGGCTCGAGCGTCACATAGGCGGTGGCGCCGCGCGCCGCTTCGCCGGCCATGGCGAGGGCGACGGTCTCGGCGTGCGGGCGCCC
>JASHRV010000057.1 GCA_030037175.1 Acetobacteraceae bacterium
ACCGCCTGCGCAATCGCCGAAAGCCGCACCCCGGGCGGACGATGCGGCAGCGCCTTGCCTGCCGCCGCCCCCGCCGCGACACCGCCCGTGTGGCAAATCACCGAAACCGCGGCGAGGCTCGCCAATTCGGATTGCGGCGAAGGCGCGCGCACGATCACCGCGCCGAGCGCGATCTGCGCCGCCAGCGCAACCACCGCGGCGATCAGCCCGAAGAATCGGCCCCGCGCCGCGAATCGATCCGCTATCGCAACGCTTCCCGCCGCGCTCACAGCAGCCGCTGCAGGATGAGCTTCTGCACGTCGGACGTGCCCTCGTAGATCTGGCACACGCGCACGTCCCGCCAGATGCGCTCAACCGGAAAATCGGCCAGGTATCCGTATCCGCCGAGCGTCTGGATCGCGGCGCTGCACACCGCCTCCGCCGCCTCGGAAGCGAACAGCTTCGCCATGCACGCCGCCTCGATCGCCGGCAGCCCGTCCCGCTTGCGCCGCGCCGCCGCCAGCGTCAGCTGCCGCGCCGCCTCCAGCCGCGTCTTCGCCTCCGCCAGCCGGAATCCCACCGCCTGGTGCTCGATGATCGGCCTGCCGAACGTCTTGCGCTCCTTCGCGTATCCGATCGCGCAGTCGAGCGCCGCCCGCGCCATGCCCACGCTCTGCGCCGCAACCGCGATCCGTCCCGCCTCCAGCGTCGAAAGCGCGATGCGGTAGCCCTCGCCCTCGGCCCCGATGCGTTGATCCTCCTCGACCTCCATCCCCTCGAACACGAGCTGGCAGGTGTCGGAGGCTTTCTGCCCCAGCTTCTCCTCGAGCTTCGCGACCGTGAATCCCTTGGTCTCGGGGCTCACCACGAAGCATGAGATCCCATGCTTGCCCGCCGCCGGGTCCGTCACCGCGAACAGCACCACCGCGCTCGCGATCCGCGCGTTCGAGATGAACTGCTTGGCCCCGTCGATCACGTAGCCGCTGTTGCCCCGCCGCACCGCGCGCGTGCGGATCGCGGCCGCGTCCGAACCCGCGCCCGGCTCGGTCAGCGCGAAGGAGCCCACGGCCTCGCCGCTCGCCAGCGGGCGCAGCCAGCGCTCCTTCTGCGCTTCGGTTCCGAAACGTTCCAGCACGAGGCAGGTCGGCGCGTTGTGCACGCACACCATGGTCGAAACCGCGCCGTCTCCCGCCGCCACCTCTTCCAGCGCGAGCGCGTAGGTCACGGCATCGAGCCCGGCGCCGCCCCATTCGGGGTCGGTCGTCGCGCCGAAAAGCCCAAGCCCGGCGAGCTCGCGGATCAGCTCCGGCTCGAATTTTCCCGCTTTTTCCCGCGCCGCCGCGCCCGGTGCGAGCCGCTCGGCGGCAAAGCGCGCCACGGTCTCGATGACCGCCGCGTCCGCCTCCCCGCCCGCCCGTTCCAGCATCTCACACCCTCTCCACGGCGAGCGCCAGCGCCTCGCCCCCGCCGATGCATATGGCGGCCACGCCGCGGCGGAGATTGCGCCGCCGCAGCTCCGCGAGCAAGGTGACGACGATCCGCGCCCCGGAAGCCCCGATCGGGTGGCCGAGCGCGCAGGCACCCCCGCGCGGGTTGATCTTTTCGCGCGGCAGATCGAGCGCATTTTCCGCCGCCAGCACCACCACCGCGAACGCCTCGTTGATCTCGAAGAGATCGACCTCGTCCGCGCTCCACCCGGCCTTCACCAGCACCTTGCGGATCGCGCCGATCGGCGCGGTCGTGAACCAGGCCGGCTTCTCGGCATGCGCGGCGTGCGCAACGATGCGCGCAAGCGGCGCCGCCCCGCGCGCCTCCGCCTCGTCCTCGCGCGCGAGCAGAAGCGCTGCCGCCCCGTCCGAGATCGAGGAGGAATTGGCCGCCGTCACCGTCCCGCCCTCGCGAAAAGCGGGCTTCAGCCTGGGGATCTTCGCCGCATCGGCGCGCGCCGGCTGCTCGTCCGCGCGCAGGATGCTCGTCCCCTCGCGCCCCGCGACCGAAACCTCCACGATCTCGTCGGCAAGCGCGCCGTTCGCCGCCGCTTCCTGCGCGAGCCGCAGGGAGCGTGCGGCGAATTCGTCCTGCGCCTCGCGCGAAATGCCGAGCGTTTCCGCGGTATCCTCGGCGAAGCTCCCCATCGGCCGCCCGGGCTCGTACGCATCCTCGAGCCCGTCGAGCGCCATGTGGTCGAAGATCCTGCCGTGCCCGAACTTCATCCCCGTCCGCGCGCGCGTCAGCAGGAACGGCGCATTGCTCATCGATTCCATGCCGCCGGCGACGATTATTCCCCGCGCGCCGCAGGCGAGCGCATCATGCGCGAGCACCATCGCCTGCATGCCGGAGCCGCACATCTTGTTGATCGTGGTGCAGGGCACGGACTCGGGAATCTCCGCCCCGAGCGAGGCCTGCCGCGCCGGCGCCTGGCCGAGCCCGGCGGAGAGAACATTGCCCATGAACACTTCGGAAATCTCGTCGGGCGCGATCCCGCCGCGCGCGAGCGCGCCCTCGATCGCAACCGCGCCGAGCTTCGTCGCCGGCAGGGAGGAGAGCGCGCCGAGCAGCCCGCCGATCGGCGTCCGCGCCGCGCCCAGAATAACGATCGGCATCATGATCGGGCCCGCGCTCATCCTTCAGGCCGCCGCGCGCGTTGTGGGCGGCGCGGCGAACGAAGCCAGCAGCGCCGCGCGCTCCGCCATCGCCGCGACCCGCGCCGCCTCCTTCACCGGCCCGAACCCGCGCACGCGCGCCGGCCATTCCGCCAGCGCAACCGCCGCCCCCAGCGTCGCCCCGCCGAGCCCCCGCAATATCGTTTCGAGATCGGACTCGTAATCGCGGATCATTTGCCGCTCCGCGCCGCGCTCCTTCTGCCACCCGAACGGATCGAGCTTCGTCCCGCGCAGAACCTTGCCGTGGCGGAGGGCGCGGAACAGAGGCAGCGCCGCCCATCCGGGCAGCGCGATCTTCCGCCGCCGCCCCGTCGCCGGATCGCGCCCGAGCGGCAGAGGCGGGGAAAGATGGAACACCGGTTTTTCCCCATATGTCGCCGCCGCATGCAGCCGCGCGACCTCGTACTCGTCCTTGTAGGCGAGCACGCGGTGATAATTCTCCGCAACCGCCCGCGCGAGCGCCCCGTCCGCGCCCGCGATCGCCGCCTCGCGCCCCGCGATTTCCTCCACAAGCGCGCGATAGCGCCGCGCCAGCGCCTCGCCCTGGTACGCCACCAGCGAAGCCGCGCGCGCGGCGACCATCTCCTCGAAACCCGGCGCTTGACCCAATGGCGCTTGACCCAATGGGGATTCCTCCCCGAGGATCTCTCCTGCCAGCTCCGGCCGCTCGGCCAGGATCCGGCCCCAGAGGAACGCGCTCCGGTTCATCGCGACCGCCGCGCCATTGAGCGCGACTGCCCGCTCGATCGCCGCGCGCCCCACCGGCACGAGCCCGCGCTGCCACGCGAGCCCGAGCAGCAGCGTGTTGAGCGCCTGCGCCGTGCCGAACAGGCGCTCGGCGATCGCGCCCGCGCGCACATAGCGCGAGCGCGCCGCATCCGT
>JASHRV010000007.1 GCA_030037175.1 Acetobacteraceae bacterium
CAGCGATCTCTTCCCCGATCCGCGCTGCCAGTGTGGTGGCGCGCTCGGAGTCCGTATCGGCGATCAGGACATTCACATTCTGCTGCAATGCAAAAGGCCGGCCAAATCGCCGCCGACGCACCCTCGGCCCCCTGGGAGGAGGCGCCTTGCTGCGGCCCAAACTCGAACCAGCAATTGCTTCCGCTAAATCAGCGCCACGAATACCAAAACACTAAAGTCGAACTCGTCTGATGACGGCTAGAAATGCCTTAATATTACGAAGAAAGTCTCTTCGGGACAACCTCGTCCTCCTCGATCTCGATTCCCCGTAACCTCTCGTTCCTTAACTAAGTCACGGCGGACTGACTTCGACCGAAGTTGAAATCCGATAATTATTCATGATGTGCGAAATGAAATCGTGACACAACCAAAGGCCTCCAACCACTCCACCGAGCGGCCGCCTCCCGCTAGAGCTGGAGTGCCGCCATAAAGATCCGCACTCGGCAAGCGCGTCCGAGCGAACAACCGCCAGATTGTCATCCGGGGGAAGAAGCGGAGGACCGCTCTGGGTGATCCTGATCGTCGCAGACGTCGATAGCCGGGACGGATGAGGCTTCACCAGATTGCCCGTCCCCGAACTGGGAGCAGGCAGCAGCGTGCGTCGAAGCCCCGCGAGTCAGCGCGTCGAGCGCCTTCCTTGTTCGCCGCATCGTCTGGTCGGCGTAGGTCATCCAGTATTGCAGCTCGCCGTAGTCGAACTCCCGCCGCTCGAGCTGGGTAAGCGGTGGTAGAGGCGGCGATTCTGGCATTGCATCTTCAGGCGGAGGGATTGGCGGCCGCCCCCTGCCTCGCCCCGGCTCCGGACGGTACGGAGCTCGCACGGCTTCGCCGAGCGGCGCCATACCTGTGAGCCCGAACAGCCGCCGCTTCGACCGGTGCGTCACCTCGACGACAATCCCGGCGGCGACCAGCCCGTCCAGAATGCGGATTGCATTTTTCACGGCCAGCCCCAGCCCCGCGGCCAGCGATGTGGCGGAGACCAGCGGCGTCGCAGCCATGACGTCGACGGCCGCGGCAGCATGCGAGTCCCGTCGGCGGCCGGCCACTGTCAACCGAGCCATGTGCCAAGCACGCTCGAGTGCCGCGAGCAGCTGGCGCCCATCGGCAGCTTCCTCAGCGAGCGCGTTAAGGAAGGCTGGCACCCAAACCTCCGGCTCCCAGGGTGTGTCGGGGCGCAACGCGGCGGAACCGGTAAGCGGCACGGGCAAGCGTAGGAGATGGTGCCGGGTCCAATGCCGGATCAGCGCGGCGCGGATCGGCGGGCGAATCCCTCCCGCCTCAAGCCAGGTGTGCATACCATGAGCGGCCGCCAGCAGCGGCGTGCCCCGATCATTGAATCTCGCGAGATGTGCCTCTGCCCGTCTAATTTCCCCCTCCTCATCGAAATCCGGAGCGGTCAGCCACTGGTGCAGCGCAAAGACGTAGCGCCCGGCCTCGAAAATCGCCCCACGGTCGATGAGGCGCAGGGCGCCGTCCATGCGCAGGCGGAGGCCTTCGAGCAGGGCGGCAAGGTGCCAGGGGTCGATTCGTTGCCCATCGACGGCGGCCTGGCGGCGAACGGCTTCGAGCCGGGCACGATAGAGGAAGGCTGGACGGAGCGGGTGGCCGATGAGCGCTTCGTCGAGCCGGGCAATGGCTGCCGCAGCCTCAGCAAGGGCTGCGTTGGCCGCGCCTGAGTTCCGAAGAGGAAGGGCGAGGTCAAACGCCATGTGCCGCGCCCCACTCGCCGAGCAGCATAGGCATGCGCGCAAGTGCCGGGTCGGGATGTCTCCGAATTGCTGCCGCAAATCTCTGGTCCGCCATCACGAGCTTCTCCGCGCCCATAGCGATGGCAAAGGCCACATACATCGTGTCGTAAGGTGAATGACTGACTGCGAGAGCGATTTCCAGCGCCACATCGTGCAGTCTTAAGCTCGCCGTTGGAGTCGGTTCCGCCTGAGCGCGGAGTAAGGCTAACCCCTCCTGCGCCTCCGCCGCCGAGAACACGTTTCTCCTCACTTGCAGCCACAGGACGTTGCAGGCTTCGTTGAGCCAGAAGTCAGGGACCAGCAGCTCTTCCTCGCTAACCGCCAGAGCCTCGGCGACCGCGCTGTCGTGCTCGGCCAAGAGCCATTTCAGGCCGACCGATGCATCAATCACCAGTGCCATGCTCAGGACGCGTTGCCACCGTCATTCAAAGCACGCAGGCGCTGAGACCGAGACTCCGAAAGGAGGGCCGTGACGGAGGCGGAACCGCGGCCCGTGGTACGGGCGCGGAAAGCGGCTAGCCGCTCGGCGGCCTCCTTTCGCGCCGTTGGGAGACTCGGGCCGGCTAACGCCGCGCGCAGAATTTCCCGGTGTTCGGCTTCGGCGGATCTGCCGTGCTCGGCCGCGCGAACCCGGAGCTGACGGACAAGATCATCGTCGAGATTACGGACGGTAAGCGTAGCCATGGCGTCCTTCAGTTGCTGTCATTGCTGCGTTTGACAGCATACCATCAGATGCACTGCCCGAGAAGCCAAGCCTCAGGCGTTCGCAATCTCCCTTTCCCTGGTCCGCGAGCATTCCGAGACTTGGTGGGTCGCGTCTTCGCACAGATGACGCTATTTGGCCGCTACTGCGCCCCGAATCAATAGCTTATACATATTCTGATGTTTATTGATCCCATTTGTTAAATAGCCATTTCATTCTTTCAGCGCGAGCTTGGCCTGGTCGTATACGTGACAAGAGCAGTTGCGCGCCCAGGCGCGACCAGCGCATCTGCCGTTTCTTGCACATCCGATGGCTCATCAGTTGGTTTACAGTCGACTCAATGTGTGCCGTGGATACGCGCTCGCCGGCACGCCACACGCGGCCATAGTCTACCAACGATCGCTGGTTCAGGAGCGCATACCGCCGAAGCTCATCGAGCCGATTGAGGACGTCATCGAGGCGCTCGACCGATATTCCTGCCGACAATGCCTCGTTGCGGTGTGCCATAAGGTGGGCGGTAAACTGCGAGAATGCGACTATCCATGGCCCGTGCCGCGTTGCCCTAGGTGTTTGATCCCGGAGTTTGATGGTGCAGTCTTTTCACTCGCGTGGAAGGAGGCACTATGGGCCAGGTTCTACACGGCAGCGCCACCACGACGGAGGCGATCCGTCGAGCGATACAGCATAGTCAAGAGAGTCTGAGAGCGCTCGCCAAGCGGTACGGCATCAACCCGAAGACGGTCGCGAAGTGGAAGCA
>JASHRV010000058.1 GCA_030037175.1 Acetobacteraceae bacterium
AAGGATTGGGCGAGATGAATCCCGATCAGCTCTGGAAAACAACCCTCGACCCCGCGGTGCGCACGCTGCTCCAGGTGAAGGTCGGCGATGCCGAGGACGCCGCCCAGGTTTTTTCCACGTTGATGGGCGACGTGGTCGAGCCCCGGCGCGAATTCATCACCAGCAACGCGCTGAAAGTCGCCAATCTCGACGTGTGAAGGGTCCCGGGGCTCCAACCCCTGCCTTTTTCAGCAATCCTGTGGCCGATCTGGGCTGCGGCCCGCCCTGGGCCTCACGAAAAATATACTTTAGTTTCAATCCATTAACTCTGTCCAAAACGCTCGTTCGGGCCAGATGGTACAGTTCTTTTCAAGCCGCCCCCGCGAACTCCGCGACCCGCTCGCCGATCATGATCGAGGCGGCGTTGGTATTGCCGGAAACGACCGTCGGCATGACCGAGGCGTCGGCGATGCGCAGCCGCTCGATCCCGCGCACGCGGAGCTTTGCATCCACCACCGCCATCGGATCGGGGCCCATCCGGCAGGTGCTGGTCGGGTGGAAGACCGTGCCGCCATATTGCTTCGCGTAGCTTAGAATCTCCGCATCCGTCTTCACTTTCTCGCCCGGCAGATATTCCTCCTCGATGAGCGCGCGCAGCGAGGCGCCCTCGGCGATCCGCCTTCCGAGGCGGACCCCGGCGATGAGCGTCCGCCGGTCGAGCTCGGTTGCGAGATAGTTGGGATGGATCGCAGGCGGCGTGCGCGGATCGCGCGTGCTGAGCCTGATCTCGCCTCTGCTCTCCGGGCGAAGCTGGCACACGGTGGTCGAGAAACCCGAGAATTGATGCAGCCCCTCGGCCGGCCGGTCGGCGGAGAAGACGATGAAGTGGTACTGCACGTCCGGCGTGGCGAGTTCCGGGCGCGTGCGCGCAAAGAGCCCGACCTGGCCCGCCGCGATCGTGAGCGGTCCGCGCCGGAAAAGCAGATAGGCGAGGCCGGCGCTGATCTTCTTCGGCCAGCTCCGCATCATGTCGTTGACGGTGATCGGGCGCCGGCAGCGATGCACGATCCGGGCCTGATAATGATCCTGCAGGCTTTGCCCGACGCCCGGCAGATCGGCGACGACCGGAATTCCGAACTCGGAAAGATGCGCGCCCGGGCCGATGCCCGAGAGCATGAGCAGTTGCGGCGAGTTGATGGCGCCCCCGCTCAGGATCACCTCGCGCCTCGCGCGGACGAAGGCTTTCTCTCCGCCGCGCACGATCTCGACGCCGATCGCGCGGCTGCCCTCGAAGCGGATCCGCTCGGCGAGCGTTTCGGTCATCACGTGCAGATTGCTGCGCCCCCGCGCGGGGCGGAGATAGCCGACCGCCGTCGAGCACCGCCTGCCGTTGCGCGTGGTGAGCTGGTAGTAGCCGACCCCTTCCTGCGAGGACCCGTTGAAATCGTCATTGCGCGGGATGCCGGCCGCGACCGCATCGGCAATGAAGGCCTCGCACAAAGGGTGGTGGTCCTTGAGATCCGAGACGGCGAGCGGGCCGCCTCTGCCATGAAATTCGCCGGGGCCGCGCTGCTGATTCTCGGCGCGCTTGAAGTAGGGAAGCACATCGGCAAAGGACCAGCCTTCGTTGCCGAGCTGGCGCCAATGGTCGAAATCCTCGGCCTGGCCGCGAATATAAACGAGCCCGTTGATGCTCGAGGAGCCGCCCAGCACCTTGCCACGCGGCCAGAAGATCCGCCTGCCGCCGAGGTTGGGATCGGGCTCGGTCTCATAGCACCAGTTCACGCTGGGGTCGGTGATGGTCTTGCCGTAGCCGAGAGGAATATGAATCCAGATGTTCCGGTCAGGCCCGCCCGCCTCGATCAGCACGACATCGGTGCGCCCATCCTCCGAGAGCCGCGCTGCGGCGACCGCGCCGGCGGATCCTGCGCCGACGACCACGAAATCGGTCTCGATCGTGCTCTCGCTCATTCCTGCCCCAACCTTGTTTTCATGGCTTGATTGCTTGCCTTTCTCGGATCGCTTCCTCACCCTGCTTTTCTTAGAGCAGGATGGGATCGCTTGCACTCACCCGTCCTCCTCTCGCTCTTTGTCTGATCGCGTGATTGAGACCACCGGCTTCTCCGCCTCGGGTCATCACGCTGGTTGTTCTCCCGCGTGATTCAGACCTCCGGCGATGCCGCCTCCGGTCATCACGCTCTAGCGTCGCGAGAAGAAGCGTTCGAGATCGGCTTTCGAGAGCTTGAGGAAGGTCGGCCTTCCGTGGCTGCACGTCGCCGCCCGCGGTGTCGCTTCCATCTGGCGCAGCAGTGCGTCCATCTCGGGCCGCGAAAGCTGGCGCCCGGCGCGGATGGAGCCGTGGCAGGCCATGCGCGCGAGCACGGCGTCGAGGCGCGCGGCAAGCACGGTCTCCTCGCCGCTCTCGGCAAGCTCGTCGGCAAGGTCGCGGATGATCGGTCCGGGCTCCGGCAGGCCGAGCGAAGCCGGCAGCGCCCGGACGAGCACGGCGCCGGGGCCGAACGGCTCCAGCACCAGGCCGAGCGCGGCGAGCTCCTCGGCGCGCGCCGCAAGCCGCTCGACATCCGCTTGCGGCAGATCGACGACCGCGGGGAGCAGCAGGGGCTGGGAACGGACCCCTCCCGAGAGGTGCTGGGCGCGGAGCGTTTCGTGCGTCAGCCGCTCGTGCGCCGCGTGCTGGTCGACCAGCACCAGCTCGTCCTCGCTGGTGACCGCGACGATATAGGTGCCGAAGACCTGCGCGACCGCCGCGCCGAGCGGATGCGATGCGTCCGCGGGCTCCGGCGAGACCACGCGCGCTGCGGGCTGGCCGGCCAGGGGCAGCACCGTTTCGGCAAAGCCGGGCGATGCGTATCCCGAAGGAGCGGGCGGTGCCGGGCTGAGCCGGAGCGGCGGCCGCGCCGGAACCGGAATCGGCGCGGCACCGCTGCCGATCGCGCCGGAAAGCGCGCCGGCGAGCGTGCTGATGACCAGCGAGCGAACGGCAGCCGGGTCGCGGAAACGAAGCTCGAGCTTGGCGGGGTGGACATTCACGTCCACCTCCTCCGGCGGCAGCGCGAGATAGAGCGCCGCTACCGGATGGCGGCGTTCGGCGATCACCGGGCGATAGGCGACGCGGATCGCGGTCTTGAGCACGGGGTCGGCGACCGGGCGGCCATTGACGACCATGAACTGCCCGGCTGCCGTCGCACGCGTGAGCGTCGGCCCGCCCGCGAACCCGGTGAGCCTCACCGCCCCGCGCTGAGCCGAGAGAGGGATCAGGGTCGAGGCGGCACCGGCCCCGATAAGGGAAGCAACGCGGGCCGGCATCTCCTGCGCAGGCAGGTCGAAGAGGGTGCGCCCATCCTGCTCGAAGCGAAAAGCGACCGCGGGGGCGGCGAGAGCGAGGCGCCGGACGACCGCCTCCGCATGCTCCGCCTCGGTGCTCGGATGCTTGAGGAACTTGCGCCGCGCCGGGGTTGCGAAGAAGAAATCCGTGACCAGCACCCGCGTGCCCGGCGGTCCGGCAGCCGGCTCGACCGGGAAGACGCGGCCGCCCTCGACGCGGATCTGGCTCGCATGCGGCGCGTCGCGGGGGCGGGAGGTGATGGCGAGCCGCGCCGCCGCGCCGATCGAGGGCAGCGCTTCGCCGCGAAACCCAAGGGTCGCGATGCGGACGAGGTCGTCGCCGGCAAGCTTCGAGGTGGCGTGGCGCTGCACCGCGAGCGCCAGCTCTTCGGCCGCGATGCCGGCGCCGTCGTCGGCGATCTCAATCGCCGCGATCCCTCCGTCGGTCAAGGAGACGGCGATGCGCCGAGCCCCGGCATCGAGCGCGTTCTCGACCAGCTCCTTGACCGCCGCGGCCGGCCGCTCGATCACCTCGCCCGCGGCGATGCGGTTGGCGATCAGCTCGGGAAGGATGCGGATCCCCGCCAGTCAAGCCTCCTTGCCAGAGCGGGAAGGGTTCGCTCTCGCTCGCTTATCCCGCTCCAGCCTTTGTCTTCCCGCGTGATTCAGACCACCGGCTTCTCCGCCTCCGGTCATCACGCTCCCGTCAAGGTGCGGCGGCACGGCCCGCGTTCTGTGCTTCCGCATTGCAGAGCGGATGACGAATCCTCTGCACGATCGGGTTTTCTCCGCACCCCGCCGAACGCTGTCAAGCGCGACTCGCCTGCCGGGAATCCGCCCTCCTCGCGTCTGATGCGCCTTCTTCCTTAACGGACCCCGGCGAAGCGACAACGTGATCTCGCCACGCCGCCTTCTTGAACCCGTTGCCCTTCCGGGCCACGTTGCGGGCATGGCCCATCGCCAACCGCCGCTTCTCGATCTCACGCCCGAGGGCGAGTTCCGCCAGCCGACGCCTCCCTTCGGGCGTCCGCCTTTCGGCGGCCCCCCCTGGCTCGCTCGGATCGCCGCCTGGGCGCTGGTCGTCGCCCTCGTCGCCGGCGGGCTCGCCGTGGCAGCGGTGGCGTTCTGGCTCGCCCTGACGCTGATCCCGATCGCGATTGTCGCCGGCCTGATCGCTTATGTGGCCTTCCGCTTCAATCTGTGGCGGATGGGCCGTTAGAGCGTGATGACCGGAGGCGGGGAAGCCGGAGGTCTGAATCACGCGAGAAAAACAACCGGCGTGATGACCGGAGGCGGGGAAGCCGGAGGTCTGAATCACGCGAGAAAAACAACCGGCGTGATGACCGGAGGCGGGGAAGCCGGAGGTCTGAATCACGCGAGAAAAACAACTGGCGTGATGAC
>JASHRV010000059.1 GCA_030037175.1 Acetobacteraceae bacterium
TCTTCGGCTTCAACCTCTGGGTCCCGATCGCCTACGCCTGGTCGATCGAGAATTATCCCACGCGCGCCCGCACCACCGGCTTCGCCCTGGTGGACGGCGTCGGCCATCTCGGCGGCGGCGTCGGCCTGCTCCTCATCGCCCCGCTCATTCCCTATCTCGGCGTGCTCTCGGCCATGCTGCTCATCATCGCCTTCCTCATCCTCGCCGCGATCATCGCCCAGTTCGGCGCCGGCACCCGCGCCCTGCGCCTTGAAGAAATCTCGCCTTAGGTCGAAGGAAATCCAGAGGCTCCGCCTCTGGACTCCGCTGGGGCCCAGGGGTCCAAGTATGGGAGGCCCCAGACCCCCCCAATGCGCTGCGCGGCAACGTTTGCTACTCGAGGCCCACCGATGAAAATCACCAACGTCCGCGCGCACGTGCTGGAAGCCAAGCTCTCCCAGCCCTTCGCCTATTCCCGCGCCTGGTACTCCACGCGCACGGCAATGCTCGTCGAGATCGAAACCGATCAGGGGCTGACCGGCTGGGGCGAATGCTACGGACCCGCCCGCATCAACGCTGCCGTCGTCGAAAGCATGAAGCCCCTGCTCATCGGGCAGGATGCCCTGAGAAGCGAATTTCTCTGGCATGAGATCTACGCGCGCTTCCGCGACCATGGCCAGAAGGGCGTCGTCATCCAGGGGCTGAGCGGCGTCGATATCGCGCTCTGGGATCTCAAGGGCAAATATCTCAGCCAGCCAATTCACCGGCTGATGGGCGGACCGCTCCGCACCGGCGTCGATGCCTACGCAACCGGGCTCTACCGCCGCGAAACCGGCGATCCGGAATCCTATCTCGCCGAAGAGGCCGCCAAATACCGCGCGGAAGGCTTCAGGGCCGTGAAGCTCAAGGTCGGCTTCGGCATCGAGGAGGACGAGCGCATGGTCCGCGCGGTGCGCGCGGCAATCGGCCCCGGCACCGCTCTCATGGTCGATGCCAATCACGCCTACGACGCGGTCGCCGCCATCGCGCTCGGCCGCCGCATCGAAGCGTTCGATATCTTCTGGCTCGAAGAGCCGGTGCCGCCCGAAGACATCGCCGGCCACCGCGCGGTCAAATCCGCGCTCCGGATTCCGATCGCAAGCGGCGAATGCGAATTCACCCGCTTCGGCTTTCGCGAAATTTTCGCAGCCCACGCCGTCGATATCGTGCAGCCGGATACCTGCGCGGCCGGCGGCCTCTCGGAATGCAAGAAAATCGCGGACATGGCGGCGGCGCACTTCATCCGCTACGCGCCGCATGTCTGGGGCACGGGCATCGCGCTCGCCGCCGCGCTCCAGCTCCTCGCGGTCCTGCCCGCCTGGACGCCGCCCTCCCTCAATCCCATCGCGCCGATGCTGGAATTCGACCGGACGGAGCACCCGATCCGCCAGGCAATCCTCGCCACCCCCATCGAACACCAGAACGGCACGGTCGCGGTGCCGAACACACCCGGCCTCGGCATCGAGATCGATCGAAACGCGCTCGCATGGTTCCGAGCCACCTAGAGGGTGTTACGCACCCTGACGAAGCATTGAAAAGGGATGGAAGAATCTTCTTTTTCTGAAGAAAAAGAACTTTTTTCCGTTTTCCGGACCAGGCGCCATCTCGGGCTACCGACCGTCGTTCGGAATCCCCGGCCGACGCCCGCCCCCGGAAAACGGATAAAAGTTTTCTGGTTCTCTTTTTCAAAAGAGAACAATCTTCAGAAAACAATCTTCATGGCTGATCTCACAAAAAGTTCCGCGCTCTTCACGCGAACATCCGCGACCGCGTCACCTCGATCGGCTGATCGACCAGCGCCTCCATCCGCGTAAGAAAGCGCTCGGTATGCGCCAGCCCGGCATGGAGCTCGAACGCCGCCTCATGCGCCCAGCGCGAATGGATGTAGAAGAGCCTGGGATCGCGAACGGAACGAAATCCGTGCACCGCGAGGCATCCCGTTTCCTCGCGTGTCGGGCGGACCACATCGCCGATCGCCGCGGCGGCGGCGTCCTCTCCATCCGCCCGGACATGGAATCGGGCGAAGATGAAAAGCTCCATCGGCCCTTTCCTCCCATTCCTGGCCGGGCCGCGTCCGCGCTAGAGCGGGATGCGTTCGCCCTCGCTCACTTATCCCGCTCTCGCCTTTGTTTTTCCCGCGTGATTCACGCCTTCGGTTTCTCCACCTTCGGCGATCACGCTCTATGCCTCCGGCCCGGGAACGAAGCAGAGAATGCCGGATGCGGGGGCCCAGCAGGCGACGGGCTGGCCGGCATCGTTGTGGACGTGCAGAACCTCGTCGTCGGGAACCTCGATCCATATGTTCGGCGATTTTTCGAACTGCTTGCCGATGAACACCCAATAATGATTGGCTCCGAGCTTCTCCTGAACGGGCCGGCAATCCGCGAGGCTGCAGCAGCTGATGCCGCTATGCGGCTGCTCCAGCGAGTTGTACCAGTGCCCGAGCGGGCTCTCCGGGTCCGCGCCGAGCGGCGGCGCGGCAGCCGCGCCGTTCGCCATCAGGAGAGCAAGCAAAACCCCCGCAACCGCTGATCTCATGTCCCGCGATCCCCGGTCTCTCCCCGCACCGCAACAGCGGTATCAGATCATTCCCGGGCCGAGCTTGGCGGCAAATCGCCAAAACCGTAAGCATTTTCGTCGCCGGCCGCGCCGCCCGAGCGCCTGCTCACGCCGGAGCCGGCGGCTTTTCCGCACCGCAGGCGCCTGGCGAAGCCGCGGCGATGCGCTCCGCCGCGGCGAAGACATCGCCGAGCACCAGCCCGGCCGCCCCGCCGCTTCCTTTCGCGGCAAGCGCGGCATCCAGGATCTGGTCCATCTCCCATTGGCCGAGGCTGCGATAGCTCTCGAACTGGCTTTCCGTGAACCAGAGATCGAGCGAGTCGCCATCCGGAAAGGATTTGTCGACCTCGCCGTACGCATGAACATCCGCGGGAATATCCTTCAGGAAAGCCGGCTTCACATAAACCAGCCGGCCGCCCGGCTCGCCCTGCGGGTCCTCGGGGTATCTTATGGTGCCGATGGCGAAACCGAGCGCGCGCTCGCTGCCGGCGGCATTCTCCTCGATCTCCCTGCGCGAACGGATCCGCATGGGCGCCATCGTCACCTCGGCGCGCAGATCGATCGCCGCCTTGCGGATCGCGTTGCCGAGATCGGCCATGGTGCAATCCTTGTCCTGCCCGGCATCGATGACGACGATCTCCCGGCAGCGCCGGCGCAGCATCTCGTAAAGTCCCAGGCTCTCGAAATGCCCGCCGTCGGAAAGATAGACGGCCTGGCTGTCGTCGCTGGTCGCGCCCAGAAGCTCGCTCATCAGGGCGATGACGGAATTTCTCGGCTTGGCGAGCCGCAGCTCCTTCGCCGTGGCGACGGCGGGGTTGGGCAGCCAGGCGCCCAGCCGCACATTGAAGAGCGTCATCAGGAAGGCGGTCATCCGGGATGTGTGGTAGCCCCAGGTCGGGCTCACGGCCGCGCCGGAGATCGTGAGCACGGTGCCGACGCTCACCCCTTCATGCTCGTCCCGCCTGTCCGCGCTGCTGTCCATCCCCGCATATTCGGAGGAAGCGACGAACGCGCCCCGCGGGAAAACCTCGTCCGCCGCCTGACCGGGGTGCCGCAATTCGGCCGCGCCGCACACCAGCGGCGTGGCGATGAAGCATTCGGTCTTGCGCTCCGCCGAGGCCTTGTTCTGCCCGGCGGTCACGTTCAGCGTCATGTTGATCACGGGGAAAAGCCGCTGCTTCGCCCTCGTCTCCCCGAAATCCTTGAGCCGCGGATTGTCGTCCGGATCGAAGCCGGTGAACGGATCGGGATGGCGCGCGGCGCGCGCGGCGCCGAGAAAGGCGCGCGTGAGCCGGTTGCGATAGACCGCATGCATCGAGAAGCGGTTGACATTGACCCGCCCGAGCCAGACGACCAGCAGCACGAGCAGGCCGGCCACCGCGAGGTTCTGCACCACCAGCACCCAGAACGGCGCGGCAGCGCCGAAGCCGAAAAGATGGAGCTGGCCGAACAGAAAAATCTGGAGCTTGCCGAGCCCGTATTGCAGCAGCGTGCCGGCGACCCCGAGCAGCCCGACCGCGAACAGCACGCTGAGCACGGGCAGCACGAGCTTCTGCCATCGCCCGGGCTTCTCCGCCTCCGTCTCGACCTTCGTGACCACCGCCCGCCCGAGCCACGCGACGATGGCGCCGAGCACGGTGCTCCCGGCCGCGGCTCCCGCCAGCCGCGCCCCGATCTCGCCATCCGCCCCGACCAGCGCCGCGAGCTTCGGCAGCAGAATGCAGCAGAACGAGAACAATCCCCAGCCGACGCCGATGCGCCACAGCCCCGCGCTCAGCCGCGCGAGCCATTCGCGGTCGAGATCCTCGAGCAGCCCCTCCTTGCGGAAGCCGACATAGAGCGCGGTCTGCACGACATGGGTCACGATCAGCCAGAGCGGGAAGACCACCGTGAGGTCGGTCTCGCTGTCGGCCAGCAGTCGGCGCTTCGGGTCGACGAAGTCGCGCGCCGCCCAATCGTAGAGGGTGGAGACACCCTTCGTGTCCGGATAGACGAGCCGGAGCCCGATCCAGATCAGCGCGGCGGCGCAAACGGTGGCCGCGATCCAGCGCCAATGGTTGACGGCAAAGAGCTTCCGCGCCCCGTCGCTGCGGTCCGCGGGCAGCAGCCAGGCCGCCCAATAGCCGACCGCCATCGCCGCCACATAGGTCCCCGGAATGAACCATTGGGCGGTCTCGGCCCATTGGGCATAGCTCTGGTTCGCCCCGCCGGGAGCGAAATGTCTCGCAAGCCCGTATTCGATGGCGAAGGGCACGAGCCACGCCCAGAGGCATGAGGGCAGCAGGATGCGCCGGTGAATCTCGGCGGGCCCGGCAAAGCCCGCCGTCCCGCCCGCCCGGTGGCTCGGCAGCAGCGTCGCCGCCTGCCAGGTCCCGGCCGCCAGCCCCAGTCCGGCCAGCGCGAGCAGCGCGATATTGACCAGGTCATCGAAGCAGAAGGCGCGGAGCGCGGTGCGGTAGATGATCGGCAGCAGGGCGAGGAAGAGGGTGAGCGGGGCGAACACCAGCCAGTTGAGCAGCAGGTTGCGCAGATAGAGCACCAGCGCGGCCCAGCTGTCGCCCGAGAACGGCCCGCTCTCCGGGCTCAGGAAGTTGGTGCAGGCACGGAGCTTCCGCACCGGTTCGGCGCCGGATTCGCCCAGCATCCGCTGCGCTCTCTCCACATCGTCCCCCTGGCGCAGAAGCATCTGCAGCCAGCCGCCGATGAAGCCGCCGCCGGAAACGCTGGAGAGATAGTCGAACTCGTTCAGAAGCCGCTTCGCCGCGAGCGATTGCAGCACGCCGAGGCAGAACGAGGCGCCGCGGACGCCCCCGCCCGAGAGGCAGAGCGCGGTGAGCCGCATACACCTTGCACGTCTGTACACGTTCTCGCCCGAAGGATCGGCGGCGCCCGGCGTCCGAACCCCGGCCGCGCGGCGGCGGCGCTCGATCTCGCCCAGCTCCTCGGCAAGCGCGGCTTCGGTGTCGAGGATTCCGGCTCCGGCGTTCACCACGGCCCCCGCCTCCGATGAACCGCGCGATCATAACCATCGCGCCGGGCTCACAAAATGCCGGGCGCACAAAACGCTGGACTCGCCGCGCCGCATCCGCTAAGCCCCCGCCCCTCATTGGAACGCGGGAGACCGGCGGCCCCATCGGCGCGCCCGGTCGCATGGACCGCGGTCCTTGGCATGCGCCGCCCACGGGAGCCCCCGCGCGCGGGACGAGGAGGCCCAGGGATGGCGAAGAAGATCGTCGGCTACATCAAGCTCCAGATTCCGGCCGGCAAGGCCAATCCCTCGCCGCCGGTGGGCCCGGCACTCGGCCAGCGCGGCCTCAACATCATGGCCTTCTGCAAGGAATTCAACGCCCAGACCCAGGCCCTCGAGCCCGGCATGCCGGTGCCCGTGGTCATCACCGCCTTCGCCGACCGCACCTTCACCTTCGTGATGAAGACCCCGCCCAACTCCTATTTCCTCTTCAAGGCGGCGGGGATCGAGAAGGGCACGGCGGCCGCCGGCAAGGGCGCCCCGGTCGGCAAGGTCACCACGGCGCAGCTGCGCGAGATCGCCGCCCAGAAGATCAAGGACATGAACACGACCGATATCGAGGCCGCCGTGCGCATGCTCGCCGGCTCCGCCCGCTCGATGGGCCTCACCGTGGTGGAGGGCTGAGATGGCCCGTCACGGCAAGCGTCTGCGCGCCGCCGAGGCCGCGCTCGAGCCCGGCCGGCTCTATCCGCTTCCCGAGGCGATCCGCCTCGTCAAGGCGAACGCCAAGGCGAAGTTCGACGAGACGGTCGAGATCGCGATGAATCTCGGCATCGATCCCCGCCATGCCGACCAGATGGTCCGCGGCATGGTGAGCCTGCCCCACGGCACGGGCCGCACGATCCGCGTCGCGGTCTTCGCGCGCGGTCCCAAGGCGGAGGAGGCCCAGGCCGCCGGCGCCGACGTCGTCGGCGCGGAGGATCTGGCGGAGAAGATCCAGGCGGGCGAGATCAATTTCGACCGCTGCATCGCCACCCCGGACCTCATGGCGCTCGTCGGGCGGCTGGGAAAAATCCTCGGTCCCCGGGGCCTGATGCCCAATCCCCGCCTCGGCACGGTGACGATGGATGTGAAGGGCGCGGTCACGGCGGCGAAGGGCGGGCAGGTCGAATTCCGCGCCGAAAAGGCCGGAATCGTGCATGCCGGCGTGGGCAAGGCGAGTTTCTCCGAGGATCGGCTCGCCGAGAATGTGCGGGCATTTGTCGAGGCGATTCAAAGGGCTAAGCCGACGGGGGCGAAGGGCACCTATCTCAGGAAGGCGGCTTTGTCTTCCACCATGGGACCAGGCGTGCATCTTGATCTGCCGAGTCTCGCGTCATGAAACAAATTTGGCTCTGGGTGGCCCTGGGTACGTCCAATTTGTCCATCGCTCGCGTCAAAGCCTTTGGAGTCTTTCGATGAACCGGGTTG
Organism: Acetobacteraceae bacterium; assembly: GCA_030037175.1. Taxonomy (GTDB): domain Bacteria; phylum Pseudomonadota; class Alphaproteobacteria; order Acetobacterales; family Acetobacteraceae; genus JAKAWQ01. The sequence goes on from JASHRV010000059.1 coordinate 7,016, forward strand.
AGAAGCAGGCCTTCGTGGACTCGCTTGCGGCGGTGTTCGCGGCGACCGAAATGGTGGTCGTCACCCGCAACAATGGCCTCACCGTCGCGGAGGCCTCCGACCTTCGCCGCCGCATGCGCTCCGCCGGCGCGACCTACCGCGTCGCCAAGAATCGCCTGGCCCGCCGCGCCCTGGCCGGCACCCGCTTCACGGCGATCGAGCCACTTCTCAAGGGCCCGACCGCGCTCGCCTGGTCTCCCGATCCGGTGGCGGTGGCCAAG
>JASHRV010000060.1 GCA_030037175.1 Acetobacteraceae bacterium
GAGGCGGTCGAGCACCGGGAGCAGCTCCGAGGGGTCGGGGCGCTGGGTGTAGTCCGGGTTGACCTCCGCGTAGGCGATGATGCCGTCCGTGCCGATGACGAAGCGGGCGGGCATCGGCAGCACCCAGGCGGGATCGTCGTTGAAGGCGGGCAGGTCGTTCTTGAAGCTCCTGTAGAGCTCGACGAGGTAGTCCGGCAGCGAGAAGCGCAGGCCGAAGGCGGCGGCGACGCGGCTTTTCTCGTCGCTCAGGATCGGGAAGGTGAGCTGGTTCTCGCGCTTGGACTTGCGGCTGTTGGGCGCCGTCTGGGGCGAGATCGCGACGAGGCTTGCGCCGCGCGCCTCGATCTCCGGCAGGGCGGCCTGAAGCGCCTGGAGCTCGAGATTGCAATAGGGGCACCAGACGCCGCGATAGAAAGAGACGACGAGCGGGCCGCTGGCGAGCAGGGCCTGGGAGGAGACGGGGTTTCCGTCCGGGTCGTTCAGGGTGAAGTCCGGCGCCTTGTCGCCCGCCTTTTTCGCGTTGAGCGCCTGGCCGGAGGCGATCAGCTCCGCGGTCGCGCGATGCATGAGATCGAGCCTTTCCGGGCTCGGTTTCATGGCGAGCCTTCCGCCCTCGAAATCGGCTTTGAAGGCGTCGAGACGGTCTTGCAGGGCCATGGGGGCCTCCGTGGATCGGGGTTGCGGGGGATGTGTGGCCTATCCGCGATGCCCGGGGTATAGGGCATTTGCGGAGAAGATTTATTCGGGCGGCAAATGAGCGACCGCTGGCAGGAGCTGGCCGTGTTCGTGCGCGTGGCCGAGAGCGGCAGCTTCAGCCGCGCCGGGCGCGACATGGGGCTTTCCCAGCCTTCCGTCTCGCGCATCCTGGGCGTGCTGGAGGCGCGGCTCGGGGTGAGGCTTCTGCTGCGCACCACGCGGCGGCTGACGTTGACGGCGGCCGGGGCGCGGTTGCTGGAGCGGGCGCGGGAGATCCTGGCCGAGATCGAGAATGCCGAGGACGAGGCGCGCGGGGTCGATTCCCTGCACGGGACGATCCGGCTCGCGCTGCCGGTGGTGTACGGGACGCGCGAGGTCATTCCGAGGCTGAAGCCGTTCCTCGAGCGTCATCCGCGGCTCGGCATGGAGCTTCGCGTCTCGGATGCGCATCAGGACCTGATCGCCGAGGGGGTGGATGTCGCGATCCGCATGGGCAGGCTGCGCGATTCCCCGTTCGGCGCGCGCAGGCTGGCCACGCTGGAGAGGCTCGTCGTTGCCGCGCCTTCCTATCTGGCGGCGCGCGGCACGCCGAGGAGCCCGGCCGAGCTGGCGCGGCACGAGTGCATTTTCGGGCCGGGCGGATTCGGGCGCGAGAGCTGGGTTTTCCGCCGCCGCAACACCGTGATCTCGGTCGATGTGGGCGGGCGCATCCGGACCGATTCCGGGCCTGGGCTCTATGCGAGCGTGATGGCGGGGCTCGGGATCGCGATCGCCTCGCGGGTGATGTGCGGGGCGGAGCTCAGCTCGGGCGCGCTGGTGCCGCTGCTGGCGGAGTATGCGCTGGCGCCGGCGGAGGTGCATGCGGTGTTTCCGGGCGGGCCGCATCCTTCGGCCAAGGTGCGGGCGCTGGCGGATTATCTGGCCGGGGCGCTCAGCGAAGGCGCGTCGTGATTGCCGCATTGCCGCGCAGCGCTTTGGGGGGTCTGGGGCCCCATGCTTGAACCCTGGGGCCCTGGCTTAGCTGGTTTCGGGGGTTTTGGTGCGGAAGAGCAGCGACCAGCCCTGCACGTCCTGCAGCATGGCCAGCGCGAGGCTGTAGAGCACCGCGCCGAGGGCGGCGGAGGCGAGCGGGCGCGAGAGGTCGATCGCTTCGAGCTCCTGCTTGGTTTCCGCGAGCACGCGCAGCATGTGCGCCGATTGCAGGTGGAGGAGGTCGAACTCGGCATAGGCGCGGAGCGAGACGAAGCCGGCGGAGAGGGCGGCGAACGCGGTGCAGACGAAGCCGACCCAGCGGCCGGTGGCGTGGCTCTCCGCCGCGCCGAGATAGCCGTGGAGGAGGGCCACGAGGAGAAAGCCGAACTTGGTGCCGACGAGCACGAGGGTGGCGAGGAAGGCGATCTCGCCCAGGCCGATGAGCCGGCGCGCGGCGGTGCGGCTGCGGCGGGCGCGCTGGGCGTGGTGGTCGGTTTGGGTCGCGATCATGTCCGCGCCGATCGCGCGGGCCCGGGCGACGTGCGGGGCGATCGGGCCGTGTGGGAGCTCGGCGCCGCGCAAGGAGGCGGTGACGTACCAGGCGACCCAGGCGTCGCGCGGCGTGCCGTCCGGGTGCTGGGCGAGGTCGGTGACCTGGGCGAGCGGGAGCGAGCCGCCGAGGCGGGCGAGCATGCGCTGCTTGCGGCAGAGCTCGGCGAGCAGGCGGTAGGCGATCCAGCGTTCGTGCCAGCGGCCGGATTCGCTCGCGATGACGATGAAGAGGATGAGGAGGAGGGCGAGGAGCTCGATGAAGGCGGCGGGCAGGGCGAGCAGGCGCGGGGCGGCGAGGCCGAGGCCGAGGGCGGAGACGGTGAGTGCGGCGAGCGCGATGATCAGCACGTAGGAGGAGCGGTAGCGGTCCGCGTATTTCTGGCCGTGGCGGTCCGCGGCTTCGTACATGGCCTCCCAGGGCTGCTCGACCGCGTCGGCGGGTTCGGGGATGGGTGCGAGGGTGGGTGAGGGCGCGGACGGCGCGGGGGATGCGGCGGCGGGGGCGATGGAAGCGAGGGCGCGGGCATAGACGCGCCAGCGGGCGGGGCGGACGGGCTCCTCGGTTTCGGCGAGATAGGCGTTGAGCGGGGCGGGGCGGTGGCCGAGCTTTCCGGCGAGCCAGTGCACGGCGGCGCCGAGCCAGGTGTGGTGGTGGGGGCGGCCGGGCGCGGGCGGGGCGATGGCGGCGCGGAGAAGGGATGCGAGGGCGACGGAGGCGGCCGGGCCGGCTGCGGCGGCCTCGGGGCGCTCGAGCGCCATCGGGCCGAGCAGGAGGCGCGGCGGGCGGGCCATGGCGGGGTCGATCCACCAGACCGGGACGTGGCTGCGCACGGCGTAGCGGACGATCTCCCCGGTGCCGCCGGGATTGCCGTGGGCGCCGTCCCAGATCGCGATGAGGAGGTCCGCGTTGCGGACGACGAAGCGGCCGACCGCGCGGTAGCCCTCGATGTCCTCGGCGCGGGTGCCGTCGAGCGTGAGCGCGGCCGGGGCGCCGGCCTCGGTGCGGGCGGCGGCGAGGAGGGTGCGGAACGGGGCGGGGTCGGCGGCGAAGGTCTGCTCGTATTCGGGGACGGGGAAGGGCATCGGCACTTCGAGGCGGAGGCCGGCGGCGAGTGCCGCTTCGGCGGCGATGCGGTCCGAGCCTTCGGCGAGCGGGGTGAAGAGGCGGATGAGGGGCGGGCCGGGCGCGTAGGCGGCGCGGATGGCGGGCTCGGCGG
>JASHRV010000061.1 GCA_030037175.1 Acetobacteraceae bacterium
TTTTCTTTCCCGGGCTACGCCGCCGCCTTCATCAGGTGCGAGAAACCCCTGCGGAATTTCTGCACCTTCGGCGCCACCACCGCCCGGCAATAGCCGCTGAACGGATTGCGGTTGAAATAATCGTCGTGCTCCGCCTCCGCCGGCCAAAACTGCTGCAGCGGCTCGATCTCGGTCACGATCTTCCCCGGCCACAGCCCTGCCGCCTCGATCTCCCCGATCACCGCCCGCGCCGTCGCCGTCTGCTCCTCGTCATGAGTGAGGATGATGGAGCGGTATTGCGTCCCGACATCGTTGCCTTGCCGGTTCAGCGTCGTCGGATCATGGATGGTGAAAAAGATCCGCAACAGATCAGCATAGCTCACCACCGCCGGATCGAACGTGATCTGCACCACCTCCGCGTGCCCGGTCCTTGCCGTGCACACCTGCTCATAGCTCGGGTTGGCGAGATGCCCGCCGGCATAGCCCGACTTGACCGAAGTCACCCCGCGCACGCCCTGGTACACCGCCTCCAGGCACCAGAAGCATCCGCCGCCCAAGGTCGCCAGAGCCATCTCCCGCACTCCTTTTCGTGAACGCATCCAATCTTGGGACTCTCGCTCGCTTCCTCAAGCCTCATCCCGGCCCGGCCAGCATCGCCGCCAGCACCAGCGCCCCGGCTGCCGCCGCCGAAGGCACGGCAAACCCGCCGAGCATCTGCGCAAGCCACCCCGCGAACCCAGGCCCGACAATCTGCCCGAGCCCGAACGCGCCCGTCATCAAGCCCACCACCCGCTGCCCATCCCCGCTCGCGAGCACCCGCCCGCGCATGAGCCCGAGCGCGGTCAGCCCCATGAACGTCCCACCCACCAGCACCGAGGCCGCCACGATCCCCGCCTCGCTTCGCCAGGCCACGCTCGCGACCACCCCGGCCGCCTCGACGACCGCCGCGAGCGCGAAGGCACCCGCAAGCCCGATCCTTCCCGCAACTCGTGTCCAGAGCGCGACCGACGGTGCCGCGGCCAGCCCGAACACCACCCAGATCACGGGCTCGAGCGGCCTGAGCCCCGGCGCTTCCCGCACGATCGCGACCAGGAACGTCGCCGTGATCACGTAGCCGAAGCCGAACAGCCCGTACGCCACGGCCAGCCGCGCCAGCGCCCGCGATACACCCGCTCCGCCCTTCCGCCGCCTCGTCCGCGGATACAAGCCCGCGGGCATCAACGCCGCCACCACGGCCGTGCCGGCCAGCGAAACCGCCCCGCTCGCGAGCCACAGCGCCGCCCATCCGAATCCCGCTGCCCGGAGCCCCGAGACGAGCACGGCCGAGATGACGATCCCCACGCCCACACCCGCGAAGAGCAGCGCGGAAAGCCCCACGCGCTCCACCTCGGCCAGCACTTCCAGCACGATCGCGGAAGCCAGAACGAGCCCGAACGCGCTCGCGGCCCCGCCGGCGAAGCGCAGCGCCAGCAGCACCGGCAGCGCCGTGCTCAATCCCATCGCCCCGGTCGTCGCCCCGCTCGCCGCGAGCGCCGCCACAAGCCACGCATGCTGCGCCCCCGCGTGCGCGTCCGATTTTCTCCCGGGCAGCCACCCGGCGGCGAGCAAGGCGCCCACGAGATAGCCCGCGAAATTGGCCGAGGCGAGCAACCCCGCCGCGAACCGGCCAAGTCTCAGAGCCTCGGCCATCACCGGCAGGATCGGCGTATAGACAAAGCGCCCGATCCCGATCGCCACCGCGAGCGAGATCAGCCCCGCCACCGCGGCTGCTTCAGCCCTTCCCATCCCGCGCCCCATCATCGTCCTCGGCACTTCGTCCCGGCCGGGATAGGGCAGGGGGTCTATCCCAAAAAGAGAATAGTTCTGATATCTCTGTTCTCCATTGGAGATACCCTCCAGAGGCCGCGATGCCTAAGACTGCGATGGATATTCGTGACCTGTGCGTTTTCGAATCGGTCGCCCGTCTCGGCGCGATGAACCGCGCCGCGGCGGAGCTGCACACCGTCCAGTCGAACGTCACCGCCCGTATCCGCGGCCTCGAGCGGGAGCTCGGATGCTCCCTCTTCGACCGCCACCCCAACGGCGTCACCCTCACTCCGGCCGGCCATCGCCTGTTTCCCTTCGCCCGCCGTGCCGGCCGCCTGCTCGCCGATGCCGCCCGCGCTGCCCGCGATGACGGCACCCCGCGCGGCAGCCTCACCATCGGCGCGCTCGAAACCACCACCGCCCTCCGCCTCTCCGGCGTGCTGTCCGCCTATGCCGCCGCCTGGCCCGAGGTCGATCTCGTCCTCCGCGCCGCCACCACCGCGGACCTCATCGCCGCCACGCTCGCGGAGCGCGTCGAAGGCGCCTTCGTCTGCGGCCCGGTCATCCACCCTGAGCTCACGCAGGAGGCGATGTTCACCGAGGAGCTCGCGATCCTCGCCGCCCCGAACCTTCCCGCGCTCCCCGATCTTTCCGCAAATGTCCGGATCGTCGTCCTGCATGCCGGCTGCTCCTATCGCCAGCGCCTCGAATCCCTTCTCGCCCGCCGCGGCGTCCCCATCCCCCGCCTGATGGAGTTCGGAACGCTCGAAGCGATCTTCTCCTGTGTTGCCGCCGGCCTCGGCATCACCCTTCTCCCGCGCGCGCTGATCGGTCCGGTTCTCGCCCCGGGCCGCCTCAGCGTCCATCCGCTGCCGCCTTCGGAGTCCCTGGTCGAAACGGTCTTCATCCGCCGCCGCGATCGTTTCGCCTCCAGCGCGCTTGAAGCCTTCCTCACCACCGCCCGCCCCGCTCTCCGGACCGCCCGCGCCGCTTAGAGGGCGTCGCGCGGCCTGGTGAGACATTGAAAAGGAAAGCAATAGCCTTCTTTTTCTGAAGAAAAAGAAGCAAAAAGACTTTTCCCCGGCTCTCCGGACCACCGCTCCGCCTCGCGACTCCGAACGAAAGGTTAAATGTTCTTCGGTTCTTTCTTTCAGGAAAGAACAACCCTTGTCGGCGAGTCTGTCCTCGGCCATCGCGCTCGAAAATCACAAATCCGCGACTTCGTTGAAACTTGCGTCAAATGGTGCTCCCCTCCGCGCGAGCCGAAAAGATTTCCGTTCATCAGAGGTGAGGAGAAAACGCCATGACAGGCGCCAATTTCAGCAGGCTCTATGAAGAATTGATGCGAAAAGACTTCGTCGCCGCGGCCCATTCACCTTTGGGCCACCGGCCGCAGACCCCGGACGTCAAGAAGAAGATAGAATCGGGCAGGCCATTCCTGCCGACCGCGTTCCTGAAAGGCTATGTCGATCCTCTCTCGAAGCAGCTCGAGGAAGTCGTCGCGAAACTGAACGAGGGCAAGGGGCCCGGCCCGGCCAATGTCGAAACCGTCGCAGGTGCCATCTACCAGCACACGGAAACGGACCTTCAACCCAGGCTACGCCGCTTTCTCGCGGTCGTGTCCGATCTCTATCGGTCTTTTCTCGATGCCGACAAGAGATCAAGCCTGAATATCGCGCTCATCGAAACGATTCCGCCTCTCGCCGTATTCCAGTCGGATCCGACGAAAGGCCCCTTTACCTTGAAGTGCGACGAGATGCGTGCCCTGACCCAAGGCAATATCGGCGTCGTCAGCCTCCCGCACACATTCGCGAACGAGCCGCTGTTCTATGGCTGCCTCGCCCATGAAACCGGCGGTCACGACGTCATCCATGCCGACCCCAGGCTGCTTCAGGAAATGTGCGATGAGGCGCATTCGCTGTTCGATGGGGCGGAGCTGCCTTGGCTCGGACTTCTCTGGGACTACTGGATGGACGAGGCGTCAGCCGACGTCTTCGGGGTCCTCAATGTGGGTCCGAGCCTCGGGCTGAGCACGGCGCTGCTGCTTTCGGTTTTCGTGCCGAAGCTTGAGAGCAAGAATCCGAAACAACCGGCCCTGCGCCATGTGAGCGAGGTGATCAGCGACGGCAATCTCGACGAGCACCCGACCGACATTCTCCGTCTCGCCGTGATCGAGGGGGCCGTGGGGGCGTTGCGCGATTTGTCGCCGGCGATCCGGCAATCCTATTCCCGGCAATTGTCGGAGCTCGGCGAGGCACTGGTGCCGAAAGCAGCCAAGATCAAGCTGGCCGGGACAGCGCATGCAAAGAGCAACAGAGCACGCATCCACAAGAAGAAATTCAATGACACGGTTCCCCTCGCCAGGATGCAGGCTGCCGCGCGGCTGGTCGGTGCCATGATCGCGACCCATCCCTTCGCGGCGCTGGACGGCCACTCCATCCAGGACATCGAGACCTGGGACGATACGGACGAAAAGGCGGCGGTCAGGATCGCCGACCGGTTGCAGGCCGGATTGCCGGTTGTCGGTCTCGGTGACGATGCCCGGATTGTCGCCGGCCTCACTCTGGCGGTCCTGAGAGAGCCGGGCGGCTATAAGGCCGCCAGCACTCTCGCCGATCACGCTCTCGATCACAGCTTTGCGATGGATCCCTACTGGCGCCACGCATCCGGACCGTGAGTCTAATCGCGCCAGCCCACTCTCGAGACACCTAGCGAATCTTGAACAGGCTTCGTGCCCGTAGCCCGGGCGTGCCCAGGCATGCCAGAAACACCCTCGCTTTGTTTCGCCGAGCCATTCAAGGCATCTCCCGAATCGCTTCCTGAGTTCGGTCAGGCGGACCTGCTCTCGTATCAGTTGTGTGACCTACGTCACAGACTCGCCCCGGCGCCCCGCCTAGGGTCCGCGCATTGCAACGAGGGCGAGTGTCCGCTTTCACCGGGCGGTCAGGGGCTTCCGCGTCTTCGCCGCGCCGGTCTGCCAGGATCTGGTCGATTCCAAAACAAAAAGGGATGGTGCTGCAATGGACGAATTCGACGGGCTGGGCCGAAGCTTCTTCGCGCAGGACACCTGCCTTGCGCAGGACATGGGCGGTCGCCCCGCCGCTTTCGGGGATTTCGCTTCGTTGCTGAGGGATGTGCCGCCTACGATGGACATGAAGGAATATTACCGGCTGCGCGCCCAGGAATATGACGGGATCTACCAGGTTGCGCGGCGGGAGCCCGAGATTGCCGAGCTCAAGGCCTGGCTCACCGCGCATGTGCGCGGGCGTTCGGTTCTCGAAATCGCGGCGGGCACCGGCTACTGGACCGCGGTTGCGGCATCGGCCGCGGAATCGGTCACCGCGACGGATCTGAACCCCGAAATGCTCTCCGTCGCGGAGAAGCGGAAGCTCGGCCCGCAGGTCATGCTGCTGACGGCCGACGCCTACGCCCTGCCCCACTTCGCACGTCGGTTCAACGCAGGAATGGCCATGCTGTGGTGGTCGCATGTCGAGAAGCAGCGCCAGGCCGAGTTTCTCGCCCACTTCACGAGCCGTCTTGAGGCCGGAGCGTCGCTTCTGATGATCGACCAGATCTATACGCCGCCGTTCAGCAGCCCCATCACCAGAGAGGATGAATGGGGCAATCTCTACACCGTGCGGACGCTCGCCAGCGGCATCAGGTTCGAAATCATCAAGAACTACCCCACCGATGACGAGCTGCACGCGGCCTTCGCCACTGTCTGCGACGATATTTCCGTGATGCGCACCAAGGAATTCTGGGCTCTCAGCGCTCGCGTCCGCCCCCGCGCACTCTGATGACGCATTGAGAAGGAAGAGCCTTCTTTTTCTGAAGAAAAAGAAGCAAAAAGACTTTTCCCGTTTTCCGGACCCGGCCGCATCTCGGGACTCCGAACGACGGACGAAAAGCGGATAGGAGTTTTCTGGCCCTCTTTTTCAAAAGAGAACGATCTAAATGCGCGCGCTCTCGGAACCCTGCCGCGCCAAATTCATCGCCGGTATGCCGCAGAGCCTCTCCGTGCGCGCCCGGAGCGTGGGCGTGTCGGTGCAGAGTCCCGTGATCAGATCGATGGAGATCCCCATCTCCTGCAGCACGGTCCTGCCGCCCAGCGCCGCAAGCGCATCGGCCGCCGCAAGGATGACCTTCACCTCGCTTCGCCGTGCCATGAGGCTCTTGAGAAATGTCGGGACATTCGCGCCAAGAACGTCTCCTCCGCATTCCACCAGCACGGCGTCAGCCGGTGTCGAGAGGCACACATCCAATGCCTGGTGGAACAATTCTTCCATGCCGGCGCGATCGGACGGATAGGTGCTGGGCAGGCCGAAATCGACGCAATCGAAAGCCCGCGCCGCGCCGAAATCCAGATAGGCCGAAAGCTCCGCGATCGATGACGTGCCCGTCGCCTTCAGCATGGTCACGCGCGCCTTCCCCTGCTGGCGCAGCGAGCGAATGATCGCGATCCCCGCGGTCGTCTTGCCCACTTCCGCGGACGTGCCGACCACAAGGTAGAGCGGCGCGCCGCGATCCTTCGCGCCGGCCTCGGTCGCGACCGCGAATTGCCGCATATTCAGGCCCCGGCCGCTGCCGTCGCGGACCGCGCCCAGATAGCGAACCGCGCCGAGATGCGCTTTCTCGCGCGGCGAATCGCCGACCAGTGTGCCGACGATCCCGGCATCTGCCAGCACCCAATACGCCTCGCCCGGCACGAGGCCGCCGTCCGGCACGCCGCCAACCACCCAGCGCGTCGATTCGCGGTAGCCGGGTGCGGCGAGAAACCGGTCGCCAGGCGCTACCATCACATGGCGCCCCGACGGTGCTTCCACGACGATCGGCGCGGCGTCCTGGCTCAGCTCGAAGACGCAGACATCGCCTTCCAGCCCGGGAGCCGCAACGTAGCGGCTCGCCTCGAGCACCGGTGCACGCCGCAACACCGACGCCCTTTTGGTGTCGGTGGCAAGCGCCGCTCCTTCCATGGCGACGCGAGCGTCTTTCGCGTCTTCCCTATCTCACGGCTCGTGAACGATGTGAAACTTGCCCGCTTTCCACTTGTCAGAAGTCGCCTTCGGCACATTGAGAAGCTTGGCAAGCTCGTCCAGCTTGTCCTTGGTAAGGTGGGCAGTGTGAATGTAATCTTTTACAACGTGCTTATACGTATCCCCCTGGCCGCTCTTCTCTCCTTTTGAAACGGAAACGAAGCACATAGCCGCCTCCTGATGATTGCTGATTTCAATAGATACGCGCTAAGGTTACCCGAGCCCGGCGCAGAGGCCAAGGGGGATTCGTTGCCTGGCCGTGCAGGAGGGCGCGTGCGCTTCCATCGAGCGAATCGGCTGGTTTTCTGCGGAAAGGCGAGGGGTCGGGCCATCGCCGCAGGGGGTGGCGCATGATCTGCGCGCGCTGCGGGGCCGCTGCGGCGGAAGGCCGCCGATTCTGCGGCGATTGCGGCTCGCCGCTTCCCTGGAAGTGCAGAACCTGCGGCGGGGAGAACGCGGCCGACAAGCGCTTTTGCGGTGACTGCGGCAGCCCCCTGGTCGCCGGCAGCGCCGGCCCGCTCCAGGCACCCGCGCCCGCCAACGCGTCCACGCCATCCACGGTCGAGCGCCGGCTGCTGACCGTCATGTTCGTCGACCTGATCGGATCGACCTCGCTCGGAACCCGCCTCGATCCCGAGGATCTCCGCGACGTGATCGTCGCCTTCCATGGCCTCGTCGCCGCCGTCATCATGCAGTTCAGCGGCTTCATAGCGCGCTACATGGGCGATGGCGTTCTCGTCTATTTCGGCTATCCCCACGCGCACGAGGACGATCCGGAACGCGCCGTCCGCGCCGGGCTCGCGGTCGTCGAAGGCGTGCGCCGCCTTGCCACGGTGGCCGGCCCCGCCGGCACGCTCGGCTCGCGCGTCGGCATCGCGAGCGGCCTCGTGGTGGTGGGCGATCTCATCGGTTTCGGTGCCTCGCTCGAATCCGCCGCCGTCGGCGATACGCCGAATCTCGCCGCACGCCTGCAAGCCGCCGCCGATCCCAACACCGTCGTCATCTCCGAGGCAACCCACGGTCTCGTCGGCGGGCTCTTCGAATATCAGAAGCTCGGCCTTGGGGTCTTGAAAGGGCGCAGCGCGCCCGAGCGCGCCTGGGAAGTGCTCGGCGAAAGCGCCACCGACAACCGCTTCGAGGCGCTGCGCCGCGGCCAGGTCCCGCTCGTCGACAGGACCGAAGAGCTCGATCTGCTCGTGCGCCGCTGGGACCAGATCAAAACCGGCGAAGGCCGCGTCGTCATGATCGCGGGCGAGCCCGGCATCGGCAAGTCGCGCCTGGCCATGGCGCTCGAGCAGAAAATTCCCGCAGGCTCCTTCCAGCGCATCCGCTTCACCTGCTCTCCCCACCATCGCGATACGCCGCTCTATCCCGTCATCCGCCACATCGAGCGCAGGGCCGATTTCCAGCGCGGCGATGCGCCCGCGGTCAAGCGGGAGAAGCTGAGGCGCACGCTCCCCACTGCTTCGTCCCCGGACGACACGCGCCTGCTCGCCGATCTTCTTTCGATCCCCGACCCCGCGGACAAGACGCCCGATTCGCTCTCGCCCCAGCGGCGGAAGGAGATGACCTTCGCCGCGATTCTCCGTCAATTCGAAGCGCTCGCCAGCCGGACGCCCATCCTCGCCGTGCTCGAGGACATGCACTGGGCGGACCCCACCACTCTCGGCCTCCTCGACCTCCTGGTCGAGCACGCGGAACGACTTCCGATGCTGCTGATCGTGACCACCCGTCCCGGCGTCGCACCGGGATGGTCGTCCCGCTCGAACGTCACGGTCCAGCATCTCAACGGGTTCGACCGGCGCTTCTCCGCCGCCCTCGTCAAGGAGGTCATCTTCCACCAGAGCCTTCCCAAGGACGTCGTCGACCGCATCATCGCGCATGCGGATGGCGTGCCGCTTTTCATCGAGGAGCTGACAAAGACAGTCCTGGACCGGGATTTCCGCAAGGATCGCGACGCCGGGCCCACCGGGGATGCCCTTCTGCCCGACGCCGTCCCGACATCGCTTCAGGCCTCGCTCATGGCCCGCCTCGATAGGCTTTCCCTTGGCAAGGAGATGGCGCAAACCGCCGCGGTCATCGGGCGCGATTTCTCCTTCGAAATTCTCCAGGCGCTGTCGCAATCCCCGGCACCGCAGATCGAGCGCGCGCTCGGTGAGCTGGTCGAGGCCGGCCTCGTCATCGCCCGCGGCCGGCCACCTAACGCCACCTACACCTTCAAGCACGCGCTCCTGCAGGACGCAGCCTATGCCTCCCTGCTTCGGGACCGCCGCCGCGCCATCCACCGCCGCGTCGCGGAAATCCTCGAGGAGGGCGCCGCAGGCATGGAAGCGCGGCATCCGCAAGTGATCGCCTGGCATTTCTCCGAGGCTGGCCTCGCCGACCGCGCGCTCGCTCATTACCTCCAGGCGGCCGAGCAGACGACGGGCCGCTTCGCGCTCGCGGAAATGACGAGCCATCTCCGCAACGCGCTTCGCGAGCTGCACAAGCTCCCCGAATCTGCCGAACGGACCCGGCGTGAGCTTTCCCTCCTCGTCTCGCTCGGCCGCGCCCTCATCGATCATCTCGGCTCGGGCAGCGAGGAGGTCCGCGCCACCTTCGAGCGCGCCCGCGAAGTCTCGCTCGCCCTCGATCATCCGGACCAGCTGGTCCGCGTCCATGACGGGCTTCTCAATTTCCATTTCACCCACTCGGAAACCGAGCGGATCATCCTCTATGCGGATGAGCTCGTCTCTGTCGGCCAGCGAGCCGAAAGCCGGCACGCGCTGCTCATGGCCCGGCGCTCGGCGGGGTTCGCGCATCTCCTTGCCGGCCGCCTCATCGAGGCGCGCGAAGAGATGCAGCGTTTCCTCGCCATGTACGATCTCGCCCGCGACGGTCCCGAATCCGGCCTCACGACGCGGGATCCGAAAGTCTCCGTCTGCACCATTCTCGGCATCTGCCTCACCGCGCTCGGGCTTCCGGAGTCAGGCGCCGCCATCAGCCTCGAAGGGCTGAGGCACGCGGCGCGCATCGACCATGTCGTCAGCCTCGTCCTCGGCCTCCGCCGCGCCTGTGTCGCGCGCATGATGCAAAGGGACCGGCAAGGTGTGGCCGACCTCGCCCGCGAGCTCGCTTCGGTCAGCACCCAGTACGAGACCTTCAAGGGCTCGCGCGACGGCGTCATTTTCCAGGCCTGGGCATCGTTCCGCCCCGATGGAGACGCATCGCTCCTCACCCGCGCCCAGGATTGCATCGCCCATTTCGACACCACGCGGCACTGGGCGCTGCTGCCGTTCTTCATGGCCTCCATTGCGGAGCTCGAGGGCGAGGCGGGCGATATCGCCGGCGCCGTGAAACGGCTCGAGCGCGCGGCCGAGCTCGTCAACACCACCGGCGAACGCTGGTGCGAGGCGGAAATTCTCCGCCTGCAGGCGCGCTTCTGCACCACCACTCCGGACGAAAGGCTCGACCTCCTCTTCGCCAGCCTCGAAAAGGCCAAAGCCCAGTGCGCCAAGCTCTGGGAGCTGCGCGCGGCGATCGACCTCGCCACGCTCTGGCGCGGCCGGGGGGAACAAGCGGCGGCACGCGACACGCTCGCTCCCGTCTATAGCTGGTTCAGCGAGGGCCTCGAAACCCCGGACCTCATCGCCGCCCGCACGCTTCTTTCGGAGCTGAACGCAGCCTGACCCCGCCCCTCAGCCGACCGGGCGCCGCCGCGTTAGAGCAGATCGCGATCGGACGGAATCGGCTGATCGCGTGAACCTGCTCGGGAAACCAAAGAGCAAGTGCGGTTTTCCTGAGCCATGGCGAACGCAAGCCGCTCCAGGCTCGCCGCCGCGCGCTCCTCGAACAGTTTCGCCGGCTGGCCGCGCGCAATCCCGATCGCCCGCCGCAAGCAGGCTTCGGCAGCTTCCCCGTCGTCCTGCATGAGCTCGCCCTTGCGCCGGTAGAGCTCCGCCTCCATCCAGGCTTCGCCCGTGCGCAGCGAAATGCCGAGCGCCTCGTCGAGCAGAGCGAGCGCGGCGTCCTTCCGCCCCGCCTCCGCCTGCACATCGGCGAGAATCGCGCGCATATGCGGACCGAACAGCAGAATGCCGCTCCGGCTCAGCCCCGCGATCGCATCCTCCAGCAGCGCGCAGCCTTCCTCGAACCGCCCCTCCGCCGCCGCGATCCATCCGCGATAGCCTTTGCCGCGCGCAAGCCAGAACCGGAATCCCTGCTCGGCGGCAATCGCCACGAGCTCTGCCGAAGCCTCGCCGAGAGTGTTCCGGTCGCGCAATATCCACGCCGTGTCGCAGGAAACCGCCAACGCCATCGCGATCGTTGGCTTGTGCCTGAGCTCCCGCGCCGTCTCCAGGCTGGCCCGCGCCTCCGCGCCTGCCAGCTCGCCCAAACCCTGGCAGGCGAGAAGCCGGCTTCGCGCCCGCTGCAGCACGGTACGCGCATCGATCCCGAAAT
>JASHRV010000062.1 GCA_030037175.1 Acetobacteraceae bacterium
CTAGATGTTTAGTCCCGGCATTTGATGGAGCGGGTTGAGGATGAATCGGCGTGGTTCTTTTGTCCAGGCTTTGCAGATGAACTCGTATGGGGTGAGGCCTTTGAGGGTCTTGAGCCGGCGTGCGAAATTGTAGGCTGAGACGAAGTCGTTGAGATGTGTGCGTAGGTCGTCGTGCGTCTCATAGAAGTAGCGCTTGACGGTTGCGTCTTTGATGGTCCGGTTCATTCGCTCGGCCTGGCCGTTTGTCCACGGATGTTTCGGCTTGGTCAGGCGATGGTCGATGTTGCATTGAGCGCAGGCGTATTCGAATGCATGGGCCCAGAAAAGTTCTCCGGCCTCGATCGCGGCTTTGATATCGGGTGCGGCTGAGCTGGTGTTGCCGGGCGTGGTGAAGTGCGTGCCGTTGTCAGTCAGCACGGTGTGGATCTTGTAGGGGACGGCCGCGATGAGATGGCGAAGGAAGTCGGCAGCCGTCCTGCGCGCGACCTTCTCGTGCAGCTCCACGAAGGCGAATTTGGATGTCCGATCGATTGCCACGAGCAGGTAGAGCTTGCCCTGGGCGGTGCGGAGCTCGGCGATGTCGATGTGGAAGAACCCGATCGGGTAGGGCTTGAACTTCTTCTTTACCGGCTTGTCGCCCTCGACATCGGGTAGACGGCCGATGCCGTGGCGCTGCAGGCAGCGATGCAGCGACGAGCGCGTCAGCTGCGGGATGGTCGGTTGCAGGGCATAGAGGCAATCGTCCAACGGCAGCAGGGTGTGCCTGCGGAAGGCGACGACGATTGCCTCCTGCTCGATCGACAACACGGTGGACCTGACATCCTTCGGGCCGGTCGGGATGTCGGCCACCGATGCCCGGCGCTCCCACTCGGCGACAGTCTTCTGGTTGATCCCGTAGCGCTTCGCCAGAACCCTCAGGCTCTCTTGACTATGCTGTATCGCTCGACGGATCGCCGCTGTCGTTGTGGCGCTCCCATGCAGAACCTGGCCCATAGTGCTTCCTTCCACGCTTGTGAAAAGATTGCACCATCAAAACCCGGGATCGAACAGCTAGGTCCCTGGCGCCGGGCGGCTGTCGGGGAATTTACGCTGATCGAGGGAAGCTGTTTTACCGCGGGTCTCGCCAGCCTAACCCAGCGTGCGGACTACGAGTTCATGTGCGATGCCATTCTTGCGGAGATCAAGGCAGCCTTGCCCGTCGACGGCGTGCTGTTCGGCCTGCATGGGGGATAGCGGTCCATGGCTATGAAGACGTGGAAGGGAATATCATCGAACGCGTGCGCGACCTGGTTGGCTCGCGGATGGTGATCGGGATCAAGATCGATCCTCCCTGCCATCTCACGATCAAGCGGATGCGCCTCTCCGACATCATCGTGCTCTATAAAGAATTCCCGCGTGCAGATGTGGTAGAGCGGCCCGATGGCCTGCTCATTCTTGTTCTTCGAACGCTCCGCGGCGAGGTCCCATCGGTTATGTCACTCTAAGACTCCCGCAGATAGGAAGCTATCCGACCACGTCGCCGATGATGCGCTGGTTCGTGGATCGCATCACGACGCTTGAGGCCAAGGAAGGCATTCTTCCGACTTCGGTCTGTCATTGCTTTCTCTCCCCAGATGTTCCGCAGTTCCCCGGGCGGGTGCTGGTGGTGGCGGACGAGGACAAGGGAGCAGCGGACCGAGTCGCGAGCCGGCTCGGAGCCGAGTCCGTGGCGATGCGCGGACGGACCGCACCGGACTACCTTTCCCCCGGATGCTGCAATCGATGCTGCTCTGGCTGCGGCCGGAGAGCCGGTCGTGCTCGCCGACCCGGCGGGCAATGCGGGCGGCGGCGCTCCCTTCGACAATACGACGATTCTGAGACGCTTGCTCGATCGGGGAGTGGAACGGGCGGCGGTCGGGCCGGTCTGGGATCCAATCGGCGTTAAGCTTTGCTTCGATGCGGGCGAGAACGCACGCTTTCCTCTGCGTTTCGGCGGCAAGATCGGCCCCGCGTCGGGTCAGCCGATCGATGCTGTGATGCAAGTCGTGGCGCTCAAGCGCGACCGCTGGCAGAGCTTCGGTCCGACCCAGGTTCCGCTCGGCGATTGCGCGGCGATCTGGGTAGCGGGTGTTGAAGTGGTGCTGATCGAGAAGCGCACCCACGCGCTCAGCTTTGAACTCTCCCAACCTCGATATCGATCCACGCGACCGCAAAATCTTCCCCGTCAATTCCAGCAACCATTTTATGGCGACCTTCGGCTCGGTCGTACACAAAGTTTTCTACGTCAACGCCGCCGGACCGCTCGATGAAGAGACCACACACGGCCTCATTTTCCGAGTGAGGTGGCTTAGCGGCCCGATATTGCGACTTCTCAAACCGAGTGTTAGCGTTTCCCAAGAGATGCAAACTAGGGCAACGTACGGCAACCTACTGTGGCAATGTTAGCACATGCGCCGCTGAGCCGGATATCAGGGAGACGGATATGACGATTTCCCGCAGGACGATGCTGCGGAGCGGCGTGGCCGCGGGTATGATGGCGACCGGAGCTCCTGTCGTTCGGCCAGCTCGGGCGGCGACGGGCTCTAACACGTTGAATGCCGTAATGCAGGGCGATCTTCGCTCTTTCGATCCCATTTGGACCACCGCGAATATCACCGCCTATTACGGTGCGATGGTCTACGACACGTTGTTCGCGCTTGATGCTAACTTTCAGCCACAGCCGGAGATGGTCGGCAAGTGGGATCTGAGCACTGATAAGCGCACCTATAGCTTTGCGCTTCGCGACGACCTCCTCTGGCAGGACGGCACGCCAGTCACGGCGGCCGATTGCGTCGCCTCGATCCGGCGTTGGGCGGTGCGCAACAGCGGCGGCCAGTTGATCATGCAGTACGCCAAGGATCTTTCAGCCAAGGATGACAAGACTTTCGTTCTCGTGCTCAAGGAGCCGCTTGGCCTCGTTGTGCCGGCGTTCGCGGCCACCAACACTCCCGACTGCTTCATGATGCGTGCAAAGGACGCCGAGACAGACCCGTTCCAGCAGGTGAAAGAGCATATCGGGTGCGGTCCTTTCGTTTTTAACCAGGACGAGACACGCCCAGGCAGCCGTTATGTCTTTGACAAATTCACCAAGTACGTGTCGCGATCCGAGCCTGCCTCGGGTCTCGCCGGCGGGAAAGTCGTGAAACTCGATCGGGTGATCTGGCAGAACATCACCGACGATCAGACGGCGCTCGCCGCCCTCGAATCCGGCGAGATCGATTTTTTCGAGCTCCCACCGCTCGATCTTCTGCCGCAGCTCCAGTCCAATCCGGACATCAAGATCCGTGTGCTCGACAAGTCCGGCAATGTCGGGATGATGCGCCTCAACTGTCTGCACCCGCCTTTCGACAATGCAAAGGCGCGGCAGGCAATGCTCTATCTGATTGACCAGAATGCCATCCTCAAGGCGACCTTCGGCAACCCGCAATATTACCACAAAGTGGAATCGCTTTTCGGCTACGGCACACCGATGACGAATGACACTAATATCGGCTGGTTCAAGGCCGCGCCCGACCTCGCCAAGGCGAAGCAACTCTTCCAGGACGCCGGCTACAAGGGGGAGAAGGTCATCGTCCTGCAGGCGACCGATTTCGACTTCATGAACAATTCAGCGCAGCTCGTCGCCGGCTGGCTCAAGGAAATCGGCATCAATGTAGAGCTCGCTGCTTCGACTTGGGGTGAGGTGGTCACGCGGCGCGCCGTTCAGGCTCCGGACGACAAAGGTGGCTGGGATATCTTCATCACCTATGGCTCAAGCTACGATTTCGGCAACCCGATCACGGCGACTCCCCTCCTCGCCAACGGCAAGAAAGGTTGGTTTGGCTGGCCGGAGAACGCACAATATGAAGCGCTCAGGATGAAGTGGGCGCAAGTCGGGACATTGGCCGAGCAGCAGACGATCGCCCGGCAGATGCAGGCCGTCGCCTGGGACTTTGTGCCGATGGTCCTGCTTGGCCAATGGGTAAGTCCTGCGGCAATGCGCAAGAATGTAGACGGCGTGATCGGCATGCCCGACATCATCCCGTTTTGGAACGTCTCGAAGAGCTGAGGCGGAAGCGGCCGCGCGCGGATGGCCGGGTACATCGTCCGTCGCCTGCTTTCGACCATTCTCGTGATGATGCTGGTCGGCGTCTTTGTCTTCCTTCTCCTGCATATCGCCCCGGGAGATCCGGCAGCTATCATCGCCGGAGACAATGCGACGCCGGCTCAGATTCTCGCTATTCGCCGCCAGCTCGGCCTCTCCGATCCGCTGAGCGTGCAGTTTGTGCGCTGGTTCTGGCATCTTCTGCACGGCAATTTCGGGATTTCGATTTTCTCTGACACGCCAGTGATCACGCTGATCGGGCAACGATTGCCGGCCACGATCTCGCTTACGGCACTCACGATCGGTTTCGCCGTCGTCCTCGCCGTGGCCGCCGGCGTGCTCGCCGCCTGGAAGGCGGGCGGATGGCTCGACGGGTTCCTGATGGGTTTCGCCGCGCTTGGCTTCTCAACCCCGGTCTTCGTCGTCGGCTATTTTCTCATTTATCTCTTCGCCATCCGGCTGCACTGGCTGCCGGTGCAGGGCTATGTTTCCCTCCGGGCGGGCGTGTGGCCCTGGCTGTCACACCTCATCCTGCCAGCTATTGCGCTCGGCCTTGCCTATGTGGCGCTGATCGCGCGCATCACCCGGGCCAGCATGCTGGAGGTCCTGGCGGAGGATTATATCCGTACCGCGCGCGCCAAGGGAGCTTCGAGCGGCGCGGTACTGTTTCATCACGCGCTCAAGAACGCCGGCGTGCCGATCGTGACGGTGATCGGCATCGGCGTTGCGCTTCTCATCAGCGGTGTGGTGGTCACCGAGACAGTGTTCAACATCCCCGGCGTCGGCCGCCTCGCGGTGGATGCGATCACCAACCGCGACTACCCGATCATCGAGGGCGTGATGGTAATCTTTTCTGGTGCCTATGTGATCATCAATCTGCTGGTCGATCTCAGCTACGCGCTGATAGACCCGCGCGTGCGCTACTGACGGGCACGATGTCGGACGCGCTGACCGCCGTGCTCTCCGTCCCTGGTTCGGTAGGGCTCGTCCGCTTTGTTCGCCGCAATGTCAGGATTGCGATCGGCGGCGGAATCGTCCTGCTCATGGTCGTGCTCGCCGCCGCTGCGCCGCTGATCGCCGGAAATCCAAATGCCATGAACCCGATGGTCCGGCTCGAGGCGCCCTCGGCGCTCTGCTGGTTCGGGACCGACAATCTTGGCCGCGACGTGTTCGCCCGCACCCTCTACGGCGCGCAGGTATCGCTTGCGATCGGCTTCTCGGTAGCGGTCCTTGCGGTTGCGGGCGGCATGTTGATCGGGCTGTTCGCCGGTTATTACCGCCATCTCGACGCTGTGATCATGCGCCTGATGGACGGGTTGATGGCGATCCCCTCGATCCTGCTGGCGATCGCACTGGTGGCCCTCACCAATGGCGGGGTCGGCATTGTCATCGTCGCCATCCTGCTTCCAGAGCTTCCGCGTGAGGTGCGGCTCGTGCGCGCAATCGTTCTTTCAGCACGTGAGCAACCCTTCGTCGAAGCGGCGATCTCCGGCGGCGCGCGCACGCGGAAGATCCTGATTCGTCACATCTTGCCCAGCACCTTCGCTCCACTGACGGTGCAGGGAACGTATGTCTGCGCTTCCTCGATCCTGGTCGAGGCATCGCTCTCCTTCCTGGGTGCCGGCGTGCCGCCCTCGATCCCGACCTGGGGCAACATGATCGCCTCTTCACAGCTCTATCTTGGTCTCGCCCCCTGGACGATTTTCTTTCCTGGGATGGCGCTCGCCCTGCTTGTGCTCGCGGTGAATCTGCTTGGAGACGGGTTGCGCGATCGGCTCGACCCCAGACTTTCGCGTCGCCAGTGAGTGCCGCCGAGCCGCTGCTCGCGATCGAGGAGCTGAGGACGCACTTCTCCACCAGCGAAGGCACGGTACACGCGCTGGAGGGCGTCAGCTTCGCGATAGAAGCCGGCGAGACGCTCGGAATCGTCGGCGAGTCCGGCTGCGGCAAAAGCGTGACTGCGCTCTCGGTCTTGCGGCTTCTGCCCCCCAAAGGCGCGCGAGTGGTGAGCGGCCGGGTTTTGTTCGAGGGTCGTGACTTGCTGGCTCTTCCGGAGGCCGAGATGCGCGCCATCCGCGGCAACCGTATCGCGATGATTTTCCAAGAGCCGATGACCAGCCTCAACCCGGTTCACACCATCGGGGCGCAGATCGCCGAAGCGGTGCGCATCCATCAGCATCTTTCGCTTTCCGCCGCGCAGGCACGCGCGGCGGAAATGCTCCGCTTGGTGCGTATTCCGGACGCGCCGCGCCGACTTGCCGACTACCCTCACCAGTTTTCGGGAGGCATGCGCCAGCGGGCGATGATCGCCATGGCGCTTGCCTGCAACCCGAAGCTCCTAATCGCCGACGAGCCAACCACCGCCCTCGACGTCACCACCCAGGCGCAGATCCTGCGTCTGATGCTTGAGCTGAAGGAGCGCATCGGCGCGGCGATTATGCTCATCACGCACGATCTTGGCGTCGTCGCCGAGACCTGCCAGCGCATCATCGTCATGTATGCAGGCCGTACCGTGGAGGAGGCGCCAGTCATCGAGCTCTTCGACCGCCCGGCTCATCCCTATACGCGTGGCTTGCTCGCTTCGATCCCCCATCGCTCATCTTCCAGCTCTCGGCTCGCGGAAATCCCGGGCACGGTACCTTCGCTTCGCGAGCCGGTTGTGGGTTGCGCCTTTGCTCCACGCTGCCCGATCGCGATCGATCGTTGCCGCACCGAAATTCCGCCCATGCTCGCCCTCGCACCCGGCCACCGTGCCGCCTGCTTCCGAACGGCCGAGACCGCCCGATGACCGCGCCTGTCCTTGAGGTGCAAGGCCTCACGAAGCGCTTCCCCATCCAGGGCGGATTGCTTCGCCGGACGCGCGCCGAGGTGCATGCGGTGGAGAATGTTTCCTTCGCCCTCGCATCCGGAGAGACCCTTTGCGTCGTCGGCGAATCGGGCTGCGGAAAATCGACTGTCGGCAAGCTCATCTTGCGGTTGATCGAGCCCACCGCCGGCCAGATTCTGATCGGAGGCACCGACGTCTCAGCACTCGATGCCGCTTCCATGCGGCCACTCCGCCGGCGCGCACAAATGATCTTTCAGGACCCTTCGGCCTCTCTCAACCCGCGGCTCACGGCGGAGCAGATCGTGACAGAGCCGATGGAAAATTACGAGCGGCTCTCCGCCAAGGGGCGCCGTGAACGTGCCCTCTCTCTTCTCCAACGCGTCGGGCTCGGCAGGGACGCGCTCGGGAAGCACTCGTTCGAGTTTTCGGGCGGGCAACGCCAGAGGCTCGGAATCGCTCGTGCACTCAGCTTGCGTCCGGCCCTGATCGTCGCCGACGAACCAACGAGTGCACTCGACGTCTCGGTTCAGGCCCAGGTCCTTAACCTGCTGCTCGATTTGCAAGACGAATACGGCCTAGCCTACCTCTTCATCTCGCACGACCTCGGTGTGGTCGAGCACATCGCCCACCGTGTCGCGGTGATGTACCTCGGTCGGATCGTCGAGCTTGCTGATAGCAAAACTCTCTTTGCTTCGCCTCGGCACCCCTACACAGAAGCGCTGCTCGCCGCTGCTCCGCTGCCGAACCCGCGCACTCCCCGCGACCGACCGGTCATCGAGGGAGAAGTGCCGAGCCCGATCAGCCCGCCTTCGGGCTGCGCTTTCCACCCACGATGCGCGTACGCAATTACACGCTGTCGCAACGAACGCCCGGAGCTCCACTTAACCACCTTCGGCAGCCTGGTTGCCTGCCACGTTCGTGAATAGGACGCCCATGGAACGGAGCCCCAAGAGCTCAGCTCTTGAAGGAGTTTTAGATAGGTACAGCCATCCCTGGGCTGAAAACCTGATCAACATATTGATGAGTATGTAGTGTTGTGATTCGCTGACATCGATTGCGGGAGATCGATATGAGCGAATTGGACTGGCTGAGCGACGAGGCATGGGCGGCGCTTGAGCCGCATTTGCCGAAGAACCGCCCTGGCGCACGCCGGGTGGATGACCGCCGGGTGATCAGCGGCATTCTGCATGTGCT
>JASHRV010000063.1 GCA_030037175.1 Acetobacteraceae bacterium
GCTGGCACCGCAAGCCGCGCCCAGGAACAGGCCGCCTGCGGTCACCATCACCCGCATTGCGGTTCTTGCCATCACGCATTCCCTCCGCCGCGCTGCATCCCGGTGCTCCGGGCTGCGTTGGAAAGCCGCAGCGCTTGGCCGAGCCGGTTTAGCCGCGGGCTCGGCCGAAGGGGTAGTCACGAATGAGGGACCGCGGCTCCGGCTACTGCGCTGTCGGGGAAATCCCGGCCGCGCTCAGCAGCTGGGCACGTCGCGCAGCGCGTGGCCGGCCCGGGTCATGGTCGCGTCGGAATAGCCCGGGCCTGTTGCCGTGCCGCCGTTCACGCCCGGCGGGGCGGGAGGAGTCGGGGTTGCGCCGGAGGCCTGCCCGAAGGCCTGAATCCCGCGACAGAACAATAGAGCGAGAGCGGGATGGGTAAGCGCGGGCGATCCCACCCGCTTTAGGCGAGCGCCCGGCCCTTGAGCCGCTCCAGCACGCGGAGCGGCGCGAGCTCCGGCTCGGCCATCGCAGCCACCGGCAGATGGAAGGTCTGCTCGAGCGCGAAGCGCCCCGCCAGGGCAGCGTGAAGCACCTGGTCCGTGTAAACGATCCAGCTCGTGCCGGGCGGGAAAGAGAGCGCCGCGTGCGGCGCCTCCGCCTGATAGCGTGCGTCCCGCTTCATCGCATCATGAAGCCCGAGCATGATCGTGTCATAGGCGCTGCGCCGGCCTTTGGTCAGGCCGAGCCGCTCGATCAGCCAAGCCGAGCCCGCCCATCCCGTGGTGACCCTGGGGAGGAATTTTTCCGCGAAGTCCGGGAAAGGCTCTCCCACTTCCCAGCGCCGCTCCGCTCCGTCGGGCGCGATGTTGCTGAACACGCGGAGAATCCGTTCGCCTCGCGTCGGCCGAGTCGGGAAAGCGTCCACATGCAGCAGCCGATCGTCCTTGCGGACCGAGCTTGCCCGGTCCTCGATGTCGGCCGGGCGGAAGCTCGTCCGCGCCCGCCGGAGCGCGCCCGCATAGCCTGGCGCGATCGCCCGCATCAGCGCCTCCGCCTGGCGGGCGAAGCGATCCAGCATCGCCCCCAACTGTTGCGCCTCCTCGCCCGCATAGTGACTTCCCTGGCACGCGCCGCTTGCCGGATCGAGGCTGATATTCTTTCGACCGGGCGCGAGCGCCGCCGCCGAAAGAAATTTTTTCTCGCTCTCCTCCACCGCAAATCGCAGCGCCGGCAGGAACAGCACCCGCCCTTCCTCGAGCGCGTGGGTGGCACGCCTTCCCTCTGCCGGGTCGATCGGGCCGCCCCAGTCGGCGATGTCCAGAACCGCGAGAACACCCTCTTCGCGCATGTCGCCTCTCCCGCTCATTCGCGCGCCAGAACCCGATCGGTGATGAAAGAGGCCAGGCGGCCGGCCTGAAAGTCCCGCCGGAGCGCCTCCTCGTCGTATTCGTCCCTGAGCCAGGCTGCGAAGGGTTTTGCTCCCGCCTCGCGGTAGCGTAGGAAAAACGCATCCAGGACCCCCGCCCGCGCCTGGCGAACATGGCCGAAGCGGAGCGAGAGCTGCGCCAGCGCCTCATCGGCGCTCCGGCCTTCGGCGAGCAGGAAGATCCCGGCGGCGAGTCCCGTCCGGTCCGCGCCCGACTTGCAGTGGATCAGTGCCGGCTCCGCCATCGTCCGATAGACCTCCATCAGCCGCAGGACGCGCGCGGCCTGCGGAACGCCCCGGCTTTCGAGGGCGAGATCGACGAAGGCGAGCCCGAGCCGCGCCGCCGCTTCGCGCGAGAGCGCGTCCGAGCCGTTGCCCGCCTCGCCGCGGAGATTGATCACCGTCCGGAGCCCATACCGCCGCGCCTGCCGCGCCAGACGCCCCGGCGTTGGATGGTTGGAGCGGTAGAGGCGTCCCGGCACCACGGGCGCGAAATTGCTCCACGCCAGGCGAAAGACGCCGTGATCGACGAACAGGCTGTCGAGCCAGGCGAGCCGTCGCCCGGCCGACGAAGCAAGCTCGCCGCGGAAGATCGAATTCATGCTGAGGCCGGATAATCGCTCGGGGTGCCCACGGCAAGCGACGCCTTGCCCCAGGCGGCGCCCGGGTTACGCTGCCGGTGATGGACGCGCCCGGCCTGATCGAGCCCCCGCCGCCCCGGCTTTACCTGCCTTTCGAGGCGGGTCCCTGGCGGATGGCGATGGGCCTGGTCGCCGCACCCTTTTCCGCTCTCCTTGAGATCGACGGCGACTATGCCGAGCAGATGGCGCTCCGCCGCCGCCTGCTCGCCGAACGCCACGCGGAGGTCTTCGCCGCGCTTCCGGGATCCGAGCCTGCCCGCCAGGCCACGCTCGCGCTGCTCGCCGCTCATCTGCCCGAGCATTACCCGCAATGGTTCTCCCGCGCGGGCGAGCGCCTGCTCAACCGCCTGACCGGAGAGGAATGGGATCTCACCGCGCTGCCCTGCGATCCGCTGGAACTCGCCGGGCGCCTCGTGCAGGAGGATCTCTGCCTGATGGAGCCCGACCCGGCCGGCCCGCGGCTTGCGGCCGCCATGCTCTGCTTCCCCACGCGTTGGCGGCTCGGGGAAAAGCTCGGCCGACCGATCGGGGCCATCCATGCGCCCGTGCCGTTCTTCGCCGAGCGGCTTGGCGCTCCGGTCGAACGCTTCATGGAAATGCTCAAGCCGGGGCGGCTGGTCGAGCGGTTCAACTGGTCGATCCTTGACGATCCAGCCCTTTTCCAGCCGCACGGACATGGCCGCATTGAGCCCGATCCGGCCATCACGCCCGAAAAGCTCTGGCTCCGCGTCGAGCGGCAGACCCTTTCCCGCCTGCCTGGGCTCGCGACGGTTCTTTTCACGATCAAGATCCATCAGTACCCGATCACCGCGATTTCCGACCGGCCCGGCATCGCCGCACGGCTCGCGGCCGCGATCCGGGCCCTGCCGAGGGAGACCACGCGCTACAAAAGCCTGCTTCCGTTCCGCGACGCGCTGCTCGCCTTCCTCGACGGCCGGTCCGCCGCGTGAGGCTCGCCCTGCTTCTCGTCCTTCTTCTTGTCGGCACGGCACGGGCATCCGACCCCTCGGCGCTCTGGCACATCGTTCATGACCGCTGCGTGCCGAACGAGCAGCAACATGGCGATCCCGCGCCGTGCGCGCTGGTCGATCTGGCGGCAGGCTATGTCGTGCTCAAGGATATCGTCGGCGCGACGCAGTTCCTGCTTCTGCCGACCGCCCGCATCACCGGGATCGAAAGCCCGGAGCTGCTGGCGCCCGGTGCGCCCGACTATATGCAGGATGCGTGGGAAGCCCGCCGCTTCACGAAGGCGCGGGCGCCGGCGCCGCTTTCGCGCCAGGATCTTTCGCTCGCGGTCAATTCCGTCTTCGGCCGGAGCCAGAATCAGCTTCACGTCCATATCGATTGCCTGCGCGCCGATGTCCGCGACGCGCTTGCGGCGCACCTCGCCGGGATTTCCGATGCTTGGGCTCCGTTCCCGGTCCTGCTCGCCGGCGAGCGCTATATCGCGAGGCGGCTGGTCGCGCCCGACCTCGCGGGCGTCAATCCGTTCCTTCTCCTCGCGGACTCCTCGCCCGGGGTGCGGGCGCATATGGGCGATTACACGCTCGTCGTTGCCGGGGCCGTCTTCGCGGGAAAGCCGGGCTTCGTCCTGCTCGCCGACCACGCTGATCCCGTGCTTGGCAATTTCGGCAGCGGGGAGGCGCTGCAGGACCATGAATGCGCGCTCGCGCGCCGGTAAGGGCAATCAGGCCCGGCGGCGGCGCCAGGCCAGGACGAGCCGGCGGGCGGCGAGCGGCAGGAGGCCGAGGAGTGCGAACGAGGCGAGGATCCCGGGCGAGAGAATGCCCGAGAGGCTTTGCAGCCGGCCGAGCATGCGGCCTGCGTTCACATAGGCCACGATCGCGGGCAGCATGCCGATCGCGCTGACCCAGGCGAAGGTTGCGAGCCGGAGCGGGGTGGCGCCCATCGCGACATTGACGACGAAGAACGGGATGGCGGGGATCATGCGGAGCGCGAAGAGATAGAAGGCGCCTTCGCGCTCGAGGCCGCGGGCGAGAAGGGTGAGGCGCGGGCGGAGATGGCGCTCGACCGCGCCGCGCAAAAGGAAGCGGCCGATGAGGAAGGCGCCGCAGGAGCCGAGCGTGACGGAGAGGGCGACGAGCACGGTGCCTTCGACGAGGCCGAACATGGTGCCGGCGGCAACGGCGAGGAGCTCCGCGCCGGGAAGGGGAAGCGCGGAGAAGCCCGCGCAGATGACGGCGAAGAAAAACGCGGCCTGGAATGGACGAAAAGAATTGTACGCGGCAAGGGCGTGCATATGCGATTTGAGGGAGGAAAGCGAGGGCAGCGGCGGATGGCGGAAAGCCAGGGAAACGGCCAGCCCCGCAAGGATTGCGAGCACCAGGAGGGTCAGGGTCCACCGCCCGCGCATTGGACAATCCGTATAGGGGATTTGGACACAAGCAGGGATTCTATGGCTTCCGCGGTTTCATAAGATTTTCTTATGCCTCCGCCGGCCGCCCGGCCACGTATGGCAGATGTCCGGAGAAGGATCGCGCCATGACAGAGCCCGACACAGATTGGAGCCGCTTGCACACCATGGCCGTCCTGCTCTTCGGGATCGGCTGGGCCATGGACGCCTTCGAGGTCACGCTGATCGGCAATGTGCTGGGGGCGCTCAGCGCGCGCTTCGGGCTCGGGGCGGATGCGATGTCCGTCGTGCTCGCGGCCTGGTTCGCCGGGCTGATGATCGGCGCGGCCGGGTTCGGCGTGCTCGCCGACCGGTTCGGGCGGCGGCGGATCTTCCTGGGCAGCCTGGTGCTCTACGGGGTCGCGACGCTCGCGACCGCCGCGGCGCCCGATTTCGCCGCGCTGCTGGCGCTGAGGCTGATCGCGGGCATCGGGGTCGGGGCGGAGTATTCCGCGATCAATGCCGCCGTTGCCGAGATCGCGCCCGATCGGAGGCGGGGTTTTGCCTCGGCGCTGATGCTGAATTTCTGGCCGCTCGGGAGCCTGCTCGCCGCCCTGCTGGCGTGGCTCGTGCTCTCGGCGCTGCCGGAGGCGATCGGCTGGCGGGTGGTCTTCGCCTTCGGGGGCCTGATCGCGCTTTCCTCCGCCTGGCTGCGGCGGGGGCTGCCGGAGAGCCCGCGCTGGCAGGCGACGCAGGGCAGCCAGAGAGGGGCGCTCAGGCTGCTGCTGCGGCGCTATCCGGGGCGGCTTGCGCTGGGCGCGGTGCTCGATTTCGCCGAGGCCTCCGGCTATTATGGGCTCTTCGCCTTCCTCCCGCTCGTCGTGCTGCCGGCGCTGCATCTGCCGCCCGCGCGGCTGCCGGTTTTCTATCTGGCGGGAAGCGTGGGCGCGCTCGCGGGTGGGTTCGCCGCGGCCTTCCTTCTCGACCGCGCCGGGCGGCAGGGGACCGTGCTGGGCTTCTATCTCGCGACCGCCGCGGCGACCGTGGTTTTCGCGTTCGCGACGCGACTGGGGGCGGGCGTGCTGATGCCGGGCTTCGCCCTGGTGAACCTGCTGGCGACGGGGAGCTGGATCGCGGCCTACCCCACCTTCTCCGAGCTTTTCCCGACCGCGCTCCGCGCCAGCGGGATCGGGGCCTCTGTCGCGGTGGGGCGGATCGGGGCGATGATGTCTCCGTTCCTTATCGGGGCCGTGGGAGCAAAGAGCATGGAGGCGGCGCTGATGCTGCTCGCCGGGTTCTGGCTGCTCGGGGTCGCTGCGATGCTGATCTGGCGGTGGAGCGGGGGGATCGAGGGGCGCGGGCTCGCGCTGGAGGCGATCGCCCCGGAGGGCATGACGGAGACCCCGCATGCCTGACGGGGCGGGGATCGGCGCGCCGGAGCCGCCGCGGATCGTGGCCGACGGGCCGGTGCTGGTTTTCGGAGGCTGCACCAGCAACCGCGAGGCGACCGAGGCGCTGTTCGGGCAGGCCGCGCGGCTCGGCGTGCCGCCGGAGCGGATGATCTGCACCGGGGACGTGGTGGCCTACGGGGCCGATCCGCTGGCGGTGATCGGGCTCGTGCGCGGGGCCGGGATCGCGACCGTGATGGGCAATTGCGAGGAGGCGCTGGCGGCGGAGGCCGCGGATTGCGGCTGCGGATTCGCGCCCGGCTCCGAATGCGCGCTTCTATCGGAGGCCTGGTTCGCCCATGCGGACGCGGCGGTGGACGCGGCGGCGCGGCGCTGGATGGCGGGGCTGCCGCGGCGGATCCTGCTCGAGATCGGCGGGCGGCTTCTGCTCGTGGTTCACGGCGCGCCGAGCCGGATCAACCGCTTCGTCTTCGCCTCGACCCCGGAGGCGGAGATCGCGGCGGAGCTGGCGGGGGCGGGGGTGGATGGCGTGATCGGGGGGCATTGCGGGCTGCCCTTCACGCGGATCGTGGGGGCGCGGCTTTGGCACAATGCGGGGGCGATCGGGCTGCCGGCCAATGACGGAACGGCGCGGGGATGGTTCAGCCTGCTCGTGCCTGAGAAAAGCGGGATTTCGATCCGGCACCTGCCGCTCCATTACGATCATGGGCGCGCGGCGCGGGCGATGCGGGCGGTCGGGCTGCCGGAGGGATATGCGGCGGCGCTGGAGCGGGGGATCTGGCCGAGCTTCGATATCCTGCCGCCGGAGGAGCAGGCGGCGACGGGGCGCGCGCTCGACCCCGCGCCGGTGGTCTGGGGCGAGGCGGCGGCGGCGGACGAGGTGGGACTCAAGGTGGGGCGCGAGTCGGGGCCGGCGGCGGCGCGCCGCTTCGCCGATCGGCGCCGGACCGTGCATGGCGAGCCCCATGCCGAGGTGGCGCTCGCGGGGCTTCAGACGCTCTGGTTCAACACCGGCACGCTCTGCAATATCACCTGCGCCGGCTGCTACATCGAGTCGAGCCCGCGCAACGACCGGCTGGTGTTCCT
>JASHRV010000008.1 GCA_030037175.1 Acetobacteraceae bacterium
AGGCAGACATGGGTCGCGCCGGCCGCGGTGACGGCCCAGGTGCAGGTCCAGCCGTTGCAGTGGAACATCGGCAGCGTCCAGAGATAGATGCTCTCCGGCCGGAGATGAAAGCCGATCACGTTGCCGAGCGCGCCGAGATAGGCGCCGCGATGATGGCAGACGACGCCTTTGGGATTGCCGGTGGTTCCGGAGGTGTAATTGACGCTGATCGCCCGCCACTCATCGGCGGGCAGCGCCCAGCCCATCGGCTCCGCGGCGGCAAGGAATTCTTCGTATTCGACGGCCCCCTGGACCGTCCCGGCCGCTCCGGCTTCTGCAACCGCCGGGTCGGCGATCTCGACCAGAGCGATCGCGCGGCCGAGCCGCTCCACGGCCTCGCGCACCTTCGCCCTCTGTTCGGCATCGAAGATCAGCAGCTTGCACTCGGCGTGATCGAGGATGAAGGCGATGGACGCCGCATCGAGCAGGATGTTGATCGGCGCCAGCACGCCGCCGGCGAGCGGCACGCCGTAATGGGCCTCGAGCAGGGCAGGGACGTTCGGCGCGAGCACGGCCGCCGCCTCGCCCGGATCGAGCCCGGCCCCGCGCAAGGCCGCGGCCAGACGCCGGCAGCGCAGAGCGAATTCGCGGTAGGTGAAGCGCCGCCCGCGGTCGATCACGGCGATCTTGTCGGGCCAGACCCGGCTCGCCCGTTTGAGAAAGCTCAAGGGCGAGAGCGCGGCGTGGTTGACGGCGTTCGGCGGCAGATCCCGCTCGAACAGCCCGTCCGTCCGGCCCCCCACCGTTCCGGCAAGGTCCTCCGGCATGCGCATCCTCCCGCGACCGCGTCTTCTTCCGGCCCTGAGAGTCGCAGACGCTGCGCCCCCTCGGGGCGAGCGTACCCGCAAGTGCGTGCGGGGTCAGCCCCTCCACATCCGCACGAGCACCGTCCGCCCGAGCAGATGATGGCGGATCGCCGCCGCCGCATGGCCGGCCGCGAGCAGAACGAGCGCGATCGCGCACACGCGGTGCAAGGCGAAGACGATCGCGAACCAGGCCTTGTCCGGTCCGGTAAGGGCGGGCAGCGGGATCACGCCGAAGAAAAGTGTGGGAATGCGCAGCGGCGCGAGCGAGGCCGTGAGGTAGCCGAGCACCGGGGTCGCGAGCAGCAGCACGTAGAGCGCTGCATGCGCGCCCACCGCCGCCCGAACCTGCCACGGCGGCAGCGCCGTATCCTCCGCCGGCCGGCCGCGTGCGGCGCGCAGGCCAAGCCGCGCGAGCGCCACCAGGAAAGCCAGGATCCCCAGCGTCTTGTGGACCTGGAAAAGGACGAATTTCAGCAGCAGCTCGGCAAGCGGAACGCCCACCATCACCCAGGCGATCGCGAATGCGGCCAGCACGAACCCCGCATCCCACCAGTGCAATGCCCGCTGCGCGCGCGTCCAGCTGCGCGCCGGCGGGGCCTCAGCTCCCATGCGCCGGTGAGTCGAGGGTCAGCCGGATGAAGATCGCGAGATGCACCTTGTTGCCGACGAAGTTCTGGTTGGCCGTCATGCCGTAGGCGGAGCGGAGAAGGTTTCCGGTGACGCGGAAATCGGCGATCGTCGGGCCGCTCGGCGGGTCCTGCTCGTTGACGAGCGTGGCTTCGAGCGCCTGCGGATGCGTGATCCCGCGGATCGTGAGATTCCCATGGATGACGAAGCTGCCGCTCGCCACCTGGGATATGGATTTGCTCACGAAATGGATCGCGGGATATTGCGCCACGTCGAAATAGGCGGGCGAGCGCAGCATGGAGACGGCATCCGACGACGCCATCGCGGCGGAGCCGGCCTCGATCGTCACGTCGATCCGCGTCTCGGTCGGGTGCTGCTGGTCGATCGCGAGCCGGCCGGCGAAGCGCGTGAATCGGCCATCGACGCTGAAGATGCCGAGCTGGCACACGGAAAAGCCGATCGTTCCGTAATGCTGGCTGATGAGGTAATCGAGCGGGCCGGCGGACGCGGGGACGCCGCCGGCCACGAGTCCGAGCAGAAGCCCGATCGCAAGGCCCGCGTATCGGCGCCATCCCGGCGGCCCGAAGGCGCGCCGGGGGCGGGGGGAAAGGGAGGGGGTCACCAGGTTCCCGTCTTCTTGGCCGCGTCGTCGTCGATCTTCTGGCCGGCTGGCGCGACGAGGTACCATTTGCCGCCAAAATGCTCGATGCCTTGGCCGGCAGTGGTTCCGGCCGCCCTGTCGCCGACGAAATAATAGAGCGGCATGCCGGCATAGGTCACCTGCATTCCGCCATCTCGCGAAATCGTGCCGAGCAGGGCCGCATTCACGCCAGGCCCGGCGAGCGGCGCGCCCGAGGTCATCATCGGCGGCCAGGCCTTGGCGCAGGCGTCCTGGCAGCTGCTCATGTCCTTGCGGTCCGCGGTGAACATGTAGACGGCATGCCCATCATCGTCGGAGAGGTACGTTCCGTAGGAACTGCTGGCGTGTGTCACGAGCTTCTCCTGGTCGGCAAGGGCCGCTGTCGTCGCGGCGAGCAGCAGGGCAAGGCTCAGGGAAGCGGCAGCGGTCGCTTTGCCGGCCATGATCGGTTCTCCTCCTTTACAGGTCCTTACAGGGGGCGAAGCCACGCGCCGTGGTCCCCGCCATCGGGAGGAAGAACACTTTCCGGGCCGGGTTATTCCGCGGATCAGGTGCGATCAGGCCGATTCGAGCGCGGGGCGGATCGCTTCGGCGATGCGGTCGAGCTCCGCCGCCTTCATCCACCCCACGAGCACATAGGCGTAGCCATCGCGCGCCCAGAGCGCGAGGCCGACCCCATCCCGCCGCGCGGTCGTCAGCGTCTGGTCCGCGTCCGGCCAGGCGGTGACGCAGACGCCGAAAGGGTGGCGGGGCGCGCGCGCCGAGCTGCCCCGCGCCGCATAGAGGAACTGGGTGACCGGACGGCCGCCGACGACAAGCAGCCGCGCCCCGCGAAAGGCAAGGCCGAAGGAACCGAGATCGGGGATGCTGATCCGGCGCCCGAGCACGTCGGCGAACCAGCTCTCGATCCGCGGCGCAGCGCTTGCCGGCAGAATGTCGAAGCCGTGCGACTCGCGGGCAAAGACGGTATGGTACTCCGCGACCTCGTCCATCAGGTGCGCGGCCGGGCTCGGCTCCGGCGCGAGGATGGCATGGATGCCGAGGCCGCCGGCAATGCCGGCGATGGCCGCCACCGAGGCCGCGACCGCCATCCCGAACTGACGCCTCCCTCTCGGGTCCGGTTCGCGCCGCACGGGCGGCCCGGCGACGAGCCGCGCAAGCCGCGGCGGCACCTCCTCCCATTCCGGACCGGCGAAGGCCGCGTGCACGAGCGCGGTGGAACGGCGCAGCAGCTGCACTTTCTTCTGCGCGACCGGGTCCTCGGCGAGAAGGCGCGCGACGTCGCGCGCGGCGGCAGGGTCGAGCTCGCCATCCACGAATGCGACCAGCGTTCCCTCGTCCAGGGCGCGATTGCCGCTGCTCATCACGCGACTGCCTTCGTCCGGCGATATCGATCTAGCTCTGCCACTTCCCTGCCATCCGTACCACGTTGCCGGGCTCGGCCCCGTTCGTCTCGCCGAGCGCGCTCATCAGGGCGAGCCGCGCCCGCGCCAGCCGGCTCATGACGGTCCCGATCGGGATGCCGGCGATCTCCGCGGCCTCGCGGTACGTGAGTCCCTCCACCGTGACCAGCATCAGCACGATGCGCTGCTCATCCGGCAGCTCCAGCACCTTCTCGGCGACCTTCGTCAGCATCAGCCGCTCCTCCGCCTGCGGTGCCGAGGCGGCTGCCTCCCCGCGGGCGAGCTCGGCCCGGTAGCGCTCGCCCACCGCCCGCGCGCGCAGCCGGTTGAGCCAGATCGTCTGCGTGATGCGGAACATCCAGCTGTCGAGCCGCGTATCGGGCTGCCATTGCCCGGCGCGGGCGAGCGCGCGCTCGCAGGCCGCCTGCGCCAGATCCTCGCCCTCGTCGCGCGAACGAGTGAGCGCGACCGCGAACCGCATCAGGCGCGGCAACAGGGCGGCCAGCTCGCGGCGAAACTCGCTCTCCACGATCCCCCTCGGCAGCTTTTCACCTCGGAGAACACCCCGACGCCCGATCTTATTCCCGTTTCAGGGTCCCATTCCAAAAGGATCATCACCAAGGACCATCACCAGGGCGAGCGCTCCCGGGCCATCGCCTCCAGCCGGGCGATCCGCTCGGCGATCGGCGGATGGGTCGAGAAGAGGCCGGCAAGGTTCCCGCCGCTCAACGGATTGACGATGAAGAGATGCGCCGTGGCCGGATTCCGCTCGGCAGCCTCGTTCGGCACCTGCCGCGCCACGTCCTCGATCCGGGCCAGCGCATCGGCGAGCCAGAGCGGGCGGCCGGTGATCGCCGCCCCCGCCGCGTCCGCGGCATATTCCCGCGTGCGCGATATCGCGAGCCGAACCAGCGTCGCCGCGAGCGGCGCGAGAAGGAGGATCAGCAGGCTCGCGATCGCCACAGACGCATTGTTGCGCCCGCTGCCGCGTCTCGGTGCCAGGAAGAAGACGAAATTCGCGAGCATCCCGATCGCGCCGGCAAGCGTCGCCGTGATCGTCATCGTCAGCGTGTCGCGGTTGCGCACATGGGAAAGCTCGTGAGCCAGCACGCCGGCGATCTCATCGCGCGGGAGATCGCGCAGCAGACCGCTGGTGACCGCGACCGCCGCATGCTCCGGGTTGCGGCCGGTGGCGAAGGCATTGGGCTGGTCGCTCTCGATCACGTACACCCTCGGCATCGGCAGCCCGGCGCGGGCCGCAAGCTCGCGCACGAGCCCGACCAGCCCGGGCGCCTCGGCCTCGCCCACCTCGCGCGCCCCGTAAACGCCGAGCACGGCGGAATCCGCGGCCCAGTAGGCCGTGAAATTCATCGCCGCGGCGATCAGGAACGCGATCAGCATTCCCTCTCCGCCGCCGATCCAATAGCCCACCGCCATGAAAAGCGCGGTCAGGAGCGCGATCAGCACCCCGGTGCGCAGAAGATTCTCCATGCGATCTCCCACCGCGCGTGTCGGGAACCCGCCCAGAAGCCAGCGTCCCCCGTTGCAGGCCGCGCCGACATTGACATGAGTCAACGCCGCGCACCGCGCCGCATGCGATTCAACGGGTCGGCGTTTCCCGGTGCGTCCGCGAGAGAATTGTCATTGATCCGGGTGCGACACGAATGGAGCAGGTCATGAACACCATGCCGGATTTTGGGGCCTTGAGCGGAATGACGGAACAGCAGCTTGCGACCGCGCTCTCGCTCGGCACGCCGTTTCTCGAAAGCCTTGCAAACGCCTTCGGCCAGCAGGCGGCGTTTCTTCAGCGTCTCGAGGCGCTCACCGTCGAGGCCCTTGAGCGGCGCCGGGCCGGATGCACGGCGATGCAGGAATTGATCGAGCGGCTGCGGGCCGCGCGCAGCCCGTCCGACGTGACGGCCGCGCAGCAGGAGTGGCTCGCGGGCGCGATGCAGCGGCTGATGGCCGACGCAACCTGCTGCCAGACGGCCGGGCTCGGCCTTCTGAGCGAGATGGGCCGGCAATGGCCGCGGCCCGAAATGCTCACCGCGCTGCCGGCAACGGCCCGGCCGGCCAGGACCACCCGCTGAGCGCGACGGCACGGACCCGCCCGTCCGGCCCCGGCACGCGGCGCGGGAGCGCCGAGCTTCGGGGACCGGAGCCGCCAAGCTTCCGCACGTTCGACCGGATGCTGCGCGCGATCGAGGCGCGCCTCACCCAGGGCATTTCCCCGATCGCGATCACCGATGCCTGGGCCGACTGGGCCATCCATCTGGCGGCGGCGCCCGGCAAGCAGCTTTCCCTGGCACTCCGCGCCACGATGATGCTGGCGCGCCTCGGCCTCTGGCTCCCCGGCGCCGCCACGGGCCGCCCCCACGCGCCGCCGATGGAGCCCGCGCCCGGCGACCGGCGGTTCGCCGATGCGTCCTGGGCGGAGTTTCCGTTCAACGCCATCGTGCAGGCCTATCTGATCGCCGAGTCGTGCTGGCTCGAGGCGACGCGCGATCTGCCGGGCCTGGAGCGGCGCCACGAAAGCGAAGTGAGCTACATGATGCGCGAGCTCATCGACATCTTCGCGCCATCCAACCTGCCCTGGGTCAATCCGGTCATTCTCCGCCGCACGGCCGAGGAGAGCGGCCTCAACCTTGCCCGCGGCGCGTCGAACTGGATCGAGGATCTCGACCGCGCGCTCGCGGGCAGGCCGCCCGCCGGCGCGGAGGCGTTCGCCGTAGGCCGCGACGTTGCCGCCACGCAAGGCAAGGTCGTCTTCCGCAACGAGCTCATGGAGCTGATCCAGTACGCGCCGGAGACCGATCAGGTCCATCCCGAGCCGATCCTGATCGTTCCGGCCTGGATCATGAAATATTATATCCTCGACCTCACCCCGGAGAGCTCGCTCGTCCGCTTCCTTCTCGCGCAGGGTCACACGGTCTTCATGATCTCGTGGAAGAACCCCGAGGCGCGGGATCGCGACGTGAGCCTCGACGATTATCGCCGTCACGGCGTGATGGCGGCGCTCGACGCCGTCTCGGCCGTGCTCCCCGAGCGCAAGATTCACGCCTGCGGCTATTGCCTCGGCGGCACGATCCTCACCATCGCTGCGGCGACCATGGCGCGCGATCATGACGAGCGCCTCGCCAGCATGACGCTGCTCGCCGCGCAGACGGATTTCGTCGAAGCCGGCGAGCTGATGCTCTTCCTCGACGAGCGCCAGCTCATGCTGCTCGAGGACCTGATGTGGGACCAAGGCTATCTCGATACCCGCCAGATAGCCGGCGCCTTCCAGGCGCTGCGCTCGAACGAGCTCGTCTGGTCGCGCCTGATCCGCAATTACGTGCTCGGCGATCGGGACGAAATGACAGCGCTCGCGGCCTGGAATGCCGACGCAACACGCATGCCGGCGCGGATGCACAGCGAATATCTCCGCGGCCTCTTCATCGAGAACCGGCTCTCCGCCGGCCGTTTCGCGGTGGACGGCCGCGTCATCGCCATCCGCGACATCCGCGTGCCGTTCTTCGTCGTCGGCACGACGCGCGATCACATCGCGCCCTGGCGCTCGGTCTACAAGCTGAGCCTCTTCGCCGACACGGACGTGACCTTCGCGCTCGTCTCCGGCGGCCACAATGTCGGCATCGTCAATCCGCCCGGCCCAGGGATCAGCCCAGGGATCGGCTCGAGGATCGGCTCTTTCCAGCTCATGACCCATGCCCGCGGCGAGCGCTACATGGATCCCGATACCTGGGCCGCCGTGGCGCCGGTGCGCGAAGGCTCCTGGTGGCCTTCCTGGGAGGAATGGCTCGCCGCCGCGGGCACGGAAGGAAAAATCCCGCCACCGCCGCTCGGAGCCCCGGAGCGCGGCTACCCCGCGCTCGCGGACGCGCCCGGCCGCTACGTGCACGGGAGCTGAGCCGCCGTTTCCCCGCCGCCGGAGCGTGTCACCGATCTTCCACGACACCCCGGTGGGAGGCATCGTGCGGCATGCAGGGAGGCCGTTCTTTCTTCACTTTCTTCAGAGAAAGAACGAAAGAAATTTTGCCCGTCGTTCGGGGTCCCGAGCCGGTGTTGGGTCCGGAAAACGGAAAAAAGTCTTTTCCGAAGAAAAAGAACGCCCTATTGCCCGGACGAGGTGGAAACCGGCGCGCAGTTGCTGCGTCCCTGGGCGACGCAATCCTGAATCGCCGCCATCCGGGAGATCCGATCCCAGAGAAAGAGTCCGCCGGCGATGATCGCGACGATCACGACCAACGCGATCAGCGCCCCGCGCCGCGAGCCCTGCGGCTCGTTTCCGCCCGGCACCGGCATGTCGGGCTCGCCACGCGGCATCACGCGGCCTCGCGCCACGCAACGCCCCGCAGCACGAGGCGGTCGGCGATGGGATTGGCAAGCTCCGCGTCGGTCATAAATCTTTTGTCCATCGCGCCGCCTGTCCGGTCTCAGGCGCGCATGCGCGCCCAGGCGCTTCATGGTGCCACCTTTCCCGCCGCGCGTCATGATCAGGGGTTGTAAGAGCGCGCCGCA
The DNA here is from genome assembly GCA_030037175.1 of Acetobacteraceae bacterium. GTDB lineage: Bacteria > Pseudomonadota > Alphaproteobacteria > Acetobacterales > Acetobacteraceae > JAKAWQ01. The sequence continues at coordinate 8,034 of JASHRV010000008.1, forward strand.
TCACGGATTGTGCAGTGCATGATCGAAACCGAGACCTTCGACGTGATCATCGTCGGCGCGGGCATGGCGGGTGCCACCGCCGCCGCGCATCTCGCACCCGATCACCGGGTGGCGCTGGTCGAGGCCGAAGAGGCGGCGGGCTACCACAGCACCGGCCGCTCGGCCGCGATCTTCATTCTCAATTACGGCCCGCCCGATGTCCGCGCGCTGACCGGACTCTCGCGCAGCTTCTTCGATCAGCCGCCGCCGGGCTTCGCCGAGCATCCGCTGATCCGTCGCCGTCCCGTGCTCTTCCTCGCGCCCTCCGATCAGACCGCCGCACTCGATAAAATGCTGGCTGAGGTCGAAGGGCTCGAGCCGATCGAGATCGAGGCGGCACGGGCCATGGTTCCGGCGCTCAAGCCGAACTACGCGGTCGCCGCGGCGATCGAGGAGGATGATTTCGACATCGATGTCGCGTCCCTCCACCAGGGCTTCCTGCGCATTCTCACGGCCCATGGCGGTGCGCTCGCGCTGCGCAGCCGCGCCGCCCGGATCGAGCGCCGCGCAGGGGTCTGGGAGGTCGATACGACGAGCGGCACCGTCTTCCGAGCCCGCCTCCTCATCAACGCGGCCGGCGCCTGGGGCGACGAGGTCGCGCGCCTCGCCGGCATCGCGCCGCTCGGCCTCACGCCCTGCCGCCGCACCGGCGTCATCGTCGACCCCGCGCCCTACCAGACCGAGCAATGGCCCCTGATCAACGATGTCGATCACAGCTGGTACGTGCGGCCGGAGGCGCGTACGCGGCTGATGGTCTCGCCGGCGGACGAGACTCCGGTGGAGGCGCAGGACATCCAGCCGGACGAGCTCGACATCGCGATCGCGATAGACCGCATGCAGCAGGCGTTGGAGATACCCGTTCGCCGCGTCGAGCGCGCCTGGGCGGGCTTGCGCACCTTCACCCCGGACCGCAGCCTCGCCATCGGTTGGGACGGCGCGGAGGAGAGCTTCTTCTGGTGCGTCGGGCAGGGCGGCTATGGCATCCAGACCGCGCCGGCCGTGGGCAGGCTGGTCGCAAATCTCATTACGGGACGCGATCCCGGCCCGGTCCACCGCGTCCTCGCCGCGATCGATCCCCGCCGTTTCAGCGCCGCAGGCTCAAAGGGCCGTACCGCCGCTGCCTGACTCCGCGTGCCTCGGCGCGCGGGCACGGTACCAGTCCGGAAACCGGACCGTGAAGAGTGCGGCACCCACGGAGAAGAGAACCCACGCATATTGAGACACCAGGCTCGCATCGCCCGTTGCGTGGCGATAGATCGAGACGAGCGCGGCAAGAAAGAAATCGAGGCCCCACACCGCGGTGATGTATTGGTTGATGCGGATGAAGAGGGGCGTGTGCCAGAATTCCGGCGCCACCTGCTCGCGCGCGTACTGGATGGTGAAGGGCATGCCGGCGAGCAGCGATCCCCAGGCGATCGCCGTCAGCGTGACGTTGACGAGCAGCGACATGTAGATCGCAAGGAGCATCCAGCGGAATCCGATCACGCCGACCGCCACGAAGAGGAAGAAAACGAAGGTGACGGTGTCGAGAATTTTCAGGTTCCGGCCGATGATCTGCCGTCCTGTCGCCACCGCGGAGACGGCGAGCGCCACCACGATGGAGAGGAAAAACGAGCGGTTCCCCAGCACGGCGAGGATGATCCAGGGCAGGAAGCTCACGACGAGCCGCAGCATCGCCATCGATCCCTCCGCCCTCTTCAGGACTGGGCCGGCAGCCAGTTGCCGTGCAGCCCGAGCGGCACACGCCGCGGCAGCTTCACCACCGCCACCGGTGCCGCGGAGAAATCCTCGGCATCGAGGATGACGAACGTCGATTGCAGCGTCGCCAGATCGGTCGCGAAGGTGAGGATATAGCCGGCCTCCTCCTCGCTCCGTCCCGCCTTGGGCGCGAAGACCGCCTCGCCGATCGCCTGGCCCGGAAAGCGGTGCACGGCGATCGTTCCTTTCACGAGGTCGAGGCGAAAGAGCTCGTCATAGGTCCGATGCTCGAGCGCCTGCGGTGTCGCGTGCAGGAACGTCGCATAGCGGGTCGGGCGTCCCTGGCGTCGGTCATCGACGCGCGGGAACTCGGTCGGCCGTTCATCGAGCACCTCGAGACGAAAGCTGCCCGCCGCCGGATCGATGCGCGCGCGGGCAAGGCTGCGCGTTGCCGGTGCCGCGCCGGGAACGCCAAGGCTGAGATGGCTCCACCAGGGAAAGCAGGTGACGATCTCCCCACCTTCCTGCCAGCCATTCGCATAGTGCCAGCACCAGAAGGCGCCGGCCTCGATCCAGCGGATTTTTCCTCGATCATCCTTTCGCGGCACAACCGCGATGCGCGTGCCGCGCTCGGGCTCCCAGGCAAGAGGGCCGGCGCCCTGAGCCGCGCGCGCGAGATCGAACGTGGCCGGATTGATCACCAGCACGAGATAATCCTCGGTGATCAGGAAATCGTGAATCATGTAGCCGCGATCGATCTCGGCGATCACCTCGGGCGGGCGCGTCACGCGCCCGTCGGCCCCGACCACGGCCCAGGTGAGATACGGCTCCTCGAGCCCGTAACGAAAAAGGATCATCTCCCCGCTCGCGGGGTCGATCTTCGGGTGCGCGCACATGCCGAGCGGCAGCGCGCCGGCGAAATCGTAGCGCCCGCGCGTGGCAAGCTCCTCCGTCATCTCGTAAGGCGGCGTGCCCTCGGCCAATGCCAGGAAGCGGTGCGCGTGACGGATGATGTTGATCCCCGGCAGCAGCTTGTCGCCGCCCGGGTCCTGGTCCGGCCCGGCCAGCTCGGGGCTCGGCGCGGCGGGCGTCATGATCCCGCCCCAGAGGGCGCGGTGCGCCCGGATCTCCGCCTGGAGACCCTTGGTCAGCACGTAACGGTTCCGGTAGCGCGCGTGCCCGTCGGCAAGCCAGACGCCATGGATCATCCCATCGCCGTCGAGCGGATAGGTGTAGCTCCCGAGCGGGGGAAATTTCGCGTTCGGCCCGTTGCGCAGATAAACGCCGCGCAGATCCTCAGGGATCTTCCCGGCCACCGGCAGGTCGACGAGATCGAGCTCATCATCCACAGGCGCGAACGCGCCGCTCAGATAAAGATTGCCGGCCGGATCGATCGGCCTCGGTTCCCCCTCCATGCCCGCCATTCTCCTCCGGTCCATCCGCTCATGACGCCAGCTTGATGCCAGTCGCCGCCCGCCGGCGCGGATATCGAGCTTAGCGGAATTTTTACGCTCCGACCGCACTTTGGCCGCTCGCGTCTCAAAACCTCCAATCCGGAGCCAGCTATGAAGCTCCATAAAATCGAGGACGCCCCGGAAGCCGCCGGTGCCGTGCGGGCATTTCGCCTCACGAAGTTTCGTTTCCGTGACCTCTCGCTTCGCGTCAAGATGTCGGCCGCACCCGGCCTGCTGCTGCTCGTCCTGCTCGGGCTGACCGCTTTCGCGGTCGTGCTGCTGCAGAGCGACCTCGCCGACTTCAACCGCCTCGACACCCAGGCTTTCGGGCGCGTCGCGGTGGTCACCGCGCTCGACCGGCAGGTCAGCGCCATTCACGCGCGTCTCTACGAGCTCACCTCCGTCAGCGCTTCGAACGCGAACCAGCAGGAAGCGGCCAAGCTCGGCAAGGTGCTGAGCGCCGATCTCAAGGGCCTGCCCGGCTCCGTTTCGGCAATGGCCGCCGCTCTCGGCGCTGATCCGCGGACCCAGGGCCTCGTGAGCGCGATCACGGCCAGCATGCGCGCCTATGTCGTTTCGGCGAACAAGGTGCTCGAGATGGTGGGCTTAAGCAGCTTCGCCGCGCTGGAGTACATGAATGGCGCGCAGAAGGCCTACGACACGTTCGAGAGCGATCAGGCCGCTCTCGGCCGGGTCGTCGTCGGCGAGAAGGACGCGCTGATCGATGCCGTCCGTGCCAAGACGCGCACGGCACGGCTGATCTTCATCCTCGCCGCAGCCTGCGCCGCCATCGTCGCCGCCGCGATGACGCTCATGCTCGCCAGCCGCATCTCGCGGCCGGTGGTGGTGCTCGCCGAAGCCCTGCGTCGCCTCGCCGCCGGCGAAACCGCGATCGAAACGCCCTATTCCGGCCGTCGCGACGAGATCGGAGCGATCGCCGACGCGCTCGACGTCTTCAAGGCGACGGCGAGCGAGGCGGCGCGGCTTGCGGCCGAGCGCGAGCGCAATCGCGAAGCCGAGGCAGAGCGCGCCCGCACGCTCACCGATCTCTCGCAAGGCTTCGAGCGCGACGTGAGCGGAACCCTCGATACCGTGGCCGTCGCCGCGGACGAGCTGCAGGGCACGGCCGACGCCATGGTCAGCACCGCGGCGCGGACAGACCAGCAGTCCGGCGCCGCCGCCGCCGCTTCGCAGCAGGCCGCGACCCATGTTGCGAGCGTTGCGACCGCCGCGGAGCAATTCTCCTCGACGGCAAGCGAAATCGGGCGCCAGGTCGCGATTTCCACGCGGGTGAGCGAGCAGGCCGTGGTCGATGCCGGCCGCGCCAACCAGGCGGTGCAGGGGCTCGCTCAGGCCTCGCAGAAAGTGGGGCAGGTGGTCGAGCTCATCAGCGCGATCGCCGCCCAGACCGGCCTGCTCGCGCTGAACGCGACGATCGAGGCGGCCCGCGCGGGCGAGGCCGGCAGGGGCTTCGCGGTGGTCGCCTCGGAGGTGAAGGCGCTGGCGAGCCAGACCGCCAAGGCGACGGAGGATATCACCGGCCAGATCGCCGGCATGCAGCAGGCGACGGAAGAGGCGGTCGCCGCGATCCGCCAGATCACGGCCACGATCGAGGAGACCAACCGCATCGCCACCACCATCGCCTCGGCGGTGGAGGAGCAGAACGCGGCAACGGCCGAGATCGCCCGCAATATCCAGGAGGCCGCGACCGGCACCGGCGAAGTGTCCGCCAATATCGGCGGCGTGACGAGTGCTGCGAGCGATACCGGGCTCGCGGCCCGCCGCGTGCTCGATTCGGCGAAGCGGCTGGCGGAACAGTCCATCCGGCTTCGCCAGCGCATCGGCAGTTTTCTCACCGAGGTCAGGGCCGCCTGAGCCGGCCGCGCTCACTCCACCCAATCGAACGAGCGCCGCACCGCCTTCTTCCACGAGCGGCAATATCCCGCGCGCACCTCCTCCGCCATCGCCGGCTGCCAGATCCTGTCCACGCCCCAGTTCGCCCTCAGATCCTCGATATTCTCCCAATAGCCCACGGCTAGCCCGGCCGCGTACGCGGCACCGAGCGCGGTCGTCTCGGTCATCCTCGGCCGCACCACCGGCGCGTTCAGGATGTCCGCCTGGAACTGCATGAGAAGCGCGTTGCCGACCATCCCGCCATCCGTGCGCAGGCTCGCCAGCCGGATGCCGGAATCCGCCTCCATCGCCTCGACCACGTCGCGCACCTGGTACGCTGTCGCCTCCAGCGCCGCGCGCGCGATATGCGCGCGGGTCGCGAAGCGCGTCAGCCCGGCGATCACGCCGCGCGCGCTGTCCTTCCAGTACGGCGCATAGAGCCCGGAAAAGGCCGGCACGATATAAACATCGCCGTTGTCCGGCACGCTCCGCGCGAGCGCCTCGATCTCATGCGCCGCCTCGAAGAATTTCAGATTGTCGCGCAGCCATTGCACCAGCGCGCCGGTGATCGCGATCGCGCCCTCGAGCGCGTAATGCGCCGGCGCCTCGCCGAGCTGGTAGGCGAGGGTGGTGAGCAGCCCCGCCCGCGAGGCAACCGGCCGCGTGCCCGTGTTCATCAGCAGGAACGAGCCGGTGCCGTAGGTGTTCTTCGCCTCGCCCGGCGCGAAGCAGGCCTGTCCCACCAGCGCCGCCTGCTGGTCGCCGAGAATGCCGGCAAGCCGCGCGCCCGTCAGCGGCGCGGCACGGATCTCGCCATAAACCGAGGACGAAGGCACGATCTCCGGCAGAGAGGCGCGCGGAATCCCGAACGCCGCCAGGATCTCCTCGTCCCAGGCGCAGCGCGCGATATCCATGAGCTGCGTGCGGCTCGCATTGGTCACATCGGTGATGTGCGCCCCGCCCGCCCGCCCGCCGGTGAGGTTCCAGACAAGCCAGGAATCGATCGTGCCGAACAGCGCCTCGCCCGCTTCCGCCTGGGCGCGCGCGCCGGCGATATTTTCGAAGATCCAGAGCAGCTTGAGCCCGGAGAAGTAGGTCGCAAGCGGCAGCCCGGTGCGGGCGCGGAAACGGTCCTGCCCGCCTTCCTCGCGATAGCGATGCACGAGCCGCTCGTTGCGCGTATCCATCCACACGATCGCATTGCCGATCGGCCGTCCCGTCTCCCGCTCCCAAAGAATCGTCGTCTCGCGCTGGTTGGTGATGCCGACCGCCGCGAGATCGGCGGAGGTGAGGCTTGCGCGCGCCAGCGCCGCCCCGATCACCTCGTAAGTGTTGTGCAGGATCTCGAGCGGATCGTGCTCGACCCAGCCCGGCCTCGGATAGATCTGCGCGTGCTCCTTGTGCGCGGCGGAAACGATGGCGCCGTGACGGTCGAAAACGATGAAGCGGGAGCTGGTCGTTCCCTGATCGATCGCGCCGACATACCGTCCCATCGCGCAGGCCCCGCCGAATGCGAAGAGCGCGGCCGCGGGCCTACCGCGGAACGCCCGCGCGCTGCAGGCCGTCGATATAGAAGGCCCTGTCCTCGGGCCTCAGCGGCGGCCGCGCCACGATCTTCTCGATCGACACGTCGGGGTCGATCTCCCGCAGCATCGCGAGGCAGCGCGCCGCCTCGTCCTTCCGCGCCATATGGCCGAGAATGGCAAGCCGGACATTGAGCGCCGAAGCGTGCGCGTGCCCCGGCTTCTGCGCCAGCACGATCTCGGCCAGCATCTCTGCTTCCTCCAGGTGCCGGCTGAAGAATCTGGCCGTCATCAAGGCATGCTCCGCGAGGAAGATATGCGGCTCCCGCGGGGAGAGAGACTGGGACGTCATCGCATGGCGAATGGCGGTCGCGTGCTCTGCGTTGTAGATCTTGGACCAGCTGCTCAGCGTCCAGGCAATCGGCAGATTGGGGTTGAGGTCGATCGCCCGCGCATGCAGGGCAAGGGCGCTTTGCACATCGTGGAAAAGATAGGCCTTCACATGGCCGGCAATGGCAAGCGCACGCGCATCGAAAGGATCGAGGAGCACGGCGCGCTCGGCGCTCGCGCCCGCCGATGACATGAGGCCCCTCGGATTCTCCATCCAGCCCAGGCCGACAGCCATGATGTTCCAATAGGCCATCCAGGCGTGGGCGGCGGCATAATCGGGGTCGAGGTCGATCGCCCGGGTGAGAAGCGCGCGCGCGCTCATGAAATCCGGCCGGTCCAGCTGGAAAATTCCCTGAATCGCGGCGAGCACGCAGTGATGGGCGGCCGCGACATTGGTCTTCGCCTGGGCCTCGACGGAAGAGGCGCGTTGAAAGAGCTCCGGATCGACCTGAAAAACCGTTTCGGACGCGATCCTGTGCTGCAGGGAGAAGAGATCCCCGATCCTGCCCTCGAAACGCTCGGTCCAGATCACCTCGAAATCGAAGACGACGTCCAGAAGGTTGATATCCACGTGAACCTTTTCGCCGGCGACCTCTATCGTTCCCGAGACGACATAATCGAGCTGATAGGTCTTGCACCGCCCGAGAGCATCGGCGGCAAGCCCGGCGCCGTCCCAGAACGTGGCGCTCGCGGTCAGACGCGGCGCGCGAAAGCGGCTCAGGGCGGAGGAAATCTCCTCCGCCATCCCGAGCGCGATCCGCGATCCCACCGGAGCATCCACGCTGCGGAAGGGCAGGACCGCCATCCGCCAGCCGAGCTGATGCTTCGGAAGATCGATCATAAGCGACACGCGGCGGGGCTCCCGGGATGGTTCTTCCGAGCGCTCGGAGGGGCCATTATCGATTCCGGGGCCCGAGGTGACAATTGCCATTTCCGGGCGCCATTTCCGAGCGCCATTTTCGGCCGAGGGGAGGGGCTCTATCTTCCGCGGCTTCCTGTTCCGCGCCGGACCGGCGCCCGCAGCGCCTCCGACCCACCCGAGCCCGCGTTCTCGAACGGTCTCTAATCCGGCTTGCCGTCCAATGCCGTGTGGTCGATCGGGCACATCCGGCGCTTGCGCACCATCACCGCGTATTTTCCCTGGCGCACATTGGGGTCCGGATGGGGAAGAAGCACCTCTCCCAGACGATCCCAGTCGCTCTCGCTCAGCGCGGAGACATCCGAGCACGAGAAC
>JASHRV010000064.1 GCA_030037175.1 Acetobacteraceae bacterium
GCGATCGGCCCGCCATGGCAGAGCACGATCACGTCCTCTCGGAGCGCATGAGCGGCCGCAGCGATCGCATCGATTCGTTCGACGCATTCCGGGAGCGGAAGAGACGTGCCGGCGCCGATGAATCCGCCCGTGGTCAGACCCATATGGGCAACGAGGATGTCGGCGCCGGCGGCGGTCATCGCACGCGCCTCCTCCGGCGTGAACACATAGGGAGTGGTGAGGAGATCCTTCTGCCGTGCAAGGCGGATCAGCTCGACCTCCAGAGCGTACCCCATGCCGGTTTCCTCGAGATTCGCGCGAAAATTTCCGTCGATCAATCCGACTGTCGGAAAATTCTGGACGCCCGAGAACCCGAGCGCCTTGAGTTCGTCGAGGAACATGTCGAACAGGCAGAAAGGGTCCGTGCCGTTGACTCCAGCCAGCACCGGCGTCTGCCGCACCACGGGGAGCACTTCGCTTGCCATCTCGCGGACGATTTCGTTCGCGTTGCCATAGGCCAACATGCCTGCGAGCGAGCCCCGTCCGGCCATGCGATAGCGGCCGGAATTGTATATGACGATGAGGTCGATACCGCCGTTCTCCTCGCATTTTGCGGAAAGTCCGGTGCCGGCGCCGCCGCCGATGATAGGGACACCGCGCCGGACCATGTCGTGAAAATGCGCAACGAGGGCAGCGCGCGTCATCGAGCTCATCTCAGGCCGCTCCAGCGAGCTCGGTGAAATGTGCGACGAGCGCCGCCGCGAAGGCCTCATCGTTGAGATGGAGCGGCAGACGCACGAGCTTGCGGTTGGCGCTCGGCCGGAACCCCGCCTCGAGAGCCGCAAAAAGGGCCGCGTCCGCGGCTGGATCGTGAAAAGCCATGCCAGGCACATCGAGCGCGGAGAGCCCGCGCTCCGGAATCAGCAGGCGCAGTGGCCCCTCGCAACGATCGAGCCGCTCGGCAATCCATTGCCCGATGCGGGCGTTCTCCTCGGCGGTGGTGCGCATCAGAGTGACCTGAGGGTTATGGCGGTAGAGCAGCCGCTGGCGGTACTTCTCCGGAACCGTGTCCATGGCGCCGAAATTCACCATGTCGAGCGCTCCGCACGAGACGACGCACGGCACGCGCGTGCGCTTCACGGCGGCAAAGCGGTCTTCGTCGCAGGGCAGGACGCCGCCCATCAGAAAATCCGCCACTTCCGTGGTGGTGACATCGATCACGCCCGCCACCAGACCGGAATCGACCAGTTTCTCCATCGATTGCCCGCCGGTCCCGGTGGCGTGGAAGACGAGGCAGTCCCACGTCTCGCCGAGACTCTGCGCGAGCCTCGTCACACAAGCTGTCGTCACGCCGAACATCGTGATGCCGAGGGCGGGCTTGTCCGTGCTCTGCTCTCGCCCGGGCGCCGGCGGCCATGCACGCGTCATTCCGGCAATCGCGTGCGCCGCGTTCGCAAGCACGACGCGTGAGATCCGATTGAGGCCGGCGATGTCCGTCACCGAATACATCATCGCGATGTCGCTCGGCCCGACATAGGGCGCCACGTTGCCCGAAGCAACGGTCGAGACCATGAGTTTCGGCACACCGACGGACAAGGCCCGCATCGCTGGCGTGATCAACGCCGTCCCGCCGGACCCGCCGAGCCCGATGAGCCCGGTCACGTCGTCTCGGTTCAGGATGAAGCGCACGAATGCGTCGGCCATGCCGGCGATCGCGCTTCCCCGATCGCCGGTGAAGACGCCGGTGACGCCGCTCGGATGAAAGGCGGCAATGGTGGCGGGAGAAAAATCCGCCGTCCCAAGGCGGCTTTCGCAGGCTTGTTCGCTCGTGGAGAGATCGGCAAGCACCGCCTCAGTGCCCGCCGCATTGATCAGTTCCTTCACATAGGCGAGCTCACGGCCCTTGGTGTCGCAGGTACCGGCGACAAAGATCGGCATCCTCTCCCTCCCTCGGCCGCCATTGTCTAGCCTGCGGCGCCTGGGGACGAGGCAAGGCGCCGCGGTGGCTCTGCGAGCCTCTCGCCGCGATGGAACAGCATCGCGTGCTCGATCGGGCAGACCACGAAGACATCGGCGCCGATTTCGGGCACACCGCGTGACGGGCCCACCACGGGAGCGATCTTGGCCTTGATGCGACTTCCACCCACGGCGAGCGTGACCAGATGTTGCCCGCCGATCGCGACTGCTCTGCGCTGCACGCGCGCGGGCACACCCTCCGGCAGCGGGGCGGTCGCGATGCGGACATATTCCGGCCGGATGCCGAGCCGGATATCATCGAGCCCCGCCGCCGGCGCAACGAGCGGGAACGGCACGCCGTCCACCACGAAGCCACCGCCCTGCGCGGCCCGCGCGCTCAAAAAATTCATGCCCGGATTGCCGAGGAACCAGCCTCCAAACTCGCTGTTCGGCGCGTCGTAGAGCTCGCGCGGCGGCGCGCACTGCGTGATTTCACCCTCGTGCATGAGCGCGATCTGGTCGGCGAGCGTCATTGCCTCCGTTTGATCGTGGGTGACATAGACGATCGTCTGGCGGACATGCCGGCGCAGTTCCTTGAAGGCGCGGATCAGCGCCAGCTTCGCGTGCACATCGACATTCGTCGTTGGCTCGTCGAACAGCGTGACGGTGGCGCGCCGGGCGATCGCGCGGCCCACCGCGACCTTCTGGCGAGACCCGAGATCCAGCCGATCGATATGCAGACGGCGCGCATCACCGAGCTGAAGGATCTCGATCACCTCGTCCACGCGCCGACGCCGCTCCGCTGGCGAGAGCGTGCGGTCGTTCGCCAGCGGCAGCTCGATGTTTTCTATCACGCTCAGAGTGCGGTACATCACCGGGTACTGGAACACCATCGCGACGTCGCGCCGCCGCGCGGCAAGCGCTGTCACGTCGCGATCGCCGAAGCGGATAGTTCCCGCGGTCGGACGCTCAAGGCCGGCAACCATTCGCAGCAGCGTGGTTTTGCCGCAACCGGACGGGCCGAGCAGGCAGGTGACGGCTTCTTGCGGAAAAACGAAGGAGATGTCCTTGACCGCGACGAGCGAACCGAACTGACGCCGCAGCCCTTCCACGCGGACATCAGCCATTCCGCATCTCCGCGGTCATGCCGATGGCGCGCCCCATGCGCCTTCCGCTCGCGCGGGCGAACACGATCGGGCCGCCGCGCCGGACCACGAAAGGAAACGCGTCGCCGAGATCGACATGCGCCGTCGCCTGAGCGGGAATCGTCGTAACCAACGTGGTCTTCCCGAAGCGAACATAAACGATCGCTTCGGAGCCGAGATTCTCGACCAGCGCCACCTCGCCGACACCGAGCGGCGCCGCGCCGGAGACGGCGGGAGCAATGTCCTCCGGTCGGATGGCCACCATCGCGTCGGTGGATACGGCACCGTCCTCGAGCGCGATCCGGAGCGTGCCGATCGCGGTTGTGCACATCAGGCTCGGCGCATCCAGATGCCCGGGCAGGATGTTGCATCGCGGAAACCCGACGAGCTCGGCGGTGCGCAGGCGCGACGGTTCGTAGTACATCGCATCCACCGGCCCGGCCTCGACGAGCCGCCCCCCGTCCATCACCACGAGATGCTCGGCCATCGTCAGCGCCTCGAGCGGATCGGAGGTGATGTAAAGGAACGTCGCGCCGATTTCCGCGCGCATGTCCTTGAGATCCTCCATCAGGCTCTCGCGCAGCTTGAAGTCGAGCCCAACCAGCGGATCGTCGAGGATGAAGATATCGGCATTTTTGAGAATGCCGCGGGCGATCGCCGCGCGCTGCTTCTCTCCCCCGGAGAGCTCGCTCGGCCGCTTCGCAAGGAGCGGGCGGATACGCAGCATCCCGGCCGCCTGGTCGACGCGCGCGGTGATCTCCGCCCGCGGAACGCCCTGCAGCGCCATGGGATAGGCGATGTTGTCGAACACGCTCATGTGCGGGAAAAGGGCGAAGGATTGCGGCACATAGCCGATCGTGCGTTCGGCCGCCGCCACGTGGGTGATATCCTGTCCGTCGAAGAAGATACGTCCGGCCGACGGTGTTTCGAGGCCGATCAGGATGCGCATCAGCACGGACTTTCCGGACCCCGGCGGGCCCGAGAATACCGTGAGGCCCGCCGGCTCGACATCGAGGTCGATCCGGTCCAGCGCGATGGCGCCGCGATAGGTCTTGCTCACGCCCTCAAAGCGGATATGGCTCATGTCCCGCCCTACTGCCCGAGCTGAGCGAGGCTGGGCACGAGCAAAATACCGATCACGAACACGGCGGCGGTCACAGCAAGAATGATGACAACGGCGCGGAGCGCCCGCCAGCCACGCACGGCGTGCGGCACGTTGCCGACGGCGATATTGAGTATTGTGGCGCCGATCACGGTGAGCAGGCCGATCTGATAAAGGAAAAAGCTCCATTGCTGGGTGATCAGCAGGAATCCCACCATCATCAGGATGATCAGCGCGAGCTCGACACGCGGGAGGATGCGACCTTCCACCGGCTCAGACCTCTCCGCGCACCGTGCCAAAGGTCATGCCGACCAGGAGATAGCGCTGGAAGCAATAAACCATCAGGATCGGCGGCAGGATATAAACCGTGGTGAGCGAGGAGAGGAACGTCCAGTCGATGCCGCCGCCATTGGAGAGCCCCGTGGCGAGCATGACGGGAATATTCGAGGTGTTGATCCCGCCGATGATGTAGTTGAACAGGAACTCATTCCACACGAAGATGAAATTGAAGATGAGGGCGGCGACCACACCGGGAAATACCTGCGGCAGCGTGAGCCTCGTGATGATGCTGAACCAGGACGCCCCGTTGACGATGCCCGTCTCGTCGAAGCGCGGCGAGACCCCGTCGATGAAGCCCTTGAGAATCCAGACAGAGAAAGGAATTGAGAACATCGCGTAGAACAGCGTCATGCCGAGGAAGCTGTCCTTCCAGCCAAACGCCACGTACATCAGATAGACCGGCAGGATCGCCGCCGAGCCCGGCAGCATGCGGATCGAGAGGAGCAGGAACATCAGGAAATTGGTCGCCCCGGGCCGAAAGCGCGAAAAGGCGAAGGCGGCAAGAAAGGAGACCGCGACGGCAATCAGCACCGCCAGGACGGAGAGGGCGACGCTGTCGAAGAAATGGTGCTGGAAGGCCGGCTCTGCGAAGAGCCTGGCGTAGTTGGCGAAGGTCGGGCGAAAGAAGAGAATCGGCGGCACGGCCAGGATCTGGGGCGCGGTCTTGAACGAAGAGAGCGCGATCCAGAAAACCGGAGCAAAAAAAACCAGGGCCACCAGCCACAGCAAAGCGTGGTAGAGCGCCTCGCGAACGCGTTCGCTCATGCGTCGGATGTCCTCCGTTCTCTCAGATACAAGACGTAAAGAAACGTTGCGGTGAACGCGATCGAGATCAGGAGCAGGACGACCGCCAACGCCGACGAGCTGCCCATGTTGAAGGACTCGAAGGCGCTGCGAAACAGGCTGATCGCGATGAGCTGCGTGGCCGTGCCGGGGCCACCGAACGTCATGTCGAAGATCAGGTCCATCGTTTTGAAGGCGTCGATGGTCCGCAACAGAATCCCGAGCATCAGGATGAACTTGCCGTGGTAGAGGATCACGAGGCGGAAGCGCTGAAACCACGTCAGGCGATCAATCTCTGCCGCCTCAAGCTCCGCCTTCGGGACGGAGGCCAGCGCAGCCAGTGTCATCAGGACCATGAACGGCGTCCACATCCAGACATCGACCGCGAGCACGGCGCCGAAGGCAACGGAGGCATCGCTCAGGAAACGGACTGCCGGCAGGCCTAGCGAGCGGATGAACCAGTTCAGGACGCCAAAGGTCGGGTCATAGATGAGGCGCCAGAAGGTGCCGGCCGCGACCGGCGTCACCACCATCGGCGCGAACAGCAATGTCAGAGCCACGCGGCGTCCGGGGAGCCGGTTGCTGCCCCAGAAGAGAAGGCCCAGGAAGAACCCCGCCACTGTTTCGATGCCGACGGCGAGGACCACGAAGATGAAGGTGCGGCTGAGATCGAACCAGGTCGATGTATCGTTGAGGATGCTCGTGTAGTTGTAGAAGCCGGAATAGATCGGCGGTCGGCCGCTCGTCAGGGAGAAGCGATAGAAGCTGAGCCCGAGCAGCCAGAGTGTCGGGATGGTGTTCCAGATAATGAAAAAGATGAGGACCGGGGCGATCAGGGCGGTTGGCAGAACCTCGCGCCGCCCGAGGAAAGCGAGAAGCCCTCGGCCAGGGCCGCGCGCCAGAGTGCGGCGGGAAGACGTGGCTGCCGTGGCCTCCGCGCTTCCCGCCATACGATTAGAGCCTGATGCCGGAGCAGGCTCCCGTGGGCGCCTTCATGGCCGTCCCCTCGTCGTAGAGTATTTTTTGTTGCACGCAGGCCGTCCACTGCAGCGCGTGCAGAGGATCCTTGATCTGCCCCGTGTAGTAGCCAGTAAAGGCATCCTGCTGATCCGAGAGCATTTCCGAGTATTTCGGATCGTGCCAGAAGTCGGAGCTTCGCAGCAGCATGTATTTGTAGGTCCGGTTCCACGGGTTGATGCCGTCGAAATCCGGCCGCGCGCAGGTCGCCTTGTCGCACGGCATACCGCCCCGCATCAGGTATTCGTGAGATGTCTCGGGCAGGTACCACCATTTGAGGAAGTCAACCGCCACCTGGAAATGCTCGGGATCGTTGAAGGCGTTGATCACCCATGGCTGCCCGCCGATGATGTAGTTGCGCACGCGTGAACCGTCCGCGCGTTTGAAGGACGGTGGCGGCACGACGAGCACCTTGTCCTTGAGATTCGGCGGGATCATTGTCGCGCCCGTGGCCACCCACTGCCAAGCCGCGAACACCTTGCCCTGGGTGAAGGCGTCGATCACCTCGGCGATGAAGTAGTTGGTAGCACCCGGCGGTTGGTATTTGAGCCAGGCCTTGTAGAGCTCCATTGCGTGTGCGTTGGACGGGGTGTCGAGAATCCCCTGGACCTGGCCGGTCTTCGGATCCCAGACGTCGCCACCGAGCGAACGCATGACGGACATGGTCGGGCAGCTCGCGGCGTCGTATTCGCGCGAGTACTGCGCCGCGAGGCCGTAATAGCCCTTCTCAGGCCGGTTGAAGAAAGCAATGAAGTCGGTCCACTCCTCGTAATCCATCGCCTCGAAATCTTCCCATGTGGCGGGAAGCGCGCGCCCGTACTTGGCCTTGAACGCATCCGCCTCCCCCGGGCCCTCCAGAATATCCTTGCGGATGAAGATGCCATAAACATCGCCGACCTGCGGAAAGCCCCAGAGCTTGTTGGTCCCGTCGGGGAACACCTGGTAGCTGCTGCGGATCGAGGGCGACCACCATTCGATATTTAGCTCGGGATTCTTGGCGATGATCGGGTTGACCTGGAAGATCCATTTCGGCGTCGCGAGCGCGCCGAGCCATTGGCTGTCGCTGATGATGATGTTGTATTCCTGGCTGCGCGTGGCGAGCGATGTCGCCGCCTTCTGAAAAAGGGTGCCGAAGGGGGCGTCGGCAAAGGAGAAGCTGACGTCGTAGCCGTACATGTCCTTGGCGTATTTTGCGAATTCCGGCGACATATCCACCCCGAGCTTGCTCGGCAACCAGCCGGCGATGCCCAGGATTTGCATATGAATCGATTTGCCGGCGAGGGGACTTTTCTTCTCGCTCTGGGAAAAGGCATAGCGCGGCGAGGCGAGCGCAGCCGCACCGAGCGCCGCCGAGCCCTGAATGAGTCTCCGTCGTCCGACCCGGTTCCGCTCCCGCACTGCGGACTGGGTCCACACGCCCGTTGCCGGGTCCGTTCCTTTGGACATGGTTCCTCCGTAACTTTTTGTTTTACTTAGTTTTCGCACTTCACTCTATGAGGCCGTCGATTGCACTGTCAAGGAAGAGCACCTGCTGAAAGCGTGCGCGAATGGCCGAACTCCGCCAATCGATAGAGGCGTCTCGCGTTTCCGGCGAGCACCGCCTGCCGCACCTCGGTGGGCAGATAAGCGAGCGCGGCCAAGTGCGCCGCGAGCAGGCTCCGATAATCCGTCCACAGCTTCTCGATCGGAAAATTCGAGCCGAACAGGCAACGGTCCGCGCCGAAGAGAGAGAGCGCCTCGCGCACCACCCGGCCGATCATGCTCGGATCGTTGCGGTGAAGGAAGGTGCCGAGGCCCGATAATTTGGTCGCGAGGTTGGGGTACGAGGCGAGCCGGGCGAGCCCTTCCCGCCAGGCGGCAAAACCCTCCGTCGAGATGTCCTCCGGCATGCCCGCATGCGCCAGGACGAAGCTCACGGAGGGAAAATCGCGCAGCAACGCGCATGCCGGCTCGGCCTGTCCCATGAAGATCTGTAGCTCGAAGAGAAACCCGCGGTCGGCCGCCGCAGCCAGCCCACGCCGCCATTGGGCATCCGCCATCAGGTCCGGCCGCGCGACGAAGCGATATTGCGGGTTCTCATGCCAATGAAGCTGCTGGCGGATGCCCCGGAGGCGCGGCGAAGCCGCATGCATGCGATCGAGGATGAGCGACGCGTCCGGGCGGCCGAGGTCGCAAAACCCGACGATCGCGGCGGGCCACGCATCGCCGGTGGCGGCACATTCCACCCATTCCACTTCGCGCACGGCATCCTCGGGCCGCCAGTTCGTTTGCACGTAGATGGACGCGACGATGCCCGCCGCTTCCGCCTCGGCCCGGAACTCCGCCATGGAATAGTCGCGCCGGATCGCCTCGTACGGCCCGAAGATGCGTGGCACCATCGACCCGACGAGCCAGGGCAAATCCCGTTGCCGCCAAATGTGGTGGTGGGCGTCGATGATGGCTTCCGCTTCGGCCATCATCGCGCGTTCCGTGTCACGCCCGCTCCGGTGTGCGTCGGCCATGGCCCGGCCCATTCACCGCCGCGGTGCGACCGCCGCCGCATCGAGCGCCCGCAGCAGCTTCTCCGGAGTGATCGGCAACTCGTCGATCCGCACGCCGCAGGCATCGAAGATCGCATTCGCAATCGCGGGGATCGGAGAATTCGCCGTCATTTCGCCGATCCCCTTGGCGCCGAAGGGGCCGCTTGCGGACGGCCGCTCGAGAATCACGGCATCGTACTGCGGAATATCCGCCGGCCCCGGCATCAGGTATTCGGCGAAATCCACGGGGCCGTGCGCGCGGTCCGGGTAATAGGGCTCGGTGGTCTCGTAGAGCGCGTGGCTCATGCCCATCCACGAGCCGCCAACGATCTGCTGCTCGACCATCATCGGATTGAGCGCGCGCCCGATCTCGTAGGCGCTCGTGAGCTTAAGCACGCGCACCTCGCCCGTCTCGGTGTCCACCTCCACTTCCGCGATGGTGCAGGCATGGGCCTGGCAGGAGTCGGGGTCCATCGCACCGGTTTCGAAATCGGGGTAGCTGCGCGGCTTGAGATAGATGCCGCGCCCGGAAATCGTGCGTCCGTACTTGAAGTGGGCGGCAAGCGCGGCATCCAGCACGCTGATGGACTTGCCCGGCACGCCCTTCACCGCGATCCGCCCGTCGCCGTCCGTCTCGAGATCCGCAGCGGCAACCTCGAGCTCCTCGCCCGCGACATCGAGCAGCGCGTTCCGCGCCTCGGTCGCCGCCATGATGATGGCATTGCCGATGCGGTGCGTGGCACGGCTCGCGAAGGTGCCCATGCAATGCGGCCCCGTATCGGTATCGGCCGTGTCGATGATGACGCTCTCGGGCGGAACTCCCAGCACCTCGGCGGCGATCTGGGTCATGATCGTCCGCAGCCCCTGGCCGAGATCGACGCTCGAGAGCGTGACCACGAAGTTGCCGGTGGTGGTGGCGTGGATCAGCGCCTGCGAAGGGTCGCCACCGAGATTCATTCCGGTCGGGTAATTGACCGCCGAGATCCCGCGTCCACGAAGCCTGGTCACGTTCTATCCCTTCCGGCTGGAGGACATCGCCCGGTACTCGGGCGGGAGAGAATGGCCGATCCTCTCGGCAGCCGCCTGAACCACCTCGACGAGCGCCGCGCCCTCCACTTTTTTGCGGTGCGGCTTCATCTCGCCGTCGCGATAGGCGTTCTGCAGCCGGAGCTCGAACGGATCGCGGCCGAGCAGGCGGGCGATACGATCCATCTGCACCTCCACGGCGAAATCGCCGATGGTGACACCGAATCCACGCATCGCGCTCGACGGCGTGCGGTTGGTATAGACGCACCAGGCGTTGATCGTGACATTCGGCACGGTATAGGGGCCCGGCATGTGAGCGGCCGCCTTGATCGTGCCATAGGGGGAATGGCGGCTATAAGCGCCGGCATCGACCAGGATGCGAACATCGCGGGCGATAATGCGCCCGTCTGCCATCACCCCGTCCTTGATGCGGATGCGCTCGGCCGCGCGCGGCGAGGAGACCTGCATCTCCTCCTCGCGCGAGAACGCATATTTGACGGGACGGCCCGTGCGCATCGCGCCCAGCACCGCGATCGGCTCAACGATGACGTCCACCTTGCCGCCAAATCCACCGCCGACGGTCCCGCCGATCACCCGCAGATGGCGGAACGGCACGCCGAGGATCAGCGCGGCGTTGTCGAGGGTGAAGAAGGCCGCCTGCGTGTTCGAATGGATGCTGTAGCGTCCGTTCGGCTCCGGAACGGCAATCGCCCCCGTCGTCTCGACCGGCGCATGCTCGATCGGCGAGGATTGGTAGCTGTGCTCGAGGATATGTTCGACCTCGCAGAACGCGGCCTCGGTGTCGCCGCAGTGGACATGGAAGTGATCGCGGCCATCATAAATGAACAAGTTGCTGCCATGCGGCTTGATCGCCGACGCGTCGGTCAGCATGGCCGCCTCTATGTCGAGAACGGCCGGGAGATCCTCATACGCGATCCTCACCTTGCCGGCCGCCTCTCGCGCCGCGTCGGCCGTTTCGGCAAGAACCGCCGCGACCGGCTCGCCGCGATAAAGCACGCGGTCCTCTGCAAGCACCGGCTCCTCGTCCGGCCCCATGCCGATGAGCTTGAGGATCGTGTACCAGTTGTTCGGCACATCCTTGTGGGTAAGGATGCGGACCACACCCTTCACCGCCTCGGCCGCCGAGAGATCGATACCGCCGATCAGCGCGTGGTGCCGCTCGCTCCGCGCCATCACTACATGCAGCAGGCCGGGAAAGCTGCGGTCCGCGTAATAGCGGGTTGAGCCGCTCACGTGGGCGCGCGCATCGATCCGCGGCAGCGCCCGGCCCACCGCCCGAAACACGCCAGCGCGCTCCGCAGCGAAGATGTCCTCGCGGATCCGTGCCGTGATGTCCGCGCTCATGCGGCGGCAGCCGGAAGCCGTGCCAGCATGGCCGCGGCGGCGAGCACGGCGGCGATGATGGGCTCATAGCCCGTGCAGCGGCAGACATTGCCCGAAAGCGCCTCCACCACGGCCTCTCTTTGCGGCGCGGGATCCCGGTCCAGCAGGGCCTTCGCCGCCATGATCATTCCCGCGGTGCAAAATCCGCACTGCGTTGCCGCCTCCGCCACGAACGCTTCCTGGAGCGCGTGCAGCGTGCGGTCCCGCGCCGCACCCTCGATCGTGAGAATGTCGCACCCCTCCGCAAGCTCCGCAAGCACCAGGCAGGAAAGCATCGGAACGGCATCGACATGAACGGTGCAGGCGCCGCAGCCGCCCTGGCCGCAGCCGTTCCTGGTGCCCATCGCGCCGCATTGCTCGCGCAGCACATCGACGAGCCGCTGCCCAGGCGCGATCAGCAGTTCCTTCTCCTCGCCGTTGAGCGTGAAGCTCACAAAGGAGGATCTCATCGCGTCGCTCCGCGTCAGATTCCGAGAAGGGCGCGGCGCATATGGACAGGCAGAACGCGCCGGCGGTACCAGGCCGAGGCATAGGCGTCGGCGAAGCAAGGATGGGCGGCAGCGGCTTCCTCGCCGGCATGGCTGGCCGCGGCGGCATCGAGCACGCGGCCGCAGAGCGCGGCCTCGGCCGCCGGCGAGCGCACCGGATGCGCATCGACGCCGCCCAGCGCGATGCGCGCGGCGGCAACCGTGCCGGCGCTGTCGGTTTCAACAACGGCGGCGATGGCCAGCACAGAAGCGGAGTTGAGCGCCCGGCGCGTCGCCTTGAGCCAGCGCCAGGTCCCGGGCGCGGGCAGCGCGAAACGCAGGCCGGTCACGATCTCGTCGGCGGCGATCCCCGCCGCGTAGAATTCAAGCAGCGGCATGCGGCGCGCGCCGTGCGGGCCGGCAATGCCGAGGCTCGCGTCCAGCGCCAGCAGCGCGACGCCGGAATCGCCATAGGGCCGGGGCGCGAACAGATTGCCGCCAAGGCTCGCCATGTTGCGCAATGTCGGCGAAGCGAAGCCGCGCAGCACACCGTCGAGGAAAGCGAGTTCCGGCCGGGCGAGATCGGCGATCGGCGTCGCGGCGCCGATATCGATCGTCTCGGCATTGCGCACGACGCCGGAAAGCCCGGCACGGCGCAGACTGACGATGGCGTTCGGGAACGATCTGCCTTCGTTGATGTCGCGGATCACGAGCGTTCCGCCCGAGACGGCCACCCGGCCCGGTCCGGCAAGTGCGGCGATGACGGCCGGCACGGACTCCGGGCGGTGAACCGCGAAGGCCATGGCGTCTCTCTCCCTAGCGTGTCATTGTTCGCGCGACACGCCTCTATCGGTTATCGAGAACCGATCATCGATGAAATTGCTTGTCAAGCGAGAATCGGATAGTTGGGCAGGGAGCCTGGGATCAAAAGACCCTCGGCGCGTTCGTTTCCCGACCGTTTTCACCGAAGAGGCGCCGAACCGCCCGACTGAGAATGCTGGTGATCGATGCTCGTAACCGCGTCCCTCGGCGACCAGATCCGCTCGGCCATCATCCGCCGCATCGTGGAGGGAAGCTACGCGCCCGGCGAACGGCTCGTCGAGCTGAAGCTCGCGGCCGAGTTCGGCGTCAGCCAGGCCCCGGTGCGCGAGGCTTTCCGCCAGCTCGCAGCGATGAATTTTCTCTCCACGGGTAGCCGGCGCGGCACCTATGTCAGCGATATTCTCGGCGCCGGCCTTGTCGATCTCTTCATTGCGCGCGGCGGCCTTGAGGAAACCGCGACGCGCCTCGCAACACCTCTCCGCGCTGGCGAGGTCGGCGATCTCAGGGCGCATGTCGAAAGCATGCGCGCCGCCGCCGCGGCCGCGGACATCGCCCATCTCGAGCGCGCCAGCGTCGCTTTTCACCGGACCATCATGGAAGCCTCCGGCAACCGTCTCATCCTGAGGCTGTGGTCGTCGTTGCTGATCGAGGCGCACACGGATCTGACGCTGCACCTGCTCGAGACGGTGGATCTCGCGTTCGTCGCCGAAAGCCATGCGCCGATCGTCGATGCGATGGAAGCGGTCGATGCCGAGGAGGCGGCGCGCCTCGCCCGCCTTCACCAGGACGAATTCATCCGCATGATCGGCGAGCCCGGGCGGATCCGCACGCGCTCCCCGCAGGCCACCGGCTCCCCGCAGGCCAGCGAACAGAATCATGCCGCGGCACGGAGGACAGAACGATAACGATACGATGAGCGCCGGACACGGTTGCCATCGGCATCCGCGGGGGCGAGACTGGGTCTCTCCCGCGCCGGGGAGGAAACGAAATGATCGGGAAACGGCTCGACCATGCACGCTGCTGACTGCGGGCGCTTTGTCGGGCCCGCCACGGCAATGCTCTTTTTTCGCGCGTTCGCGCTGGGCGTGACAGAAGATCGGGCGCAGGGCTTCGAAGAGGGAGGAAAGGATGCATCTTTCGACGCACAACTGGATGCGCGCCGAGCCGCTGGAGACGACGCTGCGCCGCAATCGGCAGTTCCATCTCGAGAGCATCGAGATCAGCGGCGAGCCCGCGCAATACCCGCCCGGCCCCACACGCCAGCTGCTTGAGCAATGGGGCATACGCTGCTGGGGCGCGGTCACGTTGCAGCTCGGTGAGCGCAATCTTGCCGCGAAGAATCCGGAGCAACGGGCGCGCTCGGTCGCTTATGTCAAGTCCGTGGTCGAGATGGTCGCGGCCCTCGGCGGCGAGATCGTCACCGTCGTGCCGGCGACCGTCGGCAAGGTCGTCCCCGACGGACGGCCCGCGGAGGAATGGGATTGGGTGGTCGCGGCGCTGAAGGAGGTCTATGCGCTCTCCGAGCGGCTCTCGGTCCGCCTCGCCCTCGAACCGCTCAATCGCTTCGAGACCTATTTCCTCAACCGCGCCGACCAGGCGCTGGCGCTCGCGCAGGCGGTCGGCCCGAATTGCGGCGTCTGCCTCGATGCGTTCCATCTCAATATCGAGGAGGCGGACATGTTCTCCGCGATCCGCTCGGCCAATGGCCGGCTTTACGATTTCCACGTCGCCGACAACAACCGCATGGCGGCGGGCATGGGTTCGCTCGACTGGCCCCGCATCGTCCGCACGCTCCGCGAGATCGGCTATGACGGCGCGCTTACCAACGAGTTCGTCGCCCCGATCGACCGCACGCCGGTCTCTCCCTATCCCGACCAGCTCGAACGAAACCCCGTCGATATTTCGCCGGAGCAGCGCAGGTTCATCGAGGATCACGGAAGCAGCCTGCTGAGCGAAGCGTTCTACACCTCG
>JASHRV010000065.1 GCA_030037175.1 Acetobacteraceae bacterium
GAGATTGAACATCCGCTTGCGGTCGTCCCGCGCGAGCGGCCTGCCGTCCATCCCGAGATTGGAAACATCGTTCATCAGCGCGCCGAGCCGCCGCTCATGCGCCTTGGCGATATGCCCGCCTTCGGACTCCTCGATCGCCCCGAAGCCGCGCGTGAAAGCGATCTGCTCCGCATCGCTCAGAGCCTGGTCGTGAAAAACCAGCACGGCGTAACGGTCGATCGCATCCTGCACGGCGGCGCGCTCATCCGCCGCAAGCCCCCGCGCCACATCGATCCCCGCGACCTCGCCCACGAAGTGAGGATGGATCTGGCTGATCGTCAGGCTCATGCCCGTTCCTCCCGTTGCCGCGATGCTTGTCCCGCCCGCGCCTCGAGATTAGGCCCCCACGCCCGCCCCGTCATCCTCACCACCCACATCCTCACCACCAACATCCTCGCCGCCCCTCACCGCGCGAGCGCGGCAACCTCCGCGGCCAGCGCCGCCATCTCCGCCGCGGCCACCGAACGGGGCGCGGCCTCCAGCACGCTCGACCCGAGCGCGAAGGAGGAGGCGAACGCGGCGCGGTTGCCGAGCACCGCGGCAAGCACCGGCAGGCCCCGCGCCGCGATCTCGCTCTCGATCGCCGCGCGCAGCCTCACTCCCGCGGGCGCCCGGTTGAGCACCAGCCGCGCCGGCCGCCGCTCGCTCGCCGCCAGCTTCAGCGTCCCTTCGGCCGCCCACAAATCCGGCGGGCTCGGCTGCAGCGGCACCAGCACGAGGTT
This sequence comes from Acetobacteraceae bacterium, assembly GCA_030037175.1. GTDB lineage: Bacteria > Pseudomonadota > Alphaproteobacteria > Acetobacterales > Acetobacteraceae > JAKAWQ01. The sequence continues at coordinate 762 of JASHRV010000065.1, forward strand.
CGCCGCCCGCACCGCCTGGCGCGCATCGGTGTCGATCTGCGGCGGGCTGTCGATCACCACCACGTCGTGCGCGCGCGCGATCCGCTCGAGCTCGATCCCGATCCGCCACGCCGCGACCGCGACGAAATCGATCGCCACACCGTTCCTGCCCCGCGCCCCGCGGAGCTCCTGCCAGCGGGCGAGGCTTTTCTGCGGATCGGCATCGAGGAGCGCGACCTTCCGGGCGCCCTCCGGCCCCATCGCCAGCGCCACGGCGAGGTTGGCGGCAAGCGTCGTCTTGCCGGCCCCGCCCTTCTGCTGCGCCACCGTGATCACCACCGCCATCGGCCGCTCCCGTCTTGGCGCGCCCTCGCCGCCCGCGCGCCGGAACGTCCGCTATCGGAACAGAAGCGCCCGCGCCGTAGCAAGCGCCACGCTCAGACTTCGCCCAGAAATGCCTTCACCCGCGCCGCAACGAACTCCACCGCCCCTTCGATCCGCGCGGCGACCGGAACCGCGGCAATGGCCGGCAGATGCACCGCGGCCGCGCGCAGGCTCGCCTGCAGGTCATTCGGCGGGCGCGCGCCCACGGCCGCAACGGCCGCCCGTCCCGGCTTCGGAACGGGCCGCGCGGCAATCTCGGCCGGGCCGTCATTCACCGGCTCTCCATCGAGGAGATCGAGCAGACCGGGCGCCGCCGCGTCGCGCGCCGTGAGCGGCCCGATGCCGAACAAGGCCCTGAGCGTCGCGATGATCGTCGTATGATCGAACGGAATCGCCCCGCGCGGGCGCAGGATGCTGCCCGGCCGCACATAGGGCGAAACGATCACCGCCGGCACGCGCACGCCGAAGCGGTCGAAGCGGAACCCGTCGGGATAAGGTCCGCCCGGGCTCACCGCCGCCGGCGGCGGCACATGATCGTAGCAGCCGCCATGCTCGTCATAGGTGATGACGAGCAGCGTCCGCCGCCAGTCCGGCCCGCCGCGCACGGCCGCATAGACGGCGGCAATGAGCGCCTCGCCATAAGCCACGTCGTGCGGCGGGTGCTGATCGTTCGGCATCTCGCCGGAAAGAAAATCGGCGAAGTAGCGCGGCTCGATGAAGGCGTATTCGGGAAGCTGTCCGGCCGCGGCATCCCGGCCGAACTCATCGAAGCGGCGGAAATGCGCCGGCACATCCCCCCACAGCCCCGACAGCGCGGCGGCCTGCGGGAAATCGTGGAAATAGAGCCGCCAGCTGCATTTCTTCTCCTCCAGCCGGTTGAACACGCTCGGCATCTCGAAGGGAAGCCGCTCCGGCGCATTGTTGACGAACCCGCCCGCGGTGCCGCAATGGGCGAAGAAGCGGTTGGGCCAGGTCTGGCACGGCGCGGAAGCGAACCAGCGGTCGCTGAGCCCGAAAGCGCGCGCAAGCCCGCTCAAAGCCGGCAGCTGCTCGGGCGTGAAACCATGCATCACCGCCCGCGGGTCGCGCGGCCCGGCGCCGGGCTGGCGCATGTAATTGTCGACGAACCCGCCCATCGGCGCAGCGCCGGAAAGCCCCGCGATCTGCACCGAAATATCGGTGAATTTCTCCCCCGGATCCGGGTCCGGGATCGTCGCCGCCTGCGCGGTCAGCTCAGCACTGCTCCACACCGGAATGGTCTGCACGGCCCCCGCCGCATCATGCAAGCCATTCGTCTCGTTTCCCGTGAGCCCGTCGAATTCCGGCCCCGCCGCCCGCAGCCTTCCCAGCATGCAATCGAAGGAGCGGTTCTCGAGCATCAGCACGACGACGTGCCGGATATCGGGGCGCATATCGGGGCGCATATCGGGGCGCATATCGGAGCGGTTATCCCGGGCCGGCGCTCCGCTCATCGCTGCTCCCCTTTCCCTGTCGCCCCGGCTTGACAAAGCGTCCGACCGCCACCGGATTCTCAACCCTAAGGTGCAGACACGCAGGAGGACAACGTGCCGCGAACGATTCCTTCCGCCCCCGCCACGCGCCTCGCCGCCCCCGCCACGCTCTGCCTCGCCGCCGGCATCTTCCTCGCGTCCGCGCCCGCCCGCGCGGACAGCCTGACCAGCGCGCCCTACGGCACGCTCCCCGACGGCAGGCCGGTCGCACAGTACACGCTCACGAACGCGCACGGCATCACCGTCAAATTCCTGAGCCTCGGCGGCTGCATCACCGAGATCGACACCCCGGACCGCATCGGCCGCTTCGCCGATATCGTCCTCGGCTATCGCAACCTCGCCGGCTATGATTCGGATGCAACCTATTTCGGCGCCATCGTCGGCCGCTACGCCAATCGCATCGCCAAGGGCAGCTTCACGCTCGACGGCAACACCTACCATCTGCCGGTCAACAACGGCCCGAACTCGCTGCACGGCGGCACCATCGGCTTCAATCTCGAGCTCTGGAAAGTGACGCCGCAAGCCGTGAGCAACGGCGTCGCCGCCGTCCTCACCTACACCAGCCCGGACGGGCAGGACGGATATCCGGGCACGCTCGATGTCACGGTCACATACACGCTCGAGGATTCGAACGCGCTCCGCATCGACTATGAAGCGACCACCGACAAGCCGACCGTGGTGAACTTCACCAACCACTCCTATTTCAACCTCGGCGGCAACGGCTCCGGCTCGGCGCTCGGCGCGCTCGTGCAGATCAACGCCTCCTCCTACACGCCGACCGACGCCACCCAGATCCCCACCGGCGAGATCGCGCCGGTCGCCGGCACGCCCATGGATTTCCGTCACCTCACGCCGATCGACGCGCGCATCCGCGCCCCGTTCGCGCAGCTCATCCTCGCCCACGGCTACGATCACAACTGGGTCCTGAACAAGCCGCGCCCCGGCGCGCTCACCTACGCCGCCGAGGCCTATGACCCCGCCAACGGCCGCATCCTCCGCGTCTTCACGACCGAGCCCGGCGTGCAGCTCTACACCGCGAACCATCTCGACGGCACGATCACCGGCTCAGCGGACAGCACCTACCGCCAGGGCGACGGCTTCACGTTCGAAACCCAGCACTTCCCGGATTCGCCCAACCACCCGGGCTTCCCCTCCACCGAGCTCGACCCCGGGCAAACGTTCCGCTCCGTCACGATCTTCGGCTTCTCGACGGACCGCTGAAAAGAGAACCGAAAGAGATCCGGCCCCGCCCGTCTCCCGCGCGCATGCGCCGAGGACGGGCAGGAACCGGTTCAGCTATTTTGCAGGCACCGTCAATGAACCCAGTGTCCGTCCGCATAGTTCCAGCCGCGCGGACCCTGGCTCCACGCGCCGGGCGCCCAATGATAGCCGGGCCGCGCGGCCATCCATCTTCCGCCATTCCACGCATATCGCCCACCCGCCCACTGCCAGTATCCGGGCGCCCAGACATAGCCGGGTCGCGGCGGCGGAACCGGCTCGTAGCGCGGCGCAGGCGGAGCGAGGGTGATCCCGACCGCCACCTGCGCGCGCGCGGCAAGCGGCGCGGCGAGCAGAGCAATTCCAAAGCCCAGGGCCGCGATCTTCCTGCGAACGGCCCATCCTTCATGTCGCACGATCATCACTGTCTCCTTGCCTTCATCATCCGGCATGCAGGAGACACGTAACGCGCGAGTGCGGCGAACGCGCGGTCAGGCCCGCCGCATTGCCGCCACCACCGGAGCCGCATTATCGGGCGGGCTCTCAGTCCTCGCGATAGCCGTACACCTCCGGCAGGATGAAGATCGCGGCCAGCAGCCCGACGAGCGGAAAGAGCGCCGTGAACAGCGTCGCATTGCCCTTGCCGATCGCGCCGAAGAAGGCGGGGAACAGGAAGATCGCAAGAAACGCCGGCAGCTTGACGAAGACATAGGCGATCCCGGACGCGGTGCCGCGATATTGCGGCTTGGCCACCATCGAGGGAATCGTCATCACGTTCTCCGCATCCCAGTAATGCCCCCACAGCATCGCCGCCGCGGCGAAGGGCAGCACGATGAGATGATCGGTGTAGATCGCGATCGCCGCCACGATCAGCGAAACGAGAACGATCCCGAACCCGGCGATGCTGAGCGCCCGCTGGCCGATGATCGGCGTGATCTGCGGGCCGACGAAGCCCGAGATCGCGGCGAACACGTAAAGGCAAAGCGTGATGAGCGCGATGCCGAGATGTCCCGTCACCCCGAGCAGCGTGAACAGCACCGGAATATAGAAGGCGAACGTCGAAAACTCGCCGCTCTGCGCGAAGCAGGCGATCCAGCCGAACAGCGTCGCCCGCCAGCGCGTCGGGTTTTCCCTGAGATGGGCGAAGAAATCCGCGAGCTTCACCCGCGGCCGCTCCACATCCTGGTCGGGCAGCATGTCGAGCGGATCGCCGTACATCTCCTTCGTCACCCGCTTGGCCTCGCGGTACCGCCCGCGCTGGATCAGCCAGATCGCCGTCTCCGGCAATTCCGCGCGCAGGATGAGGATCGCCAGCGCCGGCACCGCCCCGAGCCCGAGCGCCACGCGCCAGATGATGTCCGGCGCCATCCCGCTCGCCACCAGCACGGCAACGACGGCAACCGAAACGACCTCGCCCACCGCGAACATGAACTGCCAGCGGTTGCCCATCACCTCCCGCTTGCCGTGCTGCATCGACTCCATGATGTACGTGTAGCCGTTCGAGATATCGCTCCCGAGCGGAAGGCCGAGGATCAGCCGGAGCACCACCAGCGTTTCCATGTTCTGGGCAAAGGATTGCGCGAGGGCGACGATGACGAACAGCACCATCGTGCCGATGAAGACCGCGCGCCGCCCGATCCGGTCGGAAAGCCAGCCCCCGATCAGCGCGCCCACCACGGCCCCGCCCTGCGTCGCCGCCGCCGCGAGCCCGAGCATCAGCGCGGAAGGGTGGAAGACGCCCGAAATATAGATCAGCACGAAGGAAATCGCGTACAGGTCCCACGCCTCGATGAAGATCGAGGCGATCATCAGCCACCCGATCCGCGTCCCCCCGGGGCTGTGCGTATCGACGAGATAGCGGACCGCCTGCTCGGCCACCGGGTCATGGGTGCTCGCAGCCATCCTTATCCTCCTTCCGCAACCACTCTCACGCCCTCGTCGTCCGCCGCGAAACCTCGAAGCGCCGGTCGAGATCGGGCATCAGCGCGATCCCGAGCCCCGGCCCTTCCGGTATCGTAATGAACCCCTCCGCGATCGGCGGCAGCGCCGTGACAAGGTCGCGGTACCAGGTGCGATGGAACGCGCGCACGGATTCCTGCACCAGCGCATTCGGCGCGTTGAGCGAAAGATGCGTCGACGCGGTCAGCACCACCGGGCCCGTGCAATCATGCGGCGCCACCGAAAGATGCCAGGCCTCGGCCATCGCCGCGATCTTGCGCGCCTCCGAAATCCCCCCGCACCACGAAAGATCCAGCATCACCACCCCGCACGCCCCGGTCTCCAGCAGATCGCGGAACGCCGCGCGCGAAGCGAGCGTCTCGGAAGCGCAGACCGGCGCCGGGCTCGCCGCCGCATAGCGCACGAGCGAGCCGAGGCTGTCCATCCGGATCGGGTCCTCGTGCCAGAACGTGCCGTACGGGCGCAGCGCCTCGGCGATCCGCATCGCCGGCATGAGCTGCCAGAGCGAATGGAACTCCACCATGATGTCCATCCGCTCGCCCACGGACCGGCGGATCTTCTCGAACGGCTCGAGCGCGCGGCGCAGATCGGGCGCGCTGATGTAAAGCCCGTTGCTCTGCTCGGCATAGGGATCGAACGGCCAGATCTTCATCGCCGTGATCCCCTCGGAAAGCAGGTCGGCCGCGAGCTCGTCCGCGCGATGCAGGAACGCATCGAGATCGTCGTACCGCCCGCCGCTCTCGTCGATCCCCCAGTTCTCCACCTTCTGCTCGCGCGTCGTGCGCACATAATGGCTGCCCGCGCAGGTGTTGTAGGTGCGGATTCTGGGCCGCGTGCGCCCGCCCAGAAGCTGGCACACCGGCAGCCCCGTCGCATGGCCGAAAATGTCCCAGAGCGCGATATCCACCGCCGAATTGCCGCGCGTCTCGACCCCGGTGCTGCGAAAGCCGAGATAATTCCCGAGATCGCGCGAAAGCCGGTCGATCTCGAGCGGATCGGCCCCGATCAGCTTCGCCGCCGCGGTATCGTGCAGATAGGCCTCCACCGCGCCGGCGCCGAAGAACGTCTCGCCGAGCCCGGTCAGGCCCTCGTCGGTGTGAATCTCCACCCACAGCAGGTTCGGGAACTCGGCAACGCGGATCGTCTCGACGCGGTCGATCTTCATCGCCCGCACCCCCACGCCCCGCGTCCCCGCCCGGCTTTCACCCCGCAGGCGTCAGGCGCGCGCATGGCCTTCTCCTCGTTCAAGCCAGGCGCAACTTAAAGCCTCTCGCGCGCCCTGGTGAAGCCCCGGGGGAAAGGCCCAAACGCTAACGAACAAACAGGAGCGAACGAACAGGAGCGAAGAAACAAGAACGAAGAAACAGGAAGGAAAAGGAAGGCTCTTCTTTTTCTGAAGAAAAAGAAGCAAAAAGACTTTTCTCCGCTCTTCCGGACCCCCGCTCGCCTCACCGCCTCCTACTCGCAGGAGATCCAGATCTCGTCGACGATGGCCGCGCTCGCTTTCATCGAGGCCGCGATCCGCTGCAGCGCCATCTTGTCATGCACGGTCTCCACCGCGCCGGAAAGCGTCACAACCCCATCCTCGACGCTGAGCCGGACATCCTCGGCAAGCTTCGGCATTTCGCTCCGCATCGCCGCCTCGATATCGCGATGCAGCCGCGCATCGGCCGAAAGCCCGCGCCCGCGCGCCTCCATCGCCCCGCCCGCCTCCAGCCCGCACGCGCCGCGGCGCACATAACCCGTGAGCGCGCCCGCCCGATAAACCGGAATCCGCTCCGCCGCGCCGCCCGCGTCCGCGTCGTCGCGCGCGCCGCTTCCGCTCGCTCCGCTCGTCCCCGTCACTTTGCTTATCCCCGACACTTTGCTCATCATGATCATCGGACCCGTTTCCCTCATTTCCGCCCGGCCTCAGGCCCGGCATTGTTCCTTCTTGCCGGCGCTCACCGCCGGCGGCGCGCAGCGCACCCGATTCCTCCGTCCCGCCTTGCTGCGCTGCGGCTTGCTGCACTGCGCCTTGCTGCACCGCGCAAGATTCAGAATCGAAAGAATCGCGCTCCGCTCACCATAAAATCCATATCAGCACATCAAGATGGCGTTGTCATTGATCTGGCGCAACCCGCGCGAAAATCCCCCGCGCGAAAATCCCTCGTACAAAAATCCCCTGCGCAAAAAATCCCGGGCGCGTCCCTCACACGCCGGCTTCACACACCGACATCGAGCACAAGCTCCTTCGCCCCGCCCGCCGCGCCACTCTCCGCCGCGCCCGCGCCC
>JASHRV010000066.1 GCA_030037175.1 Acetobacteraceae bacterium
TGAAGAAAAGGGAGGCTCTGCCTTTTCGGTTGCGGCACCCAGTCACGGAACGAATAGGCGCCAGTCGAACAATTCGCTTCTCCGATGTTGCGATGCAGCATAATCCAATGGCGCCGCGCTGCTGACCGCGGCACGGAGATGCGCCGTGGGAAGCTCGGTGAAGACCCTGTCCTCGCGAAGCGAAGCCGCACCGGCCACTGACCGCGCCGCGCGCCTCGCGCTGCTCGCTTTGTCGCTCGCCTCGTTCGGCATCGGCACCACCGAGTTCGTCATCATGGGCCTCCTGCCGGAGGTCGCCGCCGATCTCCGCGTCAGCATCCCCAGGGCCGGCCTCCTGGTCAGCGGCTACGCGCTGAGCGTCGCCTTCGGCTCGCCCTTCCTCGCCATCGCCACCGCCCGGCTGGACCGGCGGCGTGCGCTGCTCGCCCTCATCGGCATCTTCATCCTGGGCAACCTGCTCTGCGCCCTCGCGACGGGCTACGCGCTCCTGATGCTCGCGCGCGTCGTCACGGCGCTCTGCCACGGCGCCTTCTTTGGCCTCGGCGCGGTGGTGGCGGCAACGCTCGTGGCACCAGGCCGGCGCGCGCAGGCCATCGCGATGATGTTCGCGGGCCTCACACTCGCCAATGTGCTCGGCGTTCCCTTCGGCACCGCGCTCGGCGAGGCGTTCGGCTGGCGCGCGAGCTTCCTCGCGGTCGCCGTCATCGGGCTCGCGGCGGCCCTCGCTCTCCATGTCTGGCTGCCGCGCAACCTGCCGGGCGCGCGCATGCGGCTCATACGCGAGGCGCGCGCGCTCGGAAGCCGGCAGGTGATCCTGGCGATGCTGATCAGCGCCGTCTCCTCGGCAAGCCTCTTCAGCGTCTTCACCTACATCGCGCCGATCCTCGAGACCGTGACGCGGATTTCCCCGCACGCCGTCACGCTCATGCTGCTGCTCTTCGGCGCCGGGCTCACCCTCGGCAATTTCCTCGGCGGCCGCCTCGGCGATCGCAGGCTGATGCCCTCCGTCATCGGAATCCTGCTGGCCCTGATCCCGGTGCTCGCCCTCTTCACCGTCACCAGTCGCGCGCTGGTGCCGGCGGCTGCGACGATCTTCGTCTGGGGCACGCTCGTCTTCGCGCTCGTGCCGCCGTTGCAGATGCGCGTCGTGAGCGAGGCATTGCGTGCGCCCAATCTCGCCTCGACCCTGAACCAGGGCGCCTTCAACCTCGGCAATGCAGCCGGCGCCTGGATCGGGGGCCTCGGCCTCACCATCGGCATGCGCTACGGCACGCTACCCTGGATCGCTGCGGCGCTCGAAACCGCCGCGCTCGCGCTCAGCATCCTCTCCCACCGGCTCGATGTCCGGACAAGGACGACAGTTTAGCCACTCGCTCCCGGTAACAAAACGTCACAACCGGCACGCGAACGCAGAGCGGCATCGCATCCGCGAGGGGTTTTCCGCACTGCGGGACCGGACAATGATCTGCGCATGCCCAGCCGATTACGAAGCGCCGCGCCGGTAAGCACCCCCACCGCGTCGGCGATGTCCCAGCGCGCGCGCCTCACCGCCATGATCGTCGCCTGCGCGCTCTTCATGGAGAACCTCGATTCGACCGTGGTGGCGACTGCGCTGCCGACAATGGCGCGCGCCTTCCATACCGCCCCGGTCAATATGAGCGTCGCGCTCACCTCCTATCTTTTGAGCCTCACCGTCTTCATCCCGGCCAGCGGATGGGTCGCGGACAGATTCGGCAGCCGCACCGTTTTCCGCGTGGCGATCCTGATCTTCACCCTCGGCTCGATCCTCTGCGGGCGGGCAGGGAGCCTCTGGTTCCTCGTTTTCGCGCGCATCATCCAGGGAATCGGCGGGGCGATGATGGTGCCGGTCGGGCGGCTCGTCCTGCTCCGCACCGTGCCGAAAAGCGAGCTCGTCTCGGCCATGGCCTGGTTCACCACCCCGGCCCTGATCGGGCCGGTGCTCGGCCCGCCGGTCGGCGGCTTCATCGTCACCTATGTCTCGTGGCACTGGATCTTCGACATCAACGTGCCGATCGGCGCGCTCGGGATCGTTCTGGTGAGCCTCTATATCGAGGAGATCGAGGACGCGCCCCCAGGCAAGTTCGACTGGACGGGCCTCGTCCTCACCGCGGTCTCGCTCGTCTGCCTGATGTATGGGCTGCAGATCGCGAGCAAGGGCGTGCTGCCATGGCCCGAGAGCGCCGGCATGCTGGCGGTCGGCGCGGTGGCGGGCATCGCCTATTATCTGCATACGCGGGTGACGGAGCACCCGATCGTCGACCTCTCGCTGATGCGCATCCCGACCTTCGGGCTTTCGGTGACGGCGGCGAGCTTCTTCCGCATCGGCATCGGCGCCCTGCCGTTCCTGCTGCCGCTGATGCTCCAGGTCGGCTTCGGGATGAGCGCGGCGCAGAGCGGCATGATCACCTTCGCAAGCTCGGCGGGCTCGCTGGTGATGAAGCCCGGCGCGCAATACGCGCTCCGGAAATTCGGCTTCCGCTCCACGCTCGTCTTCAACGGCGCGCTCTCCGTCACCACGATCGCGCTCTGCGCGGGTTTCCGGCCATCCTGGCCGCTCGCCTGCATCTATGCCGTTCTGCTCGCCGGCGGCTTCGTCCGCTCGTTGCAATTCACCGGCTTCAACACGATCGCCTTCGCCGACATCCCGCCTTCAAAGATGAGCTCGGCCACGAGCTTCTACTCCACCGCGCAACAGCTCTCGATGACGCTCGGCGTCGCGGCGGGCGCGACCGCGCTCGAAATGTCGGCAATGCTCCTCGGCCACCCGGAACCGCTGCTCGTCGATTACAGCGCGGCTTTCCTCACGGTGGCGCTCGCCGCCGCGATCTCGGTGCCGGTCTCGATGCGCCTCGCTGAGGACGCCGGCGACGAGCTCACCGGCCACGGCGCCGCCGCCGATTAGTTGGATGCCGAAAGGCCAGGGGCGGAGCCTCCGGCCTTTTCAAAATCCTGTAAGACCCCTTCGATGCTGCTGCCGAAAAAGGAAGGGGAGGGGGGATGACGCCGACGCGCGCCTGGGTGCTGCTGAAATCCGGCCGCTCCATCAATCTCCTCGATCCTTCTCCCGATGCCTGGGAGGATTCCGATCTTGCGATCGGCCTCTCGCGCACCTACCGCTGGGGCGGGCATTCCGCCTGGGACCTCCCGCTCTCGGTCGCCCAGCACAGCCTCACCGTGCTGGCGCTGCGCCGCGCGATGAGGGGCCCGCCGCTCTCGCCCGCCGAGGCGCTCCGCGAGCTTCTCCACGATGCCGACGAAGGCCTTCTCTCGTTCGACTGCATCACCCCGGTGAAGCCGCATCTCGGTGCCGGCTATGTCGCCGTCGTGGGTCGCCTCCGGGCTGCCGTCGCCGCCCGCTACCGCCTTCCTGCCTGGCTGGCGGAGGAGCGCGCGCGCCACGCGCACGCCGACCGCCTCGCGGCGGCGAGCGAGGCCCGCCATGTCGTCGGCTGGAGCGCGCACGATATCCGCCACAGCCTGGAGATCGACGTCGATCCCATCGCCGACGATCCCCTGCCGCTCCAGCCGGGGCTTCGCCCCTGGGAGCCCTGGCCGCCCAACCTTGCCGCGAGCCTCTTCCTCGCCGAGCTGCTCCGCCTCTCGGCGGAAGCGGGCCCTGCCGGCGAAAAACTCACGCCGGGGTGAAGTTCAGCGCCACGCCATTGATGCAATAGCGCAAATGTGTCGGCGGCGGACCGTCCTCGAAGACATGGCCGAGATGGCTTCCGCAGGTCGCGCAATGAACCTCCGTGCGGATCATGCCGTGGCTGTGATCGACCGAGGTCTCGACCGCGCCCGGGATCGGATCATTGAAGCTCGGCCAGCCGGTCCCGCTCTCGAATTTCAGCTTGGATTCGAACAGCGGCTGGCCACAGGCGGCGCAATGGAACCGGCCCGGCCGTTTTTCCCTGAGCAACGCGCAACTTCCAGGCATTTCGGTGCCGTGCGCGCGCATGACGTCATACTGCTCGGGTGTGAGGATGCGGCGCCACTCGGCGTCGCTGTGCGTAACCGGATAGATCTTGTCCGCCATGTCGGGCTCCTCTCCGCCGTGCCGCCGATGAAGCGGCGACGATGACACGATATCAGGGGTCAACGGGACCGGGGATCAACCGGCGGCCCAACCGGTGGCCCAACCAGCGGCCCCTGGCGAAGCGGGCGTGCGCACGGCAATGCTTGACGCCGGAATCGGGAGGCTCCTAGACTCAGGCAAAATGAAGCGGAGGGCGGCGGCCAGGCCGCCTTGTCTGCGATCGGGCGGCAATGGGAGGGAACGGGCATGCCCGAGGGAATCTCTCGCCGCGCGTTTCTCGGTGGAAGCGCGGCAACGCTCGCAGCGACGTCTCTTGGCGCATTCGGCTTCGGGGCGGCGGAGGCCGCGGCTGCAACCTCCATCCGTCCCTTCAAGCTCGCCGGCACGATCGAGACGCGCAATACCTGCACCTATTGCGCGGTGGCCTGCGGCATCATCCTCTACGCCAAGCCCGCCGCGGAAACCGGCGGCAAGCGGGTGATCACCTATATCGACGGCGACCCCGATCACCCGACCAACCGGGGCACGCTCTGCCCCAAGGGTGCTGCGCTGCTCAATTTCGTGCACTCGCCGGACCGGCTCACCGTGCCGCGCTATCGCGCGCCGGGCGAATCGAGCTTCCGCGAGGTTTCCTGGGACTGGGCGCTCGATCGCGTGGCGCGGCAGTTCAAGGATGACCGCGACAAGAACCTGGTGACCACCAACGCGGGCGGTGTGGCCGTCAATCGCTGGATCACCACCGGTTTCCTCGCTGCCTCGGCATGCACGAACGAAACCGGCTGGCTCACCTTCAAGGTCGTGCGAGGGATGGGGGCTCTCGTCTTCGACAACCAGGCGAGGGTCTGACACGGCCCCACGGTGGCGAGTCTCGCCCCAACATTCGGCCGCGGCGCGATGACCAACCTCTGGACCGATATCCGGAGCGCGGATCTCGTCATCGTCATGGGCGGAAACGCCGCGGAGGCGCATCCTTGCGGATTCAAATGGGTGACGCGGGCCAAGGCCGAACGCGGCGCGCGCCTGATCGTCGTCGATCCACGCTTCACGCGCACCGCCGCGGTCGCAGATTACTACGCGCCGATCCGTCCCGGCACCGATATCACGTTCCTCCTCGGTGTCATCAAATACTGCATCGACAACAACAAGGTGCAGTGGGACTACGTGAAGCCGTTCACCAACGCCGCCTTCATCGTCATGGAAGGCTACGGTTTCAAGGACGGGCTCTTCACCGGCTACGATCCGGCGAAGCGAAGCTATGACCGCGCGGGCTGGGACTATGAGATCGGCCCGGACGGCTACGCCGTCCTCGATCCCACGCTGACCCACCCGCGTTGCGTCTGGAATCTTCTCAAGCAGCATATCGCCCCGTACACGCCGGAAACGGTGGCGCGGATCTGCGGCACGCCAAGGGAAAAATTCCTCCACATCGCGGCCATGATCGCCGAGACGTCGGCTCCGAACAAGGTCATGACCTCGATGTACGCGCTCGGCTGGACGCAGCATTCCTACGGCGCGCAGAACATCCGGGCGATGGCGATGCTGCAGCTCATCCTCGGCAATGTCGGATTGCGCGGGGGCGGGGTGAACGCGCTGCGCGGCCATTCGAACATCCAGGGCCTCACCGATCTCGGCCTCATGTCCGAGCTGATCCCGGGCTATCTCAACATGCCGCATGAGACCGAGCCCGATCTCGCAAGCTATTTGAAGAAGCGCACGTTCAAGCCGCTCCAACCGGACCAGATCAGCTACTGGCGGAACTATCCGAAGTTCATGGTGAGCTTCCTCAAGGCGATGTGGGGCGATGCCGCGAGCGCGGACAACGACTACCGCTATGGCTGGATACCGAAGCTCGACATCCCGATGTACGACGTGATCCAGGCCTTCGAGATGATGGCCCAGGGAAAAATGAACGGCTATGTCTGCCAGGGCTTCAACCCGCTGCTTTCGTTCCCGAACCGAACCAAGGTCACCACCGGCCTCTCCAAGCTCAAGTTCCTCGTGGTCATGGACCCGCTCGATACCGAAACCGCGAACTTCTGGCAGAACCACGGCGAATACAATGACGTCGATCCAAGCAAGATCGAGACCGAGGTGATCCAGCTTCCGACCACCTGCTTCGCGGAAGACGAAGGCTCGCTCACCAACTCCGGGCGCTGGCTGCAATGGCACTGGGCGGGCGGCGATCCGCCCGGGGAGGCAAGGTCCGACGTCTGGATCATGGCGCAGATCCATCTGCGGATGAAGGCGCTCTACGCCAAGGAAGGCGGCAAGCTGCCGGAGCCGATCCTCAATCTGGACTGGCGCTACAAGGATCCCGCCGACCCAACGCCGGCCGAGCTTGCGCGCGAGATGAACGGCAGCGCGCTCGAAGCCGTCACCGATCCGCAGGATCCGGCAAAAGTGCTGGTGGAGAAGGGCAAGCAGCTTCCCTCCTTCGCCTTCCTGCGTGACGATGGGTCAACTGCCTGCGGCTGCTGGATCTATTCCGGTTGCTACACGGAGGCCGGCAACGCGATGGCGCGGCGGAACAACGCCGATCCGGGACATGCCGAGATCTATCCCGGCTGGGCGTTCTCCTGGCCGGTCAATCGCCGCATCCTCTACAATCGTGCCTCCTGCGACCTCTCCGGCAAGCCGTGGGACCCGACACGAAAAATCATCGAGTGGAACGGCACGAAGTGGGTCGGCTACGACGTGCCGGATACGCTGCCGACGGCCAATCCCGAGACGGTCATGCCTTTCATCATGGATGCCGAAGGCACGAGCCGGCTTTGGGCGCGCGGGCTGATGGTGGATGGTCCGTTCCCCACCCATTACGAGCCGTTCGAGGCGCCGGTCGCCAATGTCCTCGCGCCCGGAGTCCAAGGCAACCCGGCTGCGCGGGTCTTCCCCGACGACCGCGCGGATTTCGGCACCGCCACGGAATTTCCTCTGGTCGGCACCTCATACCGCCTCACCGAGCATTTCCACTTCTGGACCAAGCATGATCGCGTCAACGCGATGCTGCAGCCGCAATTCTTCGTCGAGATCTCGGAGGAGCTCGGCCGCGAGAAGGGAATCACGGACGGCGCCTGGGTGCGCGTTTGGTCGAAGCGCGCCTCCATCAAGGCGGTCGCCTGCGTGACGAAGCGGATCAGGCCCTGGACCATCGACGGCAAGACCGTGCATCTCGTCGGCATCCCGCTGCACTGGGGCTTCATGGGCCTCACGCGAAAAGGCTGGGGCCCGAACTCGCTCACCCCGGTGGTGGGCGACGCCAATGTCGAAACGCCGGAGTTCAAGGCGTTTCTGGTCAATATCGAACCCTCGACGCCGCCGACGAGCTGAGGGAGAGCGGCAATGGACGCGGCGCGCACGATGACGGTGGTTCGAAGCTCGGCAACCGCGAGCGCCCGCACCACCCCGCGCTTCGAGGACGAGGTCACCAAGCTGATCGATGTCTCGAAATGCATCGGCTGCAAGGCGTGCCAGGCGGCCTGCACCGAATGGAACGATACGGTGCAGCCGATCGGGTATTTTACCGGCTCCTATCAGAATCCGCCCGATCTCACGGCAAACATGTTCACCCTGATGCGCTTCAACGAATGGGTGAACCCGAAGAGCGGCGAGCTCGAATGGCTGATCCGCAAGGACGGCTGCATGCACTGCGCCGATCCCGGCTGCCTCGCAGCCTGCCCCGCGCCCGGCGCGATCGTCCAATACGCCAACGGGATCGTCGACTTCGTCCATGAGAACTGCATCGGCTGCGGTTATTGCGTGAAGGGCTGCCCCTTCGACATCCCGCGCTACTCCGCGGCACCTGCCAAGGCGTACAAATGCACCCTCTGCTCGGACCGCGTGGCCGTGGGCGACGGGCCGGCCTGCGCGAAAGCCTGCCCCACGGAGGCGATCGTCTTCGGGACGAAAGGGGAGATGCTGCATCACGCGGCCGGGCGCATCACCGATCTCAAATCGCGCGGCTTCGAGAGTGCCGGCCTCTACAATCCGGACGGCGTCAACGGCACGCACGTGATGTATGTGCTGCCCCACGCCGATCAGCCGGAGCTCTATTCCAACCTCCCTTCCGATCCGCATGTCAGCCCCTGGGTCCGGGTCTGGAAGGGTGCCGCCAAGACCTATGTGAGCCTCGCCGCCATGGCGGCACTGATCGTCGGTGCCGTCGTCCATCATGCCGCGGGCGGGGCCAACCGCGTCTCGGAGAAAGATGAGCAGGCGGCGAAGAAACTGATCGAAGGGAAGGAATGACGGCAATGGCCGCCGATCAAGCGGGCATCACCTTCGTCAAGCGGCATGCGCTCGATGTTCGCATCACGCACTGGATTGTGGCCCTCTGCTTCATCCTGCTCGCGCTTTCCGGCCTCGCCTTTTTCTTCCCGCCCTTCTTCTTCCTCACCGCGCTCTTCGGCGGGGGCGAAACCGCGCGGATTCTCCATCCCTGGATCGGGCTCGTGCTGGCGCTCGGCTATCTCTATCTCTTCCTTCGCTTCGTCGGCGCCTGCCTCTGGCATTCCGACGACAGCCGCTGGATCTCGCGGCTCGGCCAGGTGATGAGCGGGCACGACGAAAACCTCCCGGAGGTCGGTAAGTTCAATGCCGGGCAGAAGCTCTATTTCTGGGCCATGGCGCTCTTGATCCTCGTCCTGCTCGCAAGCGGCGTGATCACCTGGAACGAATATTTTGCCCACGCAACGTCAATCCCCGCGCAACGGATCGCGGTTCTCGCTCATTCGATCGCGGCCGCGCTCGCGATCCTCGGATTCATCGTCCACATCCATATGGTGACATGGGAGCCGGGAACCCTCCGCGCGATGGTCAACGGCACCGTGAGCGGAGGCTGGGGCTGGAAGCATCATCGCAAATGGCTCCGCGAGGTGGTCTCCGCCGGCCGGGCCAAGCCGGGCACGAACGCGCCGCCCGCCGAGTAGCGGCGCCGCGCGGTTCTTGCTTTCTCCGCCGCGCCCACCCATCCTTTTTTCCGGCATGACCCGCAGCCAGGCACCCGAGGGGCTTCCGATGGGCACGCTCGGCGAATTCGCCGAGCCGGATTTCGTCCGCCTGCCGAGCCTCCCGGATTTGTTCCGAATCCGGTCGGAGCGGCTTCACGCGCTGGTCACGGGAAACCCGCTCGCGCCCTACCTCACCTTCCTCGCCGGGATCGCGCGTGCGCAGGCGCAGCTCATCGCCGACCGCCCTCTCGCCATCACGACCCCGCCATCGGCCGGCCAAGAATGGCGCGCCCCTCTCGATCGCCTGCGCTTCGTCGCCGACGGCGCCGTTCTCTCCGTCAGCGATGCGCTGCTCGGCGCGCTCGCCGGCATCGCGATGCCGGAAGCGGCGAAGGACGCGCTCGCGTCCCTGCAAGCGGGCGATGAGGAGGCGCGCACACACGCCTTGCAACAGGTGCTCTCGGTACCGGCGCCCGGCGAAGCGCTCGCGGAGCACGCGCTTCTGAGCGCCGGCCTGCAGATCGTCTTCAGCGCGCTGGCGGCGCGCCTCGATGCGGCGCTTGTGCAGCCGGGCGTGGAGGGCCTCTGCCCGGTATGCTGCAGCCCGCCGATGGCCTCGCTCCTCGTCGGCTGGCCCGGCGCCCGCGGCACGCGCTATTGCGCCTGCGGGCTCTGCGGAAGCCTCTGGAACTATGTTCGCATCAAATGCACGCTCTGCGGCTCGACCGGCGGCATCGCCTATCAAGGCGTAGATGGCGATACAGGAACGATCAAGGCCGAAACCTGCGAAGCCTGCCACCGCTACGTCAAAATCCTCAATCAGCAGAAGGCCCCCGCGCTCGAGGCATTGGCGGACGATGTCGGGTCTCTCGGCCTCGATCTCCTCATGCAGGAAAGCGGGTTCGCCCGCGGCGCCGTCAATCCGTTCCTGCTCGGGTACTGACGATCACGCTCTGAGGATTGTTCTCTTTTGAAAAAGAGAACCAGAAAACTTCTATCCGCTTTCAGTTCTTCGTTCGGAGTCCCGGGATGCGGCTTGGCCCGGAAAACGGAAAAAGTCTCGTTGCTTCTTTTTCTACAGAAAAAGAAGGCTCTTCCTTTTCAATAACATGCCATGGCAAAAGTCCGGCGGAAGGGAGTGGGTGTCGAACCCACCAAGGACCGGCCTACGGCCCCTCCCGGATTTGAAGTCCGGACGCCCCTCCGGAGACGATTCCCTTCCTCACGGCGACGGTTCCGAACAGATCGCGCCGCCTCGCATTGATCCTGCGCAGATCGCCGCGCCGCAAAGTTACACCGTGCCGGTCGAGAAATTCAAGAATCTGGATCGCAACCTTGCGGCCGTTCTGCAGGCGGTCGCGCAAATCACCGGCGCCAAAGCTGTGTCCTGGTGCCACTCCGGCGGCATCATCGGCAATCGCAACAATCTCCGCGATCGTGCTGCGCAGGAAGAAATGGTCGATGGCGACCTCGTCCACCTTTCCCATCCGTGCCGCGAGCTTGAGCAATCTCCGCACCTCGACCTCGGGCAGGCTCAGCGCGCCCGCGATATCGCGCACGCGCGGCGGACGGAACCGGGCAGCGCCTGAGAGCAGCGGAACGATGCGCTGCCAAATCTTCTCCTGGAGCGGTGAAAACCGTGCCTCATGGGCGGGAAGCCGAACCCAGGCCCCATCGCGCGCGACAGCCCCGCGCGCGGCAAGCGCCTCCATCGCGCAGGCAAAAACCGGCGGCGGCAGTCGCGGCGAAACCACAAGCCGAAGCCGCTCGCCCGCCATTCCCTGCAGATCGGGATTCTCCGCATGGAATGCGGCAAGCTTCTCTTCCACCGCACGGCGATGCTCGTTCCAGCGCCGCTCCGTCAGCGCGAAAAGCGAGTGACCGTCCGCCATGGTGACCAGCCCCAGCCGTTCCGCGAGCGCCGCGATCTCCTCTCCGCGCAACGCGCGGTCGCGCGCGAACGAACGAAGATCAGCGTGGAAAGGCGGCCCCTCGAGCATCAGCGAAAGCGCGCGCTCGGGATCGGCCTCCGCGCGCGCGGCAAGCTCGCGCAACCGCTCGGGC
>JASHRV010000067.1 GCA_030037175.1 Acetobacteraceae bacterium
CAGCGCGAACTCGGCGATGTGCTGATCGCCTGGGAGAGCGAAGCTTTGCTCTCGATCGCGGAGGCGGGGAAGAAGCGGTTCGAGATCGTTGTGCCGTCGCTTTCGATCCTCGCCGAACCGCCGGTTGCAGTGGTGGACAATGTGGTGGATCGGCGCGGGACACGGGCGCTCGCCGAGGCTTACCTCCGCGCGCTCTACAGCCCCGACGCGCAGAATCTGATTGCGCGGAACTATTACCGGCCGCGGCTCGCTTCCGTCGCGCGCAAGTACGCGGCGCGGCTTAGGCTGGTCGCGATGGTGAGCGTGGATCAGGAGTTCGGCGGCTGGGACGCGGCAGAGAAGAAGTTTTTCGCCGACGGCGGAATTTTCGATCAGGTTTCCGTACTGGGCCAATGAGCCGATCTCTCGCCTGGCGGGAGCCGAGCGTGCTGCCCGGGTTCGGACTGAGCCTTGCGGCTACGTTACTCTGGCTCGGGCTTCTGGTGGTAGCGCCGCTTGCCATGATGGTAGCGGCTACGGCAGGGCTGGGCGGGTTTTGGGCGCTGGCGCTCCGCCCTCTTGTCCTCAGCGATCTCACGGTGAGCGTCTTCTCGGCGCTGGCGGCGAGCGCGATCGACGCTGTAGCTGGGCTCATCGTTGCCTGCGTGCTGGTGCGCTATCGCTTCCCGGGACGACGCTGTGTTGCCGCGCTGATCGATCTGCCGTTCGCCCTGCCGACCGCAGTCGCCGGCATCGCGCTCGACGCGCTCAACGTTTCGCACCGGTTCATCGATGTCGTGCTGGCTCCTTTTGGCATTACTATCGCATATACGCGCGCCGGCATTGTCGTCACCCTGATGTTTGTGGGCCTTCCTTTCATCGTTCGCACGCTCCAGCCGGTCATTGCAGAGCTGGACGTGGAGCAGGAGGAGGCAGCCGAAACGCTCGGTGCCTCGCCCACCGCTTCTTTCCTGATGGTGCTGCTACCCCCGCTCCTGCCAGCGCTGCTCACCGGCTTTACACTCGCGCCGGCCCGCGGACTCGGAGAATACGGATCGGTGATCTTCATCGCGGGTAATACGCCTATGGTCTCGGAGATTCTGCCACTCCTGATCGTCACCGAGCTCGAACAATTCGACATACCGGGCGCGGTAGCGATCGCGTTGTCGATGCTCGTCGCCTCGTTCCTACTCCTGCTCGGGACAAGCCTGTTGCAGGAATGGGTGCGCCGGCGCCATGGCGAGTGATGTGTTGACCGCACAGCTCGGGACGACGCAAGCGGGCAGAGTAAACGCGCATCAACTTCTGGTAGGGATTGCCATTGCTTTTATCGCGCTCTTCGTGGTTTCTCCCCTCGGCATGATCCTCGCCGAAGCCGTTTCGCTCGGCATCCATGCCTACGTGGCATCACTCACCGACCCCGATGTGCGCGCTGCCCTTTGGCTCACACTTGGGATCGCGGTCCTCACTGTGCCGCTCAATACGGCCTTCGGGCTCGTGGCCTTATGGTGCCTGGCACGCTTCCGCGGGCGGAGCACGATCATAGCGCTGATCGAACTTCCACTTTCGGTCTCGCCAGTGGTCGCGGGTCTGCTGCTCGTATTGCTGTTCAGCCGCTCCGGTCTACTCGGCGGGTTCCTGGAGGCGCACGGAATTCGCATCATCTTCGCCGTACCGGGTATGATATTGGCAACTCTCTTCGTGACCTTCCCTCACGTGGCGCGCGCGCTGATTCCGCTTGCAGAAGTGCAAGGGAGCGAGGAGGAACAAGCGGCGATCACGCTCGGGGCCTCGGGGGGCACACCTTTTTTCGCGTGAGCCTGCGGAAGCTACGCTGGGGACTACTATATGGCATTTTTCTGTGCAATGCCCGCGCGATTGGGGAATTCGGTGCAGTATCAGTGGTTTCCGGCGCAGTGCCGGGGCAGACCAACACGCTGCCGCTCGAGATCCAGGCACTCTACGCCAGTTATCGCGTGCAAGCAGCCTTTGCTGCCGCATCGCTGCTTGCGGGACTCGCTATCGTGACGGTCGTACTTGAGATGGCACTTGAACGGCATCACCGCGACGAGCTGCAGACGGTGCGACGGGTACGGGTGGGGTAAGGAGACGAGAGCCATGAGCACCCGAATCGAGATCGCCGGGCTCCACAAGGCGCTCGCCGGGTAAACGGTGCTCGACGGGATCGACCTGACCGTGCCGCCAGGCGAGCTCATAGCGCTGCTCGGCCCATCTGGCTCCGGCAAAACAACCCTCTTACGTATGCTCGCGGGACCTGACCGGCCCGATAGGGGCTCGGTGCTTTTCGATGATGAGGATGCGCTTGCACGACCGCCGCACGAGCGCGGAGTGGGCTTCGTCTTCCAGCACTATGCGCTTTTCCAGCACATGACGGTCGTGCCGAATATCGGGTTCGGGCTCGCCGTGCGGGAAGTTCCGCGGGCGCGCATCGAAGAGAGAGTGGCTACGCTTCTGAAGCTGGTGCAGCTCGAGTTCCTTGGCGAGCGCTACCCCGCGCAGCTTTCGGGCGAGCAGCGACAGCGGGTTGCTCTAGCCCGCGCGCTGGCGATGGAGCCCCGTGTGCTCCTGCTCGATGAACCGTTCGGTGTACTCGACGCACTGGTAAGGCGCGATCTAAGACGCTGGCTCCCGCGCCCGCACCGCGAAATGCACATTACGACGGCGTTCGTGACGCATGATCAGGAGGAGGCGTTCGAGCTCGCCGACCGCGTAGTACTGATGAGTGGTGGACGAATCCGCCAAAGCGGACCACCGATGCAACTCTACCGCGAGCCGGTCGATTCCTTCGTGCATTGCTTCCTCGGCGAGACCAACGAGTTGCCCAGTCGGATCGAGAATGGCTTCGTCGTTGCCGAAGCGGGCCCTGTGCTCGGGCGAACGAACTTGCGGACGGGCTGCAGCATCCTCTATGTCCGGCCGCACCAAATCGCGATCCGCCCCAAAGCAGAGGGGGCATGGCGCATCATGGAGATTCTGGCGAGCGGCGCGGAAAGCCGGATGAGCCTGGCGCGCGAAGGCCTGAGCTTCGAGGCGACGCTCGCGACCGAGCGGGCGATGACACTTGGGCTCTGCACCGGAATGGCGGTCGAGATCCAAATCACCGGCGGGATGGTGATGGCAGATACGGCGGCCACGCTGGAACCGCTCCTACCCGCTTCTCCCCTCGCTCTGCCGCATATCGCCAGCAAAGAGGCCGACCTGAACGGTTAGGCCGCCCTCGACCTGCATTCGATCGCCATCATTGGGATTTGCGCTGTCACGGTCGATTGGCGTGAACATTGTCTCTTTCCCACGGGCGTGGCAACCTCCTACTGAGGAAATAGGGTATCGGTTTGGAAACTGCATTGCGGCATGTTCTCCAGAGCGGTGCTGTTATCGCTTCCGTCCTTTTGCCAGCACTAAGACTATGGCTAGTTTTGGCAGACCTCACCGCCCGAATGCACGCCCCTGCTGGCAAGCGGATTCCGACTATCGTCGTTCAGGATGTGCGGAGCTAACTCATGAACATCGCCCCCGCTGCCAAGGCGCGCGTTCTATGGTTCCTGCCAACCCATGGCGACGGACGCCATCTGGCGGCAGCAGTAGGCAGCCGCGCCATCGATCTCACATATCTTGAACAGATCGCGGGTGCGGCGGACCGGCTCGGCTACTATGGCGTGCTGCTGCCGACCGGGCGCTCATGCGAGGATTCCTGGGTGATCGCCTCGGCGCTGACACCACTCACCCGCAGGCTTCGCTTCCTCGTCGCCTTCCGTCCCGGCCTCGTACCGCCGTCACTTGCAGCCCGCATGGCCGCCACCCTCGACCGCATCTCGGGCGGGCGGCTCATGATCAACATCGTGACCGGTGGCGATCCGACCGAGAACGCGGGAGACGGCATCTTTCTCTCTCATGCGGCTCGCTACACGGTCACGCACGAGTTTCTGGTCGCATGGAAGGCACTCATGGCGGGTCAACAAGTTCGCTACGAAGGGACACATATTCGTATCGAAGATGGCCGCCTGATGTTCCCGCCGGTGCAGAGGCCCCACCCTCCACTTTACTTCGGTGGGTCCTCTGATGCCGGCATCGAAATCGCCGCTGCGCTGGTAGATACCTACCTCACGTGGGGCGAGCCTCCCGCTGAGGTTGCCGAGAAACTCGCGCGGGTGGCTGCTGCTGCTGCGCGCCATGGCAGGCGGGTCAGCTTCGGCATTCGCCTACACGCGATCGTGCGTGAGACCGAGGCGGAAGCCTGGCGGGCGGCCGAAGACTTGCTTCGTTATGTCGATGCCGCTTCTGTCAGTGCAGCGCAAGAAGTCTTCGCGCGGATGGACTCCGTTGGCCAGAGGCGGATGGCGGCACTCCACGGGGGCGGGCGCGACAGACTCGAAGTCAGCCCGAACCTCTGGGCCGGCGTCGGCCTCGTGCGTGGTGGCGCAGGAACGGCGTTGGTCGGAGACGCCGAAACGGTAGCCGCACGGATACGAGAATATATGGCGCTCGGTATCGACCATTTCATCATGAGCGGCTACCCGCATCTTGAAGAGGCGTACCGCTTTGCCGAACTCGTTCTGCCGCGTTTATCCTTGCAGCATGAGGCGGGTCCGGCGCCGGGCGTTTGGCATTCCGGTCCGTTCGGCGAGCTCATTGCCAATTCGGTGATACCGAACAAATCCCATATTGCGCCGTCGACGCCACCCGGCTGGCGATCGCAAATCTGACCTACGTTCACGAGGACTTGGCATTGCCCGGGGTACAGCTTGCTCTATAGCAGTTCAGGGCGAGTCGTCGTCTTCCTCGACGTCAACGCCCTCCGACCGCATGAGCAGCACGATGAAAGCTTGGTACGACAACTCGCTGGTTCGATACTGGGAAGCGGTCTCTGGACTGATCCGTTGGCTATCGAACGCCGAGGACTTGTTATCTTGGACGGCCA
Source organism: Acetobacteraceae bacterium (assembly GCA_030037175.1). GTDB lineage: Bacteria > Pseudomonadota > Alphaproteobacteria > Acetobacterales > Acetobacteraceae > JAKAWQ01. The sequence goes on from JASHRV010000067.1 coordinate 4,919, forward strand.
TCATCGTCGGCGTACGGCGCAGTTGCTCGGGTTCTCGTTGGTTCCGGCCGTGCTTGTTTCTTATGGAGACCCTGGTCTCACATTGACCGGCTGGCGTGCTGGCGAGGTCTGGACCCCGAGCCAAGTGCTGGAGCATGCGGCAGCCAAGAAGCTGCTGCCAATCAGGACGACGCGTCACTCCTTTTCGCCGGAAATTGGCACCATCTCAATCCCGATTGCTTGCCTCCGATCAAACCATATAACAGCCGCTCAGTCAGGCAGCCCCATTTGAACCTTCGGTCGTCCGCTTTCCGCGATTAGCTCTAGGCAGGGTGAAAGACCAGCGTGCGTACCTCGATACTTTCGCGCGGTGGCGCGCTGTCACCTGCCCGCGGGTTCTGGAACGAAGTATGCGGGGCGAAGCGAGCACGCCCGTCGGTTGCACTGTCGTAGCATTTGATCAGAAGGGCTTCGTCCCTCTCCATCTCAGGCGCGTAGTACCAGCGATGAACCGGACTGAATCGCACGGAATATATCTCGCCGAGTCTGTGCGGATAAACGAGATCGGACGGGATGAGATCTTCCGGTGCTACGCTTTCAGCATCGGCTACTGCGAGCGGAGAATCAAGAAGCGGAGCCACGATCGGGCGCCAGAGATTGATGATCTGTACCCGCCCCCGCAGCAGAATGGAAGCTTCATCCGGCAGGAGGTCGCGAACACGCTGAGGGCCGGACCGCACCGTATGATCAACGTGGACGCGCGCGACAGGCTGGCGCGGTGCGTCCGCTGTGCGATCAGTGGATACTCCGGCTACACGTCGGCGCAATGTATGGTCGAAGATGAAGACACGCGCCGCGCCAGTTGTGCGGGCGATGGTCTGCTCGACCTCCGGATAGTACAAGGCGCGGACTTCCTTCTCGTTCCAGAGGTCGTGAACGGAGGTAGGAGAATGCAGCAGCGCAAACCCTTCGCGGTCGAGCGTTGGCGCAGTCGGGAGCGGGCGCATGTCGCGGATAGTAACCGAGCGAACATCGTTTAGTATGTTCGTTTGCGGCTCGCCCGCTGGTGGCGGGAACGCGTACGTTCAAGGCCGCTATTCGGTGGGCAGAAGATAGTGGAGTTCGGTCAGGACATCGCGAACCTGGCCGTCCTGAGACGATGTACTTTCGCTCATAAGTTCCTCGAAGGAAGAATGCGTTGCTCGGATCGGGTTTCGGTCACGTCGACGTCCCTCGGCGGGAGCCGGCCGGTACGTAGCAGGTGCCCTACTGCGCGACTCACAGCATCCAGCGAGGGCCACATGCTTTGGTCAAGCTCTTCGACGTGAGGATCTACAGCAATGAACCGAAACTGGTCGCCCAGGAGAGAAGGGATGCGAATAGCGGCCCCGGCGAAAGTGCCTGAGACAATGATGACGTGAGATTGCATCATCGCCGACTCCCTGAATGCGACATTCGAGGGTCTCCCTCTCCCGGTCCGGAATGATGCACGACACGTCTTATGTTGGCAGGCACAGAGTCAACCGCAAGGCGGAGAACCTACCGAACTCGACGCTCCTTGGGGCAGGATTGCCTACGCAGATCGCTCCAAAGGGAAAGGGACCCCGGCCCGGAACTGACGCGGAATTTCTGATTGCCTATCGCTACAATAGGAGTTACCGTAGGTTTGTGGATAGAAACCTTGACCACCTGGAAGCCGTCAGGAGAGATCATGATGGACACTCCGGTCTCGACGCTGGGAGGCGGAAATTCTGGGCCGTTGCCGCATATGCTCTCTGACTGTGCTTCGTGGGCTCCGCAGCAATGACGCGCGGCCGGGTGATGACGGCGGGGCCTTCACCCCTCTGTGCGTGGCGGTCTAGGCCGGTTCCCCTCATACCTCGAAAGCCCAATCCGCGGCGGCAGCCTCGCGGTGACTCGATGGACGAAATCGACCGTAACCTTCTCGCCATGCTGCAGGAGGATTCCACCCCCTCGATCGCTCAAATCGCCGAACGTGTCGGTCTTTCGCCCACTCCTTGCTGGAAGCGAATCCAAAAGCTCGAGTTGGCAGGGGTTATCACACGTCGTGTCGCTCTGGTCGCTCCCGATCGGGTCGGTGTTGGGCTGATCGTTTTCGTCACAGTCGAGGCAGGTGACCATACGCCCGCTTGGCTAGAGCGGTTTTCGGCCGGGGTTACGGCTATGCCCGCAGTGATGGAACTTTATCGGATGGCCGGTGAAGCTGACTACATGATGCGAGTTGCCGTCTCCGACATGGCGGAATTCGACGCGTTTTACAATGAGCTGATCACCATCGCGCCGCTCAAGAAAGTGACCTCCCGCTTCGCCATGGAGCGCCTCAAATCGACCACAGCGTATCCACTCCGTTCCGCTGCGTTCCGGGATCGACGGACCGCCGAGGTCAGCGCGGATTAGCCAGCGTCGGTGTCGGAGAGTCCTACCCCGTTCATAACGAATGTGATTGCCGCAGATGTCCGGTCTCGGGAGTGACCGCGTTTCGTTATCGAGTGCCATCCCATCTCACTCGAGACTTGGATGCAAGCGTTCCCCCGACTGAGACCTGGAGATTACAGAAAGCGCGAGGTACAGAGCTTAGGGTAGAACTTACTCCCGATTGCGGCAGCATTCGCGACCGGCTGGACTGCCTTAAAAAGGGGGGCTCCAAGTACAAGTCTCATGCAAGGAAGAACGGCAGAAAGGGAAGACAACAATGGCCATTCAGCTTGGACAGATCGCACCCGATTTCGAGCAGGACAGCACCGAAGGCCGGATCCACCTTCACAAGTGGCTCGGCGATTCATGGGCTATCCTGTTCAGCCATCCCAAGGATTACACGCCAGTGTGCACGACCGAGCTCGCCGAGGTCGCACGGCTCAAGCCGGAATGGGCGAGGCGCAATGTCAAGGTGATCGGGCTTTCAGTCGATCTGGCCAGCAGCCACAAGGGCTGGGAGCAGGATATCGAGGAGACTCAGGGCCAGAAGGTGAATTTTCCGATCATCGCCGACGCCGACCAGACTGTCTCCAAGCTCTATGATATGGTCCACCCCCTGGCCGACCCGACGGTGACGGTACGGAGTGTGTTCGTTATCGATCCGACCAAGAAGGTCCGGCTGATCATGACCTATCCGCCAAGCGCGGGGCGCAACTTCCAGGAAATCCTGCGGACGGTGGACAGCCTCCAGCTAACCGATCGGGAGAAGGTCTCGACCCCGGTCAACTGGACGCCGGGCGAGCCGGTGATCATCGCGCCGAGTCTTTCAGACGCAGATGCCAAGATCAGGTTTCCGCAGGGCTGGAAGACATTGAAGCCATATCTTCGGGTCGTCGAGCTACCCAAAGCACTCGACAAAGCCGCGGAATAATGCGCGGCCGGAGAGCCCGGCCTTCAAATAAGGTCGTGCGAGGTCATTCCTTCGGTCTTTCCTGGGGGGTAAGCCACTGCTACGGTCGCTATTTGCCTCTAATGCGCGCTCAGATGGAACTCTCGTAGCAACGCCTCGCGAACCCCGCCAAACTGCTTCGAGCTACGGTCTCTCGGTCGCGCCAAGGAAATAGGGATCACCTCTCTGATGCCCTCACCGTCTTTGGCCATCACAACGATATTGTCCGCGAGATAGACCGCTTCCTCGATATCATGGGTGACCATGATCATGGTCACCCCCTGTTCCTGCCAGATGCGCTCAAGCTCGCGCTGCATGCGGATCTTGGTCATCGCGTCCAAAGCGCCCAGCGGCTCATCTAACAGCAGGATCTCGGGGCTCATTGCAAGCGCCCGCGCAATGCCGACGCGTTGCGCCATTCCGCCGGAGAGCTGGCTCGGATAGGCCGAAGCGAACCCACCAAGGCCGACGAGCCGCAGATACTCGTCGACGGTTTGTTCGATCTCCGTTCGCGGTAGGCCTCTGAGTTCGAGCCCGATGCTTACATTCTTGCGCACGGTCAGCCAGGGTAGCAATCTGGGTTCCTGGAACACCATGCCACGCTCTGTCCCGACGCGCTCTACCTCCTTCCCTCCGACGGCTACCGAGCCACGGTCAGCCCTTTCCAGCCCGGCGATGATCCTCAAGAGAGTCGTCTTGCCAGAGCCGCTTTCGCCAACGATCACGAAAAACGCACCGCGCTCGACTGCAAGATCAACGCCTCTAAACACCTTGTGCACCTGCCCGTTGATGACGAAAGCCTTCTCAAGGCCTTGGATCTTCAGGCTATGCTCGACCCTCTGATATCCATCCATCGCACGGACTCCGTCTGCTAGTTCCGCGCAAGGCTGGCAAACCCATTGTACTGGTTGGTCTCAACATCGGCCGGGACAAGTTGGCCGGGCTTCAGCCTGCCGGCACGCACCAGCACATCGATCCAGAACTGAGCGTCGCGGGGGGTGTACAGATCATGCGTACGCAGCCCAAGGCCGGCCCAGTATCGTGCCAGCGCGGGGTTATCGCCCCGCTTCTTCAGAATCTGGGCAGTCAGCGTCCTCGCGTCCCCCGGGTGTTGCGTGGCCCAGTCTGCCGCCTTCGCTGATGCCGTTACCAAATCCCTCACCGCCTGAGCATGCCTCGCAATGAACGACTTCTCCATCGCGTACGTGCCCAGCACTATGTCGCCAAGCACTTCGTAATCTGTGAACAGAACACGCGCGCCGCCGTCGGCCTCGATCTTGCCGGCAAAGACGGTCTGCCAGGCACCTACGGCAACCACGTCAACCTGCCTATGCCGTAAAACTTCTTCAAGTTGCGGTCCCGGAACGGCGATAAGGCTGACGGCATCCGGCCTCATGTCGTGATTCCGGAGATATTCTCGAACCGTATAGTCCAAATGGGCGCCTAGTGTGTTTACGGCGATGGACTTCCCCTTCAAATCTGTGGCAGTCCGTATCTTGCTATCCGAGAGCACGAAGAACTTAGAGTTAACAGACTTGCTGACACCACCACTTGCCATGACGCCGATGATTTTCGCACCGGCAGCGATTGCATTGATGATGGCCGGCGTCGCAGCGCTCGCGATGTCCGCGGAACCCGACGCCATCGCAAATAAGCTTTCCGGCCCACCCTGGGAATAGCCTACCGATTGGATCCTAATGCCCTTGTCCTTCAGCAGGCCGAGTGAGTCCGCGATTTCGAACAGCTCGATTTGCCCCTGCGTATTGAGAAATCGAACAACGGTTACGCCCTCCGGCTCCGCCGTCGCGGCGTGAGCCGCTAGGGCGCGCAAGCCTGGACCGGCGACAAGAGCAGTCGCGCCGGCAAGGCAGGCTCTACGGGCGTAGTGACGCTCACCCATCTTGTGCTCCCCTTTGCTTTGTTTCTCAGTGTCAATTAACGCGCGACGGAACGTTGCCCGCTCTCACACCCGGCTTGTCCGCAGTGGCCCAGCCTTTGCCTGCCCCGCCTGTTGCCACCGGCAGACTCGTTTCTGTAGCCGCAGCAGGCCATAGTTGGCAGTCAGCCCGATGACTGCCAATAGGACGATGGCCGCGAACATCAGGGGAATCTCGAAATTGTATTGCGCATTGATGACCACGAAGCCTAAGCCCCGCTTGGCGCCGATCATCTCCGCGGCAACAAGGAGCAAGAGGGCGGTGGTTGCGCTTAGCCTGAGGCCGACAAATATGGAGGGTGCGGCGGCCGGTAAAACGACCCTTCGAAAGACCGCCCATTTCGAGGCGCCGAACACACGCGCCATCTCGATCAGTCGGGAATCCACCAGCTTTACGCCGGAAATTGTATTCAGAAGCAGAGGAAAAAAGGCGGCCCAGCAGATGATGGTGATCTTCGATGTCTCGCCGAGACCAAGCAACAGGATGAATATCGGATAGATCGCAAGCGCCGACGTTTGCCGGAACATCTGCAGGAGCGCGTCAATGATGCTTTCGAAGCGCTGAAAAGTACCCATGAAAAGACCGAGCGGGATCGCTAGCACAACGGCAATCCCGAAGCCGATCCCCGATCGGCGAAGGCTGATCAGCATGTTGCCAAGAAGATTGCCGTCCGAAAACCCATTTAGTAATGCCGCAACCACCTTGCTGAACGGCGGTATCATGGACTGGTCAACAATGTTGAACTGCGACAGGAGCTGCCACGCCAGAAGAAAGATCAATATTGCGCCGTAACGCCAGGAGAAGCCGGCGAACCGCCGCGCCGCACCGCCAGCTGCGAGACGCAGAAACGGCACCCGCAGGCTGAAGAGACGTGGCAGCACGCTTTGCTCTGCGGCCGCCTCCGCGGCTGGTGTCCTCTCCAGCATGAATCCCTCCCTGTCGATGCTTTCCGCCCAGGCTTTTCGGGGCTCCGATGGTGCGACTGCTGGCGGCAGCCCCGCCGACTTACCTCAGGCGGTCTGACGGGCCACCCGGTTTTCGCGGATCTCGCGGCTTTCGCTTGGTCGACCATCCACTCCCACCGGCACATCTCCTGCGATGGTGACGCGATGAACAATACGCCTTGCTTCCCTATAATCATTGATAGCCTTGTGCTGGGTCGCGCGGTTGTCCCAAATCGCCACGTCGCCAGAGCGCCAATGCCAACGAATCGTATTCTCCTCGAGCGTCACGTGGCTCTGCAGGAGATCGAAAATTTTGCGACTGTCGTGAACGGGCAAGCCGACGAAGCGCTGCACGAAGTGACCGAGCAGAAGAGAGCGACGTCCGGTCTCCGGGTGTACGCGCACGACCGGATGCTCGGTCTCGTAGATGGTCGAGGTGAACACCTCGTGATAGCGCTTATGGGACTCCGCATCGATGTTCGGCCTGCGCGCTGCGTAGTCATACTGGTTGGTGTGAATAGCGCGGAGCTCATCGGCCAGGCGCGCGAGTGCTGGCGGCAACTGGGCATAGGCTGCCTCGGTGTTCGACCAGATGG
>JASHRV010000068.1 GCA_030037175.1 Acetobacteraceae bacterium
TGACCGCCTCTTCGCCAGTCTCCTCCACAGGGTCGCTGATTGTGCTCGGAGTCGCGAGATACTCGGCGAGAATCTCGTGGGCCTTGAGCCCGGCCAGTGCCTCGACGGCACGGCGGCGCGGTTCGTAGAGCCCACTTGGCTCGCGGCCGAAGAGAAGACAACGCAGCGCCGGCACCGCTGCCGGGCCGCAGGCGACGGCTTCGATGACTCCCAATGCAGCGTCCTGTCCGAGTGAAGCCAGTTTCGCCATGGCGCTCGCAACGCTGCGCGCCAGACTGGGCACGGAACCGGAATCGGAAAGCGGATCGAGAATGTCACGCACAACTCACCTCCCGACATGAGGCACCAAACACATGCCTGATCTTCAGGAGTCATCAGCCGCGGCGGCACTCAAAGGGGAACCCCATCCCCAGCGACAAATTCGCCGAAGCCAGTGTAGGATCGCATTCGGAGGCGTCAAGTCGCTGCGTCAGGCTTTCGCTGCAGGTGCAACGTTAGGTCGCCGGCTGACCCAGACGAAGATTGGCACTGCCGCGAACTCCGCGAACATGCAGAAAATGATTGTGCCCGCAAGCGTGTGGTCATAGAGGATTCCGATTGCACTGCTGCCAATGAACCAGGCGATCCCATAACAGGCAGTGAAGACGCCGAAAGCGGACGCGCGACGCTCCGGGGAAACCATCGGTGCAACCGCCGCCGGAATAATCGATTCGTGGACGCCCATGCCGAGCCCCCAAATCGCCGCGCCGAGGAGAGCCACCCAGAACCCGCCGAGGAAGACGAGCGGAGCGAAGAGCGCGGAGATCAGTGTGAGCGCGGTGAGGACAACGAACCCGAAACGGTCGAACAGACGCCCGAAGAGCAATGAGCCCGAGCCGCTTACTGCCATTGCGACCGAATAGAAAATCGCAATCCATTCGCCACGAATCACATGGGCACGGGCAAAGTGATAGGCAACGAGCGGATAGTCGGCGAATCCAGCGGCGACGAGCGTCGCTCCGGCGAGATAGACCCAGTATATGCGCGGCAGCCCCGCCGCATGCACATCGGGCAGATCTGCTTCCATTTCGGCCGGACGCGGGTAGAGGAGGCGCGCGGTAAGCACCAGGGCGAGATTGATCAGGGCAGGGGCGAGCAGAACGGCAAAAGCGATTCGGTAATCGCCTCGCAAGGCAATGACTGAGGCGACGATGAGCGGACCGACCAAGGCCCCAGCCTGGTCGAGCGCCTCGTGCATACCGAAGACCCAGCCATAGCCTCCGAGCGCCGTGCCGGCGTGCGAGAGCATCACGTCGCGGGGCGGATTGCGGATCGCCTTGCCAATGCGCTCGAGGATGATCAGCGCCGCCGCCGCTGGCCAGCTTCCAGTGAGCGCGAGTGCCGGCACCGAAGCCATCTGCATGACATAGCCTACGATGGTGATCGGCCAGTAGCGGCCGGTACGATCGGCGAGTGGTCCCGAGACGAGCCTAAGCCCATAGCCGAGCAGTTCACCCAGTCCAGCAACGATGCCCACGATCGCAGCACTCGCCTGCAGCGAGGCGAGATAGGGCCCGATGATGCTGCGCGAGCCTTCGTAAGTGAAGTCCGCAAAGAAGCTTAGAAGTCCTATCAGTAAAACGAACCGAAGCGCGCTCCGCGCAGCACCCTCCTTTCCTGTTGGCGGCCGCGTCTCGATGCTCACAACGCTTCTCCGTCTCTTTCGTCTATCGTGGGCGAGAAACTCTACTTCGCGCTGCTTGGCAAGCTGCAATTTCGTTGCAGCTAAGGATAGAATCAATGCAGGATTATACGACGCAGTCGGAGCGCGCTCCCATTCTCCGTCAGGACTTGCCTCGCCTTTGTACCCGGCATAAAGTTTGTTAAACGACTGCGGTGGTGGAGTTCACCGTAAACGCCCAAGTGTGGGGCCAATGACTCCTGCCAGCGGCAAACCGCCGCGCGGGAGGTTTTTATGGGCGTCGTTTCTCGTCTCATTTCGCTACACCACGGCCGGTATGCCGAGAGACAGGAGTCTCTATTCGCAACAGGCTTGGGCCTGGCGAGGCTCGGCTGCTTGATCCTCGGAACGTCCCTCGCCTTCGCGGCCGCCCGTCCCATGCAAAACGTGCCCGGAACGCCCGCCCGCATTCTAGCATCTCATATGCCCGCATGGCTTGCAGGCAGCCTGGTGATCGCGCTCGCAGCTGCTGCTCTCTCTCTGCTCGCAAGCCTTCTGCCGATGCCGCGGCGCAAGGACCCAGAGGATTTCGCCCTGGAGCCGCTTCCACCACCAAAAGGTGGTTGGGTGGCTGGACTGGTGATGCTCGCCCTGCTTCTGATCGGTGCCGCCGGAGCCTTCTTTCTGTTGCATGCCTTCGATCGAGACATTTCCTTCAGCGGGAATCCCACTCCTCTGATCCATTCGGTCTCGCCCCTACGACCGAGACCACTACCTTCGCTGGCACCGCCGCCGCAGATCGGGATAAAAGCAGTCGACTACGTGGTCATGTTCGGTGCAGGGGCACTCACCTTCGCGGCACTCGCGTTCGCGGCCTGGATGACGGCCGAGACCAGGTGGCGATTCATGGGCTTCGGCGGGAGACGAAAACGGCGAGGAAGGCTCGCCGCCGCGATTGCCGACGCGGTGGATGGCGGGATTGCGGAGCTTGGCTCCGAGGCCGATCCGCGACGCGCGGTGATCGCCTGCTATCAACGCTGCGAAGCTGCCGTGACGTCGGCCACGAATCGTCGGTATCCGTGGCAGACGCAGCGCGAATATCTCAAAGCGGCACTCGAAGCGCTCTTGCTGCCTGCGACGCCGGTTGCCATGCTGCTCAGCCGTTTCGAGTGGGCGCGCTTCGGTAATGGTCCGGTTAGCACGAACGACCGCGATGCAGCAAGGACTGCTCTCGAGACAATTCGCGCTGCGTTGAGGGAAAAAGGGGCACATGGAAACCGGCGCTGAGGCCATCACCCTCCGTACGTTGATTGGGTGGCTTGTACTAGCCTTTATCGTGACCGCGATCGGAACGCCGATCGCGCTCTGGGTTGGACCGACGGACCGCGCGCTGGTTGTGCAGCTTGCGGGGGCATTCTTCGCGGCAGTGGTAATCTGGCGGCTCGTGATAGCCGCACGGGGAGCCATGGAGGTCGGCCGGCCGAGCCTCTTCGATCTTGCCCAGAGAAAACCAACTGCGCTGGTCGAAGCTGACCCAAGTCTCACGCAGATTGCAACTGAGGTTCGCGCTAGCCTCCGGCAACGATTCTATTTTGTTCGCGTACTCTGGCCGCGATTCAAAAGGCTTGCAGGTGAACGCAACGCGCAGCTGCCGTTGACGATGCCGCCCCCTCTTGGCCGTCCGGTCAAGGACCACGAGCTCGCCGCGATCCTGACAGCGATCGAAGGCGCACGATGAGCCCGGCCGAGTTTGCTGAGCGTGTGAACGCAGTGCTCGCCGGGTTTGCCGACGCCATCGTCGGCAAGAGCGAGATGCTACGGCTTCTGCTTGCCGCCCTGCTTGCCGATGGGCACGTGCTGATTGAGGACGTCCCCGGCGTCGCAAAGACGACCATCGCCGCCTCTTTCGCTGCCCTGCTCGGCCTTTCCTTTCGGCGAGTGCAGTTTACTCCAGACCTACTGCCGGCTGATCTCACAGGCAGCTTTCTTTACGATCAGCGGAGCCAAAGCTTCATTTTTCGCCACGGTCCCGTGTTCACTCAGATTCTTCTCGCCGACGAGATAAACCGGGCGGCGCCGAAGACGCAATCAGCCCTGCTCGAGGCAATGCAAGAGCGTCAGGTCACAGTCGAAGGAGAAAGCTTCCCCCTCGATCCGCCGTTCTTGGTGATCGCAACCCAGAACCCGATCGAGCTCGAAGGTACCTACGCGCTGCCAGAGGCCGAACTCGATCGCTTCCTCGTTCGGCTCGCGGTCGGCTATCCGGAGGCAGAGGACGAGGCGCGGATCCTTCGCCTGCGGCGGGAACGACGGAGTGCGAAGCCGCGTATCACCCACGTCCTCACCCGTGGCGAATTCCTGGCGATGCAGGCGGCGTTAGAGGAGGTTTTCGTCGATCCCTCAATCGAAGAATACATCGTGCAGGTGGTACGCGCGACGCGAGGGGACCAGCGGCTCGCGCTCGGCGCTTCACCGCGGGCAAGCCTCTCGCTGATGGCGATGGCACGCGCCGTAGCCTGCGTCGAGGGGCGCTCCTTCGTCCTTCCGGATGATGTGAAGCGGGTAGCCGTGCCGGTGCTCGCACACCGGCTCGTCCTAAAGCCTGAGAACTGGGGCGGGCGCGTCGATGCGGCGCAAGTGGTGGGAAGCGTGCTGGCGCGCACCCATGCGCCGGCCGTGGAGAGACGATGAGCCTCCACCCAACTCCGCTCGCGTGTACCCTGCTGGCGGAGGCCGGCCTCGCCATGGCGCTCGGCCTCGCTTCCCGTCGCCCTGAACTCTTCGTCCTGGCGCTGCCGCTGCTCGTTGCTGCCGTGAAGGGCGGGGTGCGCGGGCGAGTCATGGCGCCGCCAATTTCACTCGAGACCGACAAGGAGATCGTCTTCGAAGGTACTGAACTCGAGGTAACGGTACGTGCGGGAAGCCTGGGCGTGTTCGGTAGTGCTGCGATTGTCCCCGTCTTGCCGCCACTCTTCCGCCCGCTTGGCGATCGGCGTTCGCCTGAGCTCACGATCAGGGTTGGCGAGGCGCTTGTTTGGCGTTGCTGCGGAGAGTGCGTGTCGGCTGGCGTCCTTCATTTCGATAGGGTCGTGCTGCGCATTTCCGATCCGAGCAGGCTCTGGGAGGGAGAGTGGGTCGCACAGACGCAGCGTACCGTAACAGTGCTCCCCGAGGCGCTGCCGGTCAGGCTCCTGCCGCAACCGCAGCACATGACGGCTCTGTTCGGTGCGCACGAAGCGCGTGCCGCCGGTGAGGGGGTAGCCTTCGCCGAAATCCGACCGTTCGTGGCGGGAGATCGGCTCAG
>JASHRV010000069.1 GCA_030037175.1 Acetobacteraceae bacterium
TGGCGGATGGGGTGGGATTCGAACCCACGAGGAGTTGCCCCCTGGCGGTTTTCAAGACCGCTGCCTTAAACCGCTCGGCCACCCATCCGGCGTATCGTCAATCGTACCGAACAACGCCGCCATCCGGCAATCTCCGCCCCCACGGGCTTGGCAGCAGGCTTCTCTGTGCTATCCCTCCGCGCCATCCGGTGCACCAGAGCAAAGGATCGCCCCAGTGCGAATCGCAATGATCGGCGGCGGCTATGTCGGTCTCGTCTCCGCCGCCTGCTTCGCCGAATTCGGCGTTGAAGTCGCGCTGGTTGAGACCGACCCCGCTCGCCTCCGCCAGCTCCAGGAGGGCGGCATTCCTATCTACGAGCCGGGCCTCGATACCCTGGTCGCCGCCAATGCACGCGCTGGCCGCCTCACCTTCGGCGCCGATCTCCCCGCCGCGCTCAAGGGTGCGGAGGCGGTCTTCATCGCCGTCGGCACGCCGACGCGCCGCGGCGACGGCCATGCCGATCTCACCTACGTTTTCAAGGCCGTCGAGCAGATCGCCGCCGCGCTTATGCACGAAACCGTGATCGTCACCAAATCCACCGTTCCCATCGGAACGGGACGCAAGATCGAGGCGGTGCTGCGCGAGCTTCGCCCCGATCTTCCCTTGAGCGTCGCCTCCAACCCGGAGTTCCTCCGAGAAGGCAACGCGATCAACGATTTCATGCGTCCCGACCGCGTGGTGATCGGCGCTGAATCGGAGCGTGCGCGCGACGTGCTCCGCCGCCTCTACCGCCCGCTCTATCTGATCGAGACGCCCATCCTCGTCACGGCGCTCGAAACCGCCGAGCTCATCAAATACGCCGCCAACTCCTTCCTCGCGATGAAGGTCACCTTCATCAACGAAATGGCGGATCTCTGCGAGCATATCGGCGCGGATGTGCACGACGTCGCGCGCGGCATCGGGCTCGATGGCCGCATCGGCCGCAAATTCCTCCATCCCGGGCCGGGCTTCGGCGGCTCCTGCTTCCCGAAGGACACGCTCGCCCTGGTCCGCATGGCGCAGGAGCACGATGCGCCGACGCGCCTCATTGAAACCGTCGTCGCCGTCAATGATGCGCGCAAGGCGGCCATGGCCGCCCGCGTCGTCGGCGCCTGCGGCGGCTCGGTCCGCGGTCTCACCATCGCGGTCCTCGGCCTCACCTTCAAGCCCGAGACGGACGATATGCGCGACGCGCCCTCGCTACCGCTCGTCACCCGCCTCGTCGCCGAGGGCGCCGCCATCCGCGCCTTCGATCCGGCCGGCATGGACGTGGCCCGGCCGCTGCTCCCGTCCGCGGTCGTCTGGTGCGAGAGCGCCCTCGATGCCGCGACCGGTGCCGACGCCATCGTCGTTGTCACCGAGTGGAACGAGTTCCGTGCGCTTGCGCCCGCACGCCTCAGCGCCGTCATGCGAGGGGCGCGCATCGTCGATCTGCGCAACGTCTTCGACCCCGCCGCGATGCGCGCCGCCGGTTTTTCCTATCTCGGTCTCGGTCGCCCCCAACCCTACCGCTCATCTGCCCAAACCCCTGCGTGATCCATGGCGTCCGTGGACAGAAGCGGGGCGCTCCGCCATCTTCGCCGCGTCGATCCCGTGCTTGGCGCGTTCATCCGGAGCGCCGGCCCCTGCGCTCTTCGTCCGGAGCGCGGCGAGAGCCCCTATGAAGCGCTCGTTCATGCCGTGGCACATCAACAGCTCCACCGCAGCGCCGCCGAGGCGATCTTTGCCCGCTTTCTTGCCCTCTTTCCCGGCCCCGGCTTTCCCGAACCCCAGGCGGTTCTCGCGGCGGATCCGGCCGGCTTGCGCGCCACCGGCTTTTCGGCGGCCAAGATCGCGACCATCCGCGCCATCAGCGAGGCGGCCATTTCCGGCGTCATTCCGACCCGCCGCGCGGCCGCGCGCCTCTCCGACGAAGCCCTGATCGAGCGTCTGACCAGCGTGCGCGGCATTGGCCGCTGGACGGTCGAGATGCTGCTGATCTTCACCCTCGGCCGGCCCGATATTTTGCCCGTGGACGATTTCGGCATCCGCGAGGGATATCGCCTGCTCCACGGGCTCGCTGTGCAGCCCAAGCCCCGCGCCCTCGCCGAGATCGGGGCCGTGTGGGCGCCCTATCGCAGCACGGCTTCGTGGTATCTCTGGCAGCGTGCCCGGCAGGTGAAGGCAGAGGCGGAGGCGGCAAAACAGGCCGCGAAAGGCGAAGGCAGGGAAGGCAAACCGGGGCCCAAGCCTCGCCTCAAGTCTTCGAAGCCGAGGCCCACGCCGTAAGGAACGGCTCGACCATCGCAAGCAGCCCCTCGAGATTGTCCGCGTGCAGCCAGTGCCCGGCACCGGGCACGGTCGCAAAGAGAGCGGCCGGGAAAAGCGTTCGGATCACGCGGTGGTGCTCGGGGCGGATATAGTCCGACCGCTCCCCCGCCACGAAGAGGGAAGGCCCACTGTACGTTGCGCCGGACGGGGCCGGAAAATCTTCGATCTCGGGCATCGCGGCGGCGATCTCCTCAAGCCCGTTCCGCCACGAGGGATGCGCGCCCATCACCAGATTCTGAAGCAGGAATCCCCGAATTTCAGGCTCCGGCACAGCGCTCGCCAAGGCCGTGTCGGCGGTTTGCCGGGTCATCCCCGGCTGAAGCGCGAGCGCCCGCATCGCCGCGATCATCTCGCGATGATGCGGCGGATAGGGCACCGGCGCGATATCTGCGATCACCAGTGCGCGCACAGCCTCGGCCCGTTCCAGGGCGAGCCGCATCGCGACCTTTCCCCCCATTGAATGGCCGAGGATCGTTGCCGGCAGCACGCCCATCGCCGCCAGCGTCTCGGCGACGTCCCCGGCCATCGTCGCATAGTCCATGCCGGGCGCATGCGGGCTCGCCCCATGGTTGCGGAGATCGAGCCCTATCACCCGGAATCGCGCCGCGAGCCGCTTCTGGAGGGCGCCGAAATTCCGCGCCGCACCAAAAAGCCCATGAAGCAGGCACACCACCGGCCCACTGCCTTCCTCGCGTGCCACGAGGATCACCGCCCGGCTCCCGATTCAAGGTTTTGCCAGGGATTTAGCGCTGATGTTCTTGTTTTACCCCGATCCTTCCCCTTGAGCCAAGCGCATTCCAGCCCTGATAGCGGCCTTGCTTTATCTTGCTTGAAACGACAGCGATTCCGTCCTTTATTGTGCATTGCAACAATTGCTGCGTCGCAGCGAGGACGTACGATGACCGCTCTGGTTCCCATGCCCTTCGATGATCTCGAGAAAGTCTCCAGCGCCGATCGCGGCATGATTCGCGGCCGGATCGCCCGCTGGTTCGCCGAGCGCCGCCGGCGGAACGAACTCGCCCGTGAGCTGGTCCAGCTCTCGGATCGCGATCTCTCCGATCTCGGTATCGGGCGCGCCGACTTCTCCGCTATCATCCGCGGCACCTATCAGCGCTGACCCGGGCCACCGGCAAGCCGGCCACCGCCTCTAAAGCGGCGGCCGCTTCCCTGCCCAGGGCCATGCCGCCTCGAACGCGGCCGCGGCCCTGAGCACGCCGGAATCGTCGAACCTGCGCCCGACCACCTGAAGCCCGACAGGAAGGCCGTTCGCCGTGAACCCGCAGGGAATGCTCGCCGCGGGGTTGCCCGTGAAATTGAACGGGTAGGAGAACTCAGCCCAGCTCAGCCAGTCCCAGGGATGCTCGGGCCAATCCGCGGGCATCAGCCGCTCCGCCGGAAACGCCGCCACCGAGACCGCCGGCGTGAGCAGGAAATCCCAGTCCTCGAAGAACCGGCCCACTTCGGCGCAATAGGCGTATTTTCGCTCCCGCGCCTCCTGGTAGCCCGCCATGCTCACCGCTTCGCCGTGGCGGATGCAGGCAACGAGCCCGGGATCCATTTCTGATTCGAATTTCGGCAAATGCCGCGCGTAGCTCGTCATGTGCGCGGGCCAGAAAAGCCGGATCAGATCGGGCCCAAGCCTTCCCCAGCTCGGCGTCACCTCCTCCACGCTCGCTCCGAGCTCGGCCGAGAATACCTTCGCCGCCGCCGCCACCAGCGCCGCCACGTCCTTGTCCACGCGGGCATGACCGAGATCCGGGCTGAAGGCGATCCTGGCGCCGCGGATGCCCTCGCCGAGGCGGGCCGCATAGGGCTCAGGCCAGGCTTCGGCCGAGCTATGGTCGAGTGGATGAGGCCCGGCCATGGCCGCGAGCATCAGCGCGGCATCCGCCACGGTCCGCGTGATCGGACCGATATGCGCCGTGTAATCGCCCGTGCTGACAGGGTAGTTCGGCACTCTCCCGTAGGTCGGCTTGAGGCCGAAGACGCCGCAGAAATGCGCCGGCATCCGGATCGAGCCAGCCCCGTCCGAGCCCTGGTGGAGCGGGCCATAGCCCGCCGCTGCCGCCACCGCGGCACCCGCCGAGGAGGCGCCGGCGTTGAACCCCTCACGCCAGGGATTGTGCGTGATGCCGGTGAGCGGGCTCTGGCTCACCCCTTTCCAGCCGAACTCAGAGGTGGTCGTCTTGCCGAGCACGATCGCCCCGGCCGCGGCGAGGCGGCTCACGCAGGGCGCGTCCTCCTTCGGCACCATGCCGCGCTGGGTTTTCGAGCCGCGCTCGGTCTTGATCCCCTTGGTGATCGCGAGATCCTTGATGGTGACCGGGATTCCGGTGAGCGGCGGCGGCGTTTCGGCCTTGAGGAACGCGCCCTCCGCCTCCTTTGCGGCCGCCAGCGCCTTCTCCCCCGTCAGGGTCGCGAACGCGTTGAGCTTCGGCTCCAGCTTTTCGATACGGGCGAGGGTGGCTCGCATCAGCTCGACCGGCGAGAGCGCCCGCCTTCGCATCAGCCCCGCCAGCTCCGCCGTGGTCGCGTAGGCGAGTTCGTCGTCGGTCATCATGGCTTCCCGGCACGTTTCGGACAGGCCGGGATATTGTCAGTCAGTAGCGGCGGAGCAAAGCCACCAGCCGTCCCTGCACGCGCACGCGCTCGGCGGGCAGAAGCCGCACCTCGTAGCGCGGGTTCGCGGGCTCGAGCGCGATCGACTGGCCGCGCCGGCGCAGCCGCTTCAGCGTCACCTCGGTCTCGTCGACCAGCGCCACCACGATCTGGCCGTTCTCCGCCGTCTCGGCCTTGCGGATCACCGCCGTATCGCCGTCGAGGATCCCGGCATCGACCATCGAATCGCCCGCGACCTCGAGCGCATAGTGCTCGCCGCTGCCGAGCATCGCGAGCGGCACCTCGATATTGTTGCCCGAATCGCGCAGCGCCTCGATCGGCAGGCCGGCCGCGATCCGCCCGTAGAGCGGGATCTGGACGGCGCCTGCTTCGCTCGCCGCGCGCACGCCCTGCAGCCGGGAGGTGAAGTCCCCCCGGATCACGTTCGGGGAGAACCCGGCCGCCTCTGTCCGCGCCGGCGATGCGGATGGCGCCGGGCGTTGCGCCGCCTCGGGCGGCAGCCGCAGCACCTCGAGCGCGCGGGCACGATGATGGCGGCGGCGGAGGAAGCCGCGCTCCTCGAGCGCCGAGATCAGCCGGTGCACGCCCGACTTCGACTTGAGCTGAAGGGCCTCCTTCATCTCCTCGAAGCTCGGCGAGAATCCCGAGCTTCGGAGATGCCGGTCGATGAAGACGAGAAGCTCGTGCTGCTTGCGGGTGAGCATGGTTGATCCTTCCCAGGCACGATGCCGCCAGCCGCAGAACGCGGCGTCTTGGAACAAACCGGCAACGACAGGAAGGCTTCTAAAGTCCGCTCCGAAGCCGCGTCAAGCGATTCCCGCGCTTTCCGGACCCGCCTCCTCAGATGCCGAGCCGGTCGAGCCGGATCACCGGCACGAGCGCGCCGGCAGCGAGCGCCGGGGCATGGGGCGGGCGCAGGATCAGCGCCTCGGCCTCCGCCAGAAGCCGCATGAGGGAAGAATCCTGGCGCGGAAACGGGACGACGACCGTACGGCCCTCATCATCGCGCGCGAATTTCGCCCGCAGATGATCGGCCCGGACATCATTGGCGGGAACGGAAGCGCCGAGGGGAACCTCCTCCGTGGGCGGGGCCTCGCCCGGCAGGCCGGAAAGGCGCGCGAGCGCGGGGAGGAGGAAGAGCATCGCGCAGACCATCGCCGAGACCGGGTTGCCCGGCAGGCCGAGCATCGGCACCTCGCCCACGCGGCCAGCCATCAGCGGCTTGCCCGGTCGCATGGCGATCTTCCAGAAATCGAGCGCGAAACCGCGCTTCGAGAGGCCGGCGCGGACGAGATCGTGCTCGCCCACGCTCGCGCCGCCGGTGGTGACGAGGAAATCCATCCCGCGCGTCGCCTCGGCGGCCTCGGCGATGGCGGCGATGTCGTCCGGGGCGATCGGCAGCACGGTGGGCTCGGCGCCGGCCGCCACCGCGAGCGCGGCGAGGGCATGAGCGTTGGAGCTCACGATCCCGCCCGGCGGCAGCGATTCCCCCGGCAGCGCGATCTCATCGCCGGTGGCGAGGATGGCGATGCGCGGTGCCCGATGAACCGCGATCCAGGGATGGTTGCCTGCGGCTGCAAGCCCGATATCGCGGGCGGTGAGGCGGCGTCCGGCGGGAACGAGCGGCGTGCCTTCGGAGAAATCCTGGCCGGCGCGACGGACATGGCGCCCGGCGACGGTGGTCTCGCCGATCACGACGATCCTGTTCTCCTCCCGCGCATCCTCCTGAAGGAGGACCGCGTCCGCCCCTTCGGGCATGACGCTGCCGGTGAAGATCCGCACGGCCTCGCCCGGGCCCAGCTTGCCCGCGAAGGGGTGGCCCGCCGGCGCCGAGCCGATCACGCGGAGCCGCGCCCCCTCCTTGCCGTCCACGGCGACCAGCGCGTAGCCGTCCATGGCCGAGACATCGAAGGGCGGCTGGGTGCGCCGCGCCGCGATCGGCGCCGCGGTGACGCGGCCGAAGGCGGAGGCGAGCGCCACCGTCTCCGCCGGCGTCGGCCGCAAGGGTGAGAGGATGCGCGCCCGCGCTTCGTCGATGCTCAGCAAACCGCCCATCGCTGCCGGTTCCCTTCAGGCCGCCCGGAATTCGCCGGACTTGCCGCCCGCCTTGTGGGTGAGACGCAGCGCCTCGATCCGCATGCCGCGATCAGCCGATTTCAGCATGTCGTAGAGGGTGAGGGCCGCGACCGCGACCGCCGTCATCGCCTCCATCTCGACCCCGGTGCGGCCGACCGTCTTCACGGTCGCTTCGATCTCCACCGCCGGACCTTCGGGGTCCGGGGAAAGCTCGACCGCGACCGAGGCGAGCGGCAGCGGATGGCAGAGGGGGATGAGGTCTGCCGTGCGCTTTGCGGCCATGATCCCGGCGATCCGCGCGGCGGCGAGCACATCGCCCTTCGTCGCCGTCCCACCGAGAATAGCGTCGAGGGTCGCCGCCGCCATCAGCACGCGCGCGCGCGCTGTTGCGGTCCGCTCGGTTTCGGCCTTGCCGCCGACATCCACCATTGCGGCCCGCCCGCGCGCGTCGAGATGGGAGAGCGTGACCTCAGCCATCCGCGCCTCACGCCGCGCCGAGCAGGACCCGGGTCGCGGCGGCGACATCGGGCTGGCGCATCAGGCTTTCCCCTACCAGGAAGCAATGCGTGCCGGCCGCGACCAGGCTGCGGACATCGGCGTTGGAGCCGATCCCGCTTTCGGAGACGAGGAAGCGGTCCGGCGGCACGTGCGAGGCGAGGTCGAGCGTGACGTTGATGTTCGTCTCCAAGGTCTTGAGATTGCGGTTGTTGATGCCGATCAGCGGGGTTTGCAGCCCGAGCGCGCGCTCGAGCTCGCGCGGGTCGTGGACCTCCGCCAGCACGTCCATGTCGAGCGCACGGGAGAGGGCTTCAAGCTCGCGGGCTTCCTGGTCCGTCAGCGCGGCCATGATCAACAGGACGGCATCCGCGCCCATGGCCCGGCTTTCATAGACCTGCCAGGGATCGAGGATGAAATCCTTGCGCAGGATCGGCAGATCCACCGCCGCGCGCGCGGCGATCAGATGCTCGGGCGCGCCCTGGAAGTGGCGCGGCTCTGTGAGCACCGAGAGGCAGGTGGCGCCGCCCGCGTCGTAGGCCCGGGCGAGGGCGGCCGGGTCGAAATCGGCGCGGATCAGCCCAGCCGAGGGCGAGGCTTTCTTGATCTCGGAGATCAGCGCGAAGCCGGTTTGGGCGACCCGTTCCTTGAGGGCGAGGCCGAAGCCGCGCGGCTCGTTCCCACCGGCATTGATCCGCTGCTTGAGCGCATCGATGCTGGTTTCGGCCCTGCGCCGGGCGAGTGCGGCGCGGGTCTCGGCGCAGATCCGCGCGAGCGTGCCCGCCGGTCCCGAGCTGCTGTCACCGGTGCTGTCACCTTCGCTCATGCCGCCTCCGGTCATGCCGCCCGTCATGCCGCCGATCATGCCGCCTCTGGGCGGCTCTCACGCTTCAGCGCCTCGAGCGCTGCGAGCGCCGCGCCCGATTCGAGCGCGACCTCCGCCGCGCGGATACCCTCGCGCACCGTCTCCGCCCGCCCTGCGACCACCAGCGCCGCGCCGGCATTGAGGAGCACGGTGTCGCGATAGGGGCTGCGCGCGCCTTTCAGCGTGGCGAGCAGGGCGGCCGCGTTCTCCTCCGCGTCTCCGCCACGGATAGCGTCGATGGGGGCAGGGGCGAGCCCGGCCTCCTCGGGGCTGAGGGTGAATGTGCGGATGCCGCGGGGCGAGAGCTCCACCACCTGGTTTTCCCCGGCGAGCGTAAGTTCGTCCAGCCCCTGGCCGTGCACCACCCAGGCACGCTCCGAGCCGAGGCGGCCGAGCGTTTCCGCAAGTGGCCGGGCCCATTCGGCGGCGAAGACGCCGACGAGCTGGCGGCGGACCCGCGCCGGATTGGCGAGCGGCCCGAGCAGGTTGAAGATGGTGCGGGTGCCGAGCTCGGCGCGCGGCCCGGCGGCGTGGTGCAGCGCCGTGTGGTGGCGCGGGGCGAAGAGGAAGACGCAGCCGGCGGCGCGCAGGATCGGGGCCAGGCGCTCGAACGGCTGCTCGACCAATACGCCAAGGGCGGCGAGCACATCCGCCCCGCCCGTGCGCGAGGAAAGCGCGCGGTTGCCGTGCTTGGCCACCGGCACGCCGCAGCCGGCGACCACGAAGGCGACCGCGGTCGAGACATTGAGCGTGCCGGCCGCATCGCCGCCAGTCCCGCAGACATCGATCGCATCCGCCGGCGCCTCGATCGCGATCATGCGCGCGCGCATCGCGCGGACGGCGCCGGTGAGCTCGGCCACCGTCTCGCGGCGCACGCGCATCGCCATGAGCAGCCCGGCGATCTGGGCCGGGGTCGCCTCGCCCGCCATGATCACGCCGAAGGCCTCTTCGGCCTCGTCCTCCGTCAGCGTCTCGCCGGACGCGAGCCGGGCAAGAACGGGCTTCAGTCCGGGCAGCACCGAGATGATGAAGATCAGGCCGCCCGGGCCGGAGCGTTGGCGCCGCGGGCGATCGCGACGAAATTTGCCAGCAGATCATGTCCTTGCTGGCTGGCGATGCTTTCGGGGTGGAACTGCACGCCGAACACCGGCAGGAGCTGGTGATTAATCGCCATGATCGTTCCGTCCTCCGTCCAGGCGGAGGCGGCGAGCGTCTCCGGCATGCTCTCGGGCGGGACGATCAGGCTGTGATAGCGCGTGGCGACGAACGGGTTGGCGATGCCGGTGAAAAGCCGGCTGCCGTCATGGCGGATGCGGCTCGTCTTGCCGTGCATCGGCACCGTGGCACGGCGGACCTCGGCGCCGAAAGCCTGGGCGATCGCCTGATGGCCGAGGCAGACACCGAAAATCGGCACCCGGCCGGAAGCGGCGCGGACCAGCTCGAGGCAGATGCCCGCTTCGTTCGGCGTGCAGGGGCCGGGCGAAAGCACGATCGCTTCCGGCTCTCTTGCGAGCGCGTCGGCGACGCTGATCGCATCGTTACGCCAGACCTCGCACCGCGCGCCGACTTCGCCCAGGAAGTGCACGAGATTGAAGGTAAAGCTGTCGTAGTTGTCGATCAGGAGGAACATTTTTCTATCCTGCTCCGGCGGCGGCCCCTGTCAATGTCGGGCGTGTCAGTCTCGGGCGTCGAGCGGGCCGGGCTGCAGTTCTACCGGAGCAGCTTCACGCCGACCACAGCGAGGATCACGGCGAGCGCGGGGCGCAGCACGCCCTCCGGCGTGAAGCGGGTGGCAAGGCTGCCCGCCACGATGCCCGGGATGGAGCCGGCGACGAGTGAGACGAGTATGTGAAGATGGACCGTGCCGAGCCAGGCATGGCCGAGCCCGGCGAGCAGGGTGAG
>JASHRV010000070.1 GCA_030037175.1 Acetobacteraceae bacterium
AGCCTCGAGCAATGGCGGCCCGCGATCAGCGCCGTCGGCAGCCTCACCGCGGTCCAGGGCGCCAACCTCTCGCTCGAGCAGGCGGGCATCGTGACCGAGATCGACTTCCATTCCGGGGAGGACGTCGAGAAGGGCCAGGTGCTGCTGCGCCTGCGCGCCGACGACGATATCGCGAAGCTGCACGCGCTCCAGGCAACGGCGGATCTCGCGCGCATCAACTACAATCGCGATCTCCGGCAATATCGCGCCCAGGCGGTGAGCCAGGCCACCGTCGACACCGACGTCGCTACCCTCAAGAGCGACGAGGCGCAGGTCGCGCAGCAGCAGGCGATCGTCGATCAGAAGGTCCTGCGCGCCCCCTTCTCGGGCGAGCTCGGCATTCGCGCCGTCGATCTCGGCCAGTATCTCTCCGCCGGCACCACCGTGGTCGGCCTGCAGGCGCTCGATACCCTGTTCGCGGATTTCTACCTGCCGCAGCAGGATCTCTCGCGGATCAGCGTCGGCCAGAACGTGACGGCGACGATCGACGCCTATCCGGACAAGAAGTTTCTCGGCCAGATCATCGCCATCGACTCCGCGGTCGATCCGGACTCCCGCAATATCGAGGTCCGCGCGGCGCTGCCGAACCCGGATCACCTGCTCCGTCCCGGCATGTTCGCGACCCTGGATGTCGAGTCCGGCGCGCCGGAGCAGCGGATCACGCTGCCCCAGACCGCGATCGCCTACAATTCGTACGGCGATTCGATCTTCGTCGTCGTGCGCAAGCCCGCCGCCGCGAAGGGCGCGCCGGATCGGTTCGCCGAGGAAAGATTCGTCACCGTCGGCCCGACGCGCGGGGATCAGGTCGCCGTGCTCAAAGGCGTCGCGGCGGGCGAGCTCGTCGTCACCTCGGGACAGATCAAGCTGCACAACGGCTCGCCGGTGGTGATCAACAACACCGTCAAGCCGCTCGACAACGCCAATCCCGTGCTCACCGATCCTTGAGAAGAGGATAGGCGATGTCCTTCACCGATATTTTCGTCCGCCGCCCGGTGCTGGCGAGCGTGCTCAGCCTCGCGATCCTCGTGCTCGGCCTGCGCGCCGCGGGCTCGCTGCCGATCCTGCAATATCCTGAGACCGAGAACGCCGTCATCACCGTCACCACCCCCTATCCGGGGGCCGATCCCGCCACCATCGCGGGGTTCATCACCACCCCGCTCGAGAACGCGATCGCCCAGGCAAACGGCATCGACTACATGACCTCGACGAGCACGCCGGGCATCAGCACGATCACCGTCAACCTCGTCCTCAACTACGATCCGGACAAGGCGCTCTCGGAGATCAGCACGAAGATCTCCTCGGTGCTCAACCAGCTCCCGCCGGAAGCCGAGCAGCCGGAGCTCACGGTCGCGGTCGGCCAGACGATCGATGCGATGTATATCGGCTTCTCGAGCAGCGTGCTCGCGCCGAACCAGCTCACCGACTACCTCGTCCGCGCCGTGCAGCCGAAGCTGCAGGCCGTGCAGGGCGTGCAGACCGCGGAGATGCTGGGATCGAAGAATTTCGCGCTCAGGGCCTGGCTCGATCCGGTCAAGATGGCCGCCTACGGCGTGACCGCGAGCGATATCGCAACCGCGCTCGCCGATAACGACTACATCTCCGGGCTCGGCAACACCAAGGGCCAGATGGTGCAGGTGAACCTCGCCGCCTCGACCAACCTGCACACGCTCGACGAGTTCCGCAACCTCGTGGTCAAGACGAGCGGCGGGGCGATCGTGCGGCTCGAGGATGTCGCCCACGTCTCGCTCGGCTTCGACGATTACGATTCGCAGGTGAGCTTCGACGGCAAGCAGGCGGTCTATATCGGCATCAAGATCGCGCCCGCCGCCAATCTGCTCAGCGTGATCAGGCATGTGCGCGACGTGTTCCCCGCCATCCAGGCCGCCATGCCGCAGGGCATGCAGGGCCGGATCGTCTACGATTCGACCGACTTCGTGAACAGCGCGATCAGCGAGGTGGTGTGGACGCTGGTCGAGGCGATGCTGATCGTTACGGCGGTGATCTTCGTCTTCCTGGGCTCGCCGCGCTCGGTGCTGATCCCGGTGATCGCGATCCCGCTCTCGCTCATCGGCACCTTCACGATGATGCTGATCTTCGGCTTCTCGATCAATCTGCTGACGCTGCTCGCGCTGGTGCTGGCGATCGGCCTCGTCGTCGACGATGCGATCATCGTGGTCGAGAACGTCAACCGTCTGCTCGCCGAAGGCATGCGCCCGATCCCGGCGGCGATCAGCGCCGCGCGCCAGCTCGGCGGGCCGATCATCGCCATGACCGTGGTGCTGATCGCGGTCTATCTGCCGATCGGCTTCCAGGGCGGCCTCACCGGCGCGCTCTTCACCGAGTTCGCCTTCACCCTGGTCGGCGCGGTGACGGTCTCGGCGATCATCGCGCTCACGCTCTCGCCCATGCTCTGCTCGCGCGTGCTCAAGCCGCACGGGGGCGGGTTCGAGGGCCGGCTCGTCGGGCTGATCGATCGCGGCTTCAGCGCGCTCCGCCGCGCCTATGAGCGGCGGCTGCACGGCAGCCTCAACTATGTTCCCGTCACCGCCGTCTTCGCGGTGATCGTGCTCAGCAGCATCTTCTTCCTCTACAGCAGCGCCACCAGCGAGCTCGCGCCGCAGGAAGACCAGGGCGTCGTCATCGAAAGCTCGAACGCGCCGCCGAACGCGACCCTGCAGCAGCGGCTGCTCTACGACGCGGAGGTGTACAAGGCCTTCGCGAGCTTCCCGGAAACCGCGCACGTCTTCCAGCTCGACGTGCCGGGCCAGATCATCGGCGGCGCGGTGCTGAAGCCCTGGGATGAAAGAAAGCGCACGGCGAACCAGCTCCAGCCGCTGATGCAGCAGGCGCTCAACCAAATCGCCGGCGTCCAGGCCGTCGCCTTCCAGCCGCCGCCGCTGCCGGGCTCCAACGGCCTGCCCGTCCAGTTCGTCATCGACACCACGCAGGCATTCGGCCAGCTCGACGGCGTCGCGCAGCAATTCCTCGAGAAGGCGACCAAGAGCGGCCTCTTCATCTTCCTCGAGAAGGATCTCCGCATCGACCAGCCGCAATCGACGGTGGTGATCGATCGCAGCAAGGCCTCCCTTCTCGGCCTCAAGATGAGCGATATCGGAAGCGCGCTCAGCAGCATGCTCGGCGGCAACTACGTCAACTACTTCAGCCTCGACGGCCGCTCCTACAAGGTGATCCCGCAGGTCCAGCAGCGCTTCCGTCTGAACACCAGCCAGCTGCTCAACTACTATATCCGCACCGCGAGCGGAGCGATGGTGCCGCTCTCGACCGTCGTCCATATCACGACCGAAACGGTGCCCGAATCGATCAACCACTTCCAGCAGCTCAATTCCGCAACGATCGAGGGCGTGCCCGCGCCGGGCGTCGCCCTCGGCACCGCGCTCGATTACCTGACGAACCTCGCCAAGCAAACGCTGCCCGCCGGCTACACGATCGACTATGGCGGACCCTCGCGGCAATATATCCAGGAATCGAGCGGCTTCGTCGGCACCTTCGGGCTCGCGCTCATCATCATCTTCCTCTCGCTCGCCGCCCTCTTCGAAAGCTTCCGCGATCCGCTGGTGATCCTCGTCTCCGTCCCGATGTCGATCGCGGGCGCGCTGATCTTCGTCTCGGTCGGCATCGGCGGAGCCACGCTCAACATCTACACGGAGGTCGGCCTGGTGACGCTGATGGGCCTGATCAGCAAGCACGGCATCCTCCTCGTCGAGTTCGCCAACGAGCTGCAGAAGGAAGGCAAGACCAAGCGCGAGGCGATCGAGATCGCGGCCGGCATCCGTCTCCGCCCGATCCTGATGACCACCGCGGCGATGGTGCTCGGCGTCGTGCCGCTTCTCACCGCAACCGGCGCCGGCGCGGCCTCGCGCTTCGACATGGGGCTCGTCATCGCGAGCGGGCTCGCGATCGGCACCCTCTTCACGCTCTTCGTCGTGCCCGCGGTCTATATGCTGCTCTCCGCCGACCACGCGAAAGAGCGCGTCGCCCGCGAGGCGGAGCTCTCCCTCACCCCATAGAGGAATTGAATCCGCCGCCGTCGATCAGCAGATTCTGCCCGACGATGAAGCCCGCATGCGCCGAGCAGAGGAAGGCGCAGGCAAAGCCGAACTCCGCCGGATCGCCGACGCGCCCTGCGGGATTCGCCCGCGCCCGCTCCGCGATCACCTCGTCCACCGGCCTTCCCGCCGCCCGCGCCGCTTCCTCGGCGGTGCTGCGCAGCCGGTCGGTGAGGAACGGCCCGGGCAGGATATTGTTGATGACGACATTGTGCCGCGCCACCTGCCGCGCGAGACCGGCCACGAACCCCGTCAGCCCCGCGCGCGCGCCGTTGCTCATGCCAAGCGTCGGAATCGGCGACTTCACCGAAGCCGAGGTGATGTTGACGATACGGCCGAAACGCCGCGCGATCATCGGATCGATGACGGCGCGTATCAGCGCGATCGGCGTCAGCATGTTGGCATCCAGCGCCTTGATCCAGTCCTCGCGCCCCCATTGACGGAAATCGCCCGGCGGCGGCCCGCCGGCATTGTTGACGAGAATATCGGGCTCCGGACAGGCCGCCAGCGCAGCCGCACGCCCGGCCTCGGTCGTGATGTCGCCGGCAACGGCGGTCACGGAAACGCCCGTCGCAACACGGATCTCCTCGGCCGTGCGCTCGAGCGCCTCCGCCCCGCGCGCGGTGATGGTGACGGCCACGCCCTCGCGCGCCAGCGCCATCGCGCACCCCCGCCCAAGCCCCCTGCTCGCGGCACAGACAATCGCACGCTTGCCGGCAATCCCGAGATCCATCCGCTTCCTCCTCTATTTCCTTCAGCAGGACAAAGATTCAGTCCAGGCCAGGGCTCTGCCCTGGACCCGCCAGAGGGCTTTGCCCTCTGTCGGGTCCCCAACGCGCAAGCGCGTTGGGGACCCCGGACTCCCAGCAAAGGCGGAGCCTTTGCAATCCATTACTTTCATAAAACGTTGGGGGGTCCAGGGCCTCCCATGCTTGAACCCTTGGGCCCCAGCGGGGTCCAGGGGCAGAGCCCCTGGCCTAACCCTCAACCCTGATCTCCGCGAGCGCCGCGCGGCTCGCCTCCGGTATCGGCACCGGGCGCATCCCCGCGCGCGCGACATAAACATGCACGAAGTGTCCCTCGGCCGCGGCCTCGTCCTCGTCGTTGCGGAACACGGCGATCTCGTAGCGCACGGAGCTCGTGCCGATGCGCGCAACCCGCACGCCCACCGTGATCTCGTCGGGGAACGCGACCGAGGCGTGGTAGCGGCACCCCGTCTCCACAACCACGGTGATGATCTCCCCGTCCGTCACGCCGATGAGGTCGTGGCGCAGCAGGTAGTAGGTCACGGCCGTGTCGAAATACGAATAATACTCGACATTGTTAACATGGCCGAAGGCGTCGTTGTCCTTCCAGCGCGTGGTGATCGGGTGAAAGAACCGGTACTCGCTGCGGCGGCTGCGCTTGGGTCGGCTCATGCGGCGGAACACCTTGGCGGGAGGGGTTGGGCAACCTGCGTGGCCCGCCCATCATCGCGGCGCCGCGCCCGCCCCGTAAAGCCGCCCCGTCGCGCCCCCGCCCCGTCGCGCTGCGCCCCCCTCAGAAACTGAGCGGCGCGGCCTGCACCACCAGCGGCAGCGCGCGCACC
>JASHRV010000071.1 GCA_030037175.1 Acetobacteraceae bacterium
GCTGAAGGGGCGGATCCTGTGGCGGCATTTGTGTTCCCGCCCACGCTGTCCGTGGGCCGAGATCCGCTCATGCCGATCAGCTCCGGGCAAACTCAGACAGGGCGATAGCGGCGCATCACGCTTGCAAGCGCATCGAGGGGAAGCGCATGGGCAATGCAGCCGTCCCGCCCTGTCATGGTCTCGGCGCCGGTGAGCGCGTTGAGGATCGCTTCCTCGGTTGCCTCGGCGGCCGCCTGGAAGAGCGGCGTCATGCGATCAGGGGCGAGCATGCGCACGTCGGTGCAAGGTTCGCCTTCGCGGACGTGATTGGCAGTGGAAAAGGCGAGGAAGATATCGCCGCTGCCATTGGCGCCGAAGCCACCGACCCAGGCGAGGCCGGTAGCGGCGCGGCGGGCAAGACGCTGGCACTGGATGGGGAGCAGCGGCGCGTCGGTCGCGAGGATGACGATGATGGAGCCGGTGTCGCGCGCGGGTGGGCGGTGCGAAGGGACGAGAGAAGGCCCGATTTCACGTCCCACCGGGACGCCGTCAACGCGCAGCATTTCGCGCGCGCCGTAATTGGCCTGAACGAGCGCGCCGACGGTGAAGTTTTCACCGGCTGAGGTGGCGATGCGCGAGGCGGTGCCGGTGCCGCCCTTGAACTCGTGGCAGATCATTCCGGTACCGCCGCCGACATTGCCTTCGGCGAGCGGACCGGAAGCGGCTGAATCGAGCGCGGCAAAGACATGCTCAGCGGTGATCGGGAAGGTTTCGCTGCGGCTCAGCCATCCATCGTAGGTCTCGGCGGCCACAGGCAGATGGAACATCTGCGGCGCACCCTCGCGGATGGCGAAGGCGGAGATCGCATCGCGCACGCAACCGACGGAAAAGGTGTTGGTGATACCGATCGGTGCCGCGAGAATGCCCTGCTCGGCGAGCCAGGCAAGGCCCGTCATCTCGCCATTGCCATTGAAGGAATGGACCCCGGCGAAGACGGCGTCGCTCCAGATACCTTCGCGCCGCGGCCAGATGGCGGTGACGCCGCTGCGGATGATTGCCGGTTCGTCGCGGATCACTGTTGCGTAGCCGACGGCGACACCGGGAACGTCGGTGATCGCGTTCCACCGCCCTGTCGGCAGAAAACCTGTGGAAAGGCCGAGATCGCGCAGGCGTGCCCGCGGCATCGGGGTCAGTGATTCACAAGCTCGACGCGCGTCCAGCTCAGATCCGGATTGAAGAGCGACATGGCACGGGCGATCGAGGCGGTGTCGGTGCCGAGGTCTTTCTGAAAGACGATCCCGTCTTCGCCGACAATGAAACTCATGATGCCGGAGGAACCGTAGGAGGCAGGCCAGGCGACGAAGGCGAAGCCGCCGGTCATGCGGCCCTCCTGCACGAAATCCTTCGCGCCACCGGGGGCATCAGGCCCACGCGCCTTCAGAATGCGGAAGTAATAGCCTTGATAGGGAACCAACCGGCCGGACTTTAGCTCGCCGGGATAGCCTTCAGCTTCGGCGGTTGCGACAAGGGGCCCGAGCGGGCTTTCGGCGGCGTCAGCAGATGCTGGCCAATAGAGGCCATCCTGCTGGCCGGGGTTGCTGACGATGCGCTCGGCGTACTCGGGGTGACCTTGCTTGGCGGCAAGCGCGTAATATGCGTTTTCAGCGTCGACGCAGGCGAGCAGCGTGCGGATGGCCTGGATCTCGTTGCGGCCGATTCGCCGATCAACGAGCTCCTGCGCGCCCGCCGCGGAATCGAAGTGCCAGCGTCCGTTGGTCTCGACAATCGGGATCGGAAGCTGCCAACCGTTGTTGCCGACTTCGAGCAGCATGCGCCCGGTGCCTGCGGGATCAAGCGCATGATGCTCTGCGTAAGAAGCGAGGAAGCGACGGGCAGACTCCGCATCGGCATAACGATCGCCGGAGGAAACGAGTTTTTCGCTGCCTGGTCCGAGGACGGCATAAAGCTCCTGCGGGACGTTGGCCTGCACGGCTGCCACCAGCGCCGCCACCGCGTCAGCGGGCGTGGCGTAGGTGAGCTGCTGCGTCTTCTGGGCCCGGGCGCCCACGGGCGCGACGAGAAGGAAGAACGGCAGCAGCACCACGAGTGCGAGGCGCATAAGACGGTGGACGGCGCTGATCCTCATGCGGGTCATCCCTCCTACCGGCGATAGAAGCCGCCGCGGCCACCGCCGCCGCCGAAACGGCCTTGCTGCTGGAAGTTGCGGCTCTGGGCGCCACGGTTGCCGTACTGGGCGGCACGCGTGCCTTCATTGACCCCGCCGAAGGCGCCGGTGGGCGGAGTGTAGCGAGGTGCGGTCGGGCGCGGGACGTTTTGGGGGACGTTTTGGGGCGGAGTCCGAGGCGGTGATGGCGGATGGAACGTTGAGGCGCCCTGCCCGGCCACGGGACGGTTGGACGCCGGGCTGGGCGGTTGACCGCCGGGACGGTTGAGCTGCGGTCCCTGACGGTTCGCGGGCGGCACGCCGTTCCCTGGCGGCGGGCGGCTTACCAGGCTG
The DNA here is from genome assembly GCA_030037175.1 of Acetobacteraceae bacterium. Classification (GTDB taxonomy): domain Bacteria; phylum Pseudomonadota; class Alphaproteobacteria; order Acetobacterales; family Acetobacteraceae; genus JAKAWQ01. The sequence continues at coordinate 2,498 of JASHRV010000071.1, forward strand.
GATGGCACTTGTACGGACGAACGGCCGATCGCGTTCGGTGGCAGGCCGTTCAGCCGCGCCGGCGTACCGACTGGACCGCCCGGCGGGCGTAGCGGGCGCCCGCCGACACCGGGCGGAGGAGGACGCCAGACATTGGAGTGGATCGCTGTCCGATTGACGTTGATGCTGTTCCAGTGATTGACGTTGACATTGACCGTGCCGCCGCCCCAGACGGGTCGTGCCCAACCCCAGAGCGATCCGACGACGGCGACGCCTGCCGCAAAGGCGAGGCCCGATACGAAGGCATTGGCAGCGACATAGCCGGGCGGCGGCGGGAAATAGACAGGCGGCAGCGCCGGATAGGGCCAGGCGCCGTAAACGACACTCGGGTTATAGACCGGCACGTAAACCACTTGCGGATTGGCCGGCTGGATCACGATCGCGCCCTGATCCGCGGTCACGGTCTGCTGGGCCGTGCTCTGCAAGGTGCCGGCCTGATGGGCCTGGGCCCGCAAGCGCTGGATGGAATTCATCACGTCCGCCTGCTGTGTCGCGAAAGCGTAGCCGACCTGCTGGGTCCAGCTGAGGTCGTTGTTGAGCATCGACAGGACTTGTGGGAACGGCACCAGCGACTTCACGCTTGGGTCCCAGTTCTGGCTTTGCAGCGCCTCTGTCAGCGCATCGCCATGGAGCTGCGCGTTGTTCCCCTGCCCCAGCCACCGCGATGCCTCGACAATCTCCACGGGATAGGTGCAGGCCATGAGGATCTGGGTCAGCAGCGGATCGGGATAGAGCGCGATCGGCGCTAGCAGCGCATCGAGTTGTTCGGAATTGAAGGCTGTCGGCTCGTTCGCAGACGCAGCCGTCTGGGCCTGCGCGGGCAGAGGAGACAGCAGCCATGGTTGTGGCAAAGGCAGGATGAACGCCATCGCCACGGTCACCAGACGGAGAATACGCCCACGCATCGATCCGTTCCCTGCAGGCTAGTTGCCCGGGTAGATGTGGGTGATCTTCGAGCCTTCGATGCCGATCCCGGCCATCAATCCCTGCTGGCCGAACGGCACGGCATAGACATCCTGGCTGAGCGTGGTGCTGGTGACGCTGGCGGCTGCCCCCTTGTCGAGCACAACGACGGAAGGGCCGGAGCCGACCGCCCAACCCTGGCTCGTTTTGAGGTAGTTCAAGGCAGCGTCGGTCATGAAGAAGAGGGCGTAGCTAAAAGCCTGGGCGCCGAACTGCAGGCCGAAGGAGACTGCCGAGATGTTGTAATAGCCGATCGCGCGGCCGTTGACGAGCAGCGCCCCATCTCCCGTCTGCCCACCGAGGAAGAAGCCGGCCTTGACGATCTGTGGGAAAACCAGGATGGCCTTGGCGTTGGAGCCGAGAGTGCGGGTATGCGGCTCGTCCGCATAGAGGCGCTGGAGGGCCGTGAGCGAGTCCTGCGTGATCTGGCTCGCCGAGGCGGCTTCTGCCGTGCCCGGATCGAAGGCGAGCGCCCCGGCGAGGACCGCGAGAGACGCAACAAGGCCACGCCTGGTCAGGGGAGCGCGCATGGTACCCGACATTCGTTGCAACCGCGGCGAGAATAGGCGCCGCAGCGCCAGCGCGGAAGGGCAGGCCGGCGCGGCAGGATCAATGTGTCTTCAAATCTTCCAAAACGCGAAATTCCGGCTCAGTCTTGGAGCGCACTTCCTCAAGAGTGACATCCGGCGCCAACTCGAGCAGGGCTAGCCCCTGCGGACCGACTTCCAGCACCGCAAGATCGGTGATGATGAGATCGACGACGCCCTGACCGGTCAGCGGGAGCGTGCACTTCTTCAGGATTTTCGGCTCGCCCTTGGCGATGTGCTCCATCACGACGACGACTCGCTTCACGCCCGCGACGAGGTCCATTGCCCCACCCATTCCCTTGACCATCTTGCCCGGCACCATCCAGTTCGCGAGATCGCCGTTCTCGGCCACCTGCAGGGCGCCGAGGATGGAGATGTCGATGTGCCCGCCGCGCACCATGGCGAAGGAGGCGGCGCTGTCGAAATAAGAGCTGAGCGGAAGCTCAGTCACCGTCTGCTTGCCGGCGTTGATGAGATCGGGATCCTCCTCGCCCTCGAACGGAAACGGGCCCGTTCCGAGCATGCCGTTCTCGCTGTGCAGCAGGATGGTCATGCCCTCCGGGATATGGTTGGCGACCAGGGTCGGGATGCCGATGCCGAGATTGACGTAGAATCCGTCCTGCAATTCGCGCGCGGCGCGCGCGGCCATCTCATCGCGGGTCCAGGGCATGGAAATGCTCCTCAGTAGCGTTTGCGCACCGTTCTCTGCTCGATCGGCTTCGAAATGGTCTCGAGCCTGACGATGCGGTTGACGAAGATGCCAGGGGTGACGATGTGGTCGGGATCGATGCGGCCGTTCTCAACCAACTGCTCGACTTCAGCGACGGTGACCTTGGCGGCGGTCGCCATGATCGGATTGAAGTTCCGCGCCGTCTTCCGATAGACGAGGTTGCCTTCATGATCCGACGTCCAGGCATGGACGATCGCGAGATCAGCGACCAGGCCTCGCTCCATGACGTAGGTCTTGCCGTCGAAGATTTTCGTCTCCTTGCCCTCGGCGATGGTCGTGCCGGCGCCGGTTGCGGTGTAGAAAGCGGGAATGCCGGCGCCGCCGGCGCGAATCCGTTCCGCGAGCGTACCCTGGGGATTGAACTCAATCTCCAGTTCCCCGGCGAGATATTGCCGTGCAAAGGTTGCGTTCTCGCCTACGTAAGAGCTGATCATCCTGCGGATTTGGCGCGTTTCCAGGAGCATGCCGAGGCCGACGCCATCGATCCCGGCATTGTTCGAGACGACGGTGAGGTTCTTCACCCCCGACTCGCGGATCGCCTCGATCAATGCACCCGGGATGCCGCAGAGCCCGAAGCCGCCTGACATGATCAGCATGCTATCCCTGAGGAGACCGGCAAGCGCGTCCTTGGCACTCGGGTAGATCTTGCTCACTGCCATTGGAAACTCACCTCCCCTTTGGTTCCTTTTCAGGCAACACCGGCAGCGCGTGCGGCCACGAGAACGCGATCGATAAAGGCGGAGGCGCTACCGAGATAATTTGCGGGATCGATAAGACGATTGATCGCCGCCTCATCGAGATGCGCTGTCACCTTCGGCTCGGAAGCGAGAGCGGCGGCAAGCGTGATGCGCTCCTCGCGCGCCCGGCTCGCCGCGTGAGCGACGGCATGATGCGCCTCGCCGCGGCCGAGATGGGGAGCGAGTCCCATCATCACCGCTTCCGCGACGATCAACCCGCCCCCTTGCACGAGGTTCGCGCGCATCCGCACGGCATCGACGACCATCCCTTCGGCGATGTTGCGCGCATGCTGGAGCGCGCCATGGGTTAGGACGAAGGCTTGCGGCAGCGCCAGCAGTTCCGCCTGCCATGGACCGGTTGCGCGCTCATGATCGGAGGCCATTGCGCCCAGCATCACCGGCACGAGCGCGGCCACAACGCGCGCGGCGGCGAGAATATATTCGGAGGCAATCGGGTTGCGCTTCTGCGGCATGGTTGAAGAGGCGCCGCGTCCTTCGACATAGGGTTCGGTGAGCTCGTCGATCTCGGACTGCGCGAGCAGGGCAACGTCGGTCGCGATCTTCGCGAGGCTGCCCGTGACGAGGCCGAGGAAGCAAACGACTTCCGCGAAGCTGTCGCGCACCGCATGCCATGGCGCCGGTGGCGCGGCGAGGCCAAGTTCCCCGGCAAGACCCTCCATCACTGCGAGCCCATCCTCGCCAAGCGAGGCGAGCGTGCCCGCAGCACCGGCGAACTCGACCTGCTCGACACGGGCGGCGATCTCCGTGAGGCGGACAAGATGGGTGATCAGAGGCTGCGCCCAGACCGCGCATTTGAAGCCAAAGGTGATCGGCAACGCTTGTTGCAAATGTGTTCGCCCTGCCATCACCGTATCGCGGTGAGCGTCGGCCTGCTGCGCGAGCGCGCGCACGATCGATGCAAGCTCGTTCCCGATCAGGCGAAGCCCGTCGCGGACCATGAGGACAAGCGCGGTGTCCATGATGTCCTGAGTGGTGGCGCCCCAATGGGTCCAGCCACCTGCCTCGCCGGCACGCTCGCTGAGTTGCTTGACCACGCCGACGACGGGATAGCCGACATTGCGCACGCTCGCCGCGAGCGTGGTGGCGTCCAGCGGCCCGGAAGCAGCAGCTTCGGTAATGCGCTCGGCCGCCGCGGTCGGGATGATCCCGAGCCGGGACTGGACCCGTGCCAGCGCGGCCTCCACCTCCAGCATGCGCCGGAGATAGGCGCTGTCATCGAAGACGGCGCGCATCGCATCGGACCCATAGAGGGTGCCGAACACCGGGCTGTCGGCAGGGTTGACGGGCATGGAGGATTGCAAACGAGATTGAGGCATCGATCTTGCACGGTCAAGCGCGGCGGCTCACCCTGAGCGCTGCGCTATTGAGCCGGAGCGGAAGGGCACGGGAGTCGGCCGGATGCCGGAGATAAGCGCCCTGCCTCCTCACCGCATCGTCGTCGTGGGCGGCGGAGCTGCGGGATTGGAGCTCGCAACCGCGCTCGGTGATGGCCTCGGCAAGCGGAAACGCGCCGAGATCACGCTGATCGAGAAGACGCGGACGCATCTGTGGAAACCATTGCTGCACTCGGTCGCGGCCGGCAGCATGGATCCGAGCGAGCATGAGCTGAATTACCTCGCCCAGGCGCATTGGCATCATTTCCGCTTCCGCTTCGGTGAGATGACCGGGCTTTCGCGGGCAGAGCACCGCGTGCATGTGACACAGACCCGGGACGAGGAAGGGCGGGAGATCACGCCGCCCCGCTCTTTTCCTTACGACACGCTGGTGATCGCCGTCGGCAGCGTGACCAACGATTTCGGCACGCCAGGCGTGGCCCGGCACGCGATCCCGCTCGAGACGGCGGAGCAAGCCGCGCGCTTCAACCGCCGGCTGGTCAATGCCTGCATCCGTGCCCACGCGCAGCCCGGGCCGGTGCGGCCAGGCCAGCTCCATGTCGCGATCATCGGCGCCGGCGCCACCGGAACTGAGCTCGCAGCCGAGCTCTACCAGTCCGTGCGCGAGGTGGTGTCGTACGGGCTCGACCGCGTCGATCCAGAGCGCGATGTCCGGATCGTGCTGATCGAGGCCGCTGACCGGATCCTGCCGGCCCTGCCTTCGCGAATCTCCGAGGCAACGCGAAGCCTGCTCGAGCGGCTCGGGGTCGAGATCCGGGCCGGTTCACGCGTGAGCGAGGTGACCGCGGAGGGCGTGCTGCTCGCGAGCGGCGAATTCATCCCGGCCGAGCTCGTCGTCTGGTCGGCCGGCGTGAAGGCGCCCGATTCCTTACGCGGGTTTGACGGGCTTGAAACCAATCGGATCAACCAGCTCGTCGCCCTGCCAACGCTGCAAACGACACGCGATGGGGATATCTTCGCGATCGGCGATTGCGCGGCAGTCCCATGGCCCGGGCACGCGGAGCCCGTGCCGCCGCGGGCCCAGGCGGCACATCAGGAAGCCTCGCACCTGGCGCGGCAATTGCCACGCCGGATCGCAGGCGAGAAGCTGCTTCCGTTCGAGTACCGCGATTTCGGCTCGCTTGTTTCGCTTGGGAAGTATACGACGGTGGGCAACCTGATGGGCACGCTCGTGGGCAAAAGCTTCTTTATCGAGGGTGCGATCGCACGGCTGATGTATCGTTCGCTCTATAAGATGCATGAACGGGCGCTGCACGGAACGGCAGCGACAGTGCTCGGTTCCTTCGGACGCGGCCTCGCCCGCCGCGCCCAGCCGCCGGTGAAGCTGCATTAGCAAGGGGCAGAACCGCTGCCAGGAATGAAGCCTTCGACTGCCGACTTTCTTCTAGCTTTCGTAGTTCTCAGCAACCAATCGGTCGAGCAGGCGCACGCCGAAGGAGGTCGCGCCCTTGGGCGCAAGGGGAGACTCCTTCGCCGCCCAGGCCATGCCGGCGATATCGAGATGGGCCCAGGGCTTGCCGTTGACGAAGCGTTGGATGAACTGTGCTGCCGTGATCGAGCTGCCGGGCCGGGCGGTAACATTCTTCATATCGGCGATATCGGATTTGAGCTGCTTGTCGTAGCTCTCGCCGAGCGGCATCCGCCAGACCCGTTCGCCGGTTTCCAGGCCGGCCTTGATGAGTTTTTCGGCGAGCGCGTCGTCGTTGCTGAAAAGCCCTGCCTGTTCGTGGCCAAGGCTCACGATGATCGCGCCGGTGAGGGTCGCGAGATCGATCATGAAGCGCGGGTCGAATCGGTTCTGGCAGTACCAGAGAACGTCTGCGAGGACGAGCCTGCCTTCGGCATCGGTGTTGATCACCTCGACGGTCTGGCCTGAGGCTGTCTTGACCACGTCGCCGGGGCGCTGCGCCGAGCCCGAGGGCATATTCTCGACCAGCCCGATCAACCCGACGGCGTTGACGGATGCCTTGCGCGCGGCGAGCGTGCTCATCAGCCCGGCAACGGTGCCGGCGCCGGCCATGTCCCACTTCATGTCCTCCATCCCCGCCGCCGGCTTGATGGAGATGCCTCCGGTGTCGAACGTCACGCCCTTGCCGATGAAGGCGAGGGGTTTTTCGCTTGCCCGCGCTGGCGGCGCGCCCTGCCATTGCATCACCACCATGCGGGGCTCGTTCAGGCTCCCCTGCGCGACGCCGAGCAACGCGCCGAAGCCGAGCGCATGCATCTCCGTCCGCCCGAACACCTCGATCGTGAGGCCGAGGCGCGCGAGCGGGCGACAGCGTTCGGCGAATTCCGCCGGATTCAGAACGTTCGCCGGCTCGCTCACGAGATCGCGGGTGAGGAAAGCGCCTTCTGCGAGCGCCTGCATCGGGGCGTAAGAAGCGCGTGCTCCGGCAGCATCGCTGGTAAGCACCGAGAGCTGCGCAAGGCGCGGCCTTTCGTCCTCCTTTTCCTGCGTACGGTAGCGGTCGAAGCGGTAGCTTCGGAGCAGGGCGCCGTGGGCCGCGGCAGCAGCGAGTGCCGGCGCGAGAAGGTCGGCGGCCATCACCACGACGGGCTCGCGGGCAAGGAGGGATACGGCGGTGCCGCCGGCCTCCTCGACGACAAGACGGGTACGATCGGCCTCATTCCCGAGGCCTACGGCGACGACGCGCGCGAGCCCGGCGCCGGGGGCGAGAACGGTGACGCTCTGCCCCTTCTTGCCGGTGAATTCGGCAACCGAGAGGGCGCGCCCGATTGTTCCCCCCGTCGCCTCATCCGCCGCCCGCCAGATGCCTGCGGGCGTTTCTCCTTCGCCGATCAGCAGGACGAGCGCGCCTGAGGTCGGAAGCGCTGGCTCGGAAAAGGAGATTTCCGGCATGATGAATGGGCCCTTCACGTCGCGGTGATCGCCGAACTGTAGCAACCGCTCTGTCGTTTGCCATGCCGGGGGGCGACCGTTATCACGGGTTGCATGAAGCAGAAGAACGATGCCGAATTGCTCGCCCTCGCCACCGAACTGGCCGGACGCGCCGCCGCCGCGATCCTCAAGATCCGGGAAGAAGGCTTCGCCGTGGAGCGGAAATCCGATGCCTCTCCGGTCACTGCCGCCGACCGCGCGGCCGAGGAGCTGATTGTGGCGGGGTTACGCGAGGAAGTACCAGACATCCCTGTGGTGGCGGAAGAAGAGGTAGAGGCGGGACGGGTGACGGAAGCGGCGCCTTCCTTCTGGCTGGTCGATCCGCTCGACGGGACGCGGGAGTTCGCAGCCGGCCGAGATGAGTTCGCGGTGAATGTGGGCCTGGTGCGCGATGGGCGGCCTTATCTCGGCGCGGTCGCCCTGCCGGCGACGGGTGAGATCTATCTCGGAATTGTTGGCACCGGCGCCTGGCGGCAGGACCCGGCCGGGAAGCGTCAGCCAATCTACGTGCGCACCCCGCCCGAGACCGGACTCGACGTGATGGCCTCGCGCCATTACGCGGACGATCCGCGGCTGGCCGCCTTTCTCAAGGGGCGGAAAATCGCGTCGGTGACCAATATCGGCTCGGCGATGAAGTTCTGCAGGCTCGCGGAAGGCAAGGCCGATCTCTATCCGCGGCTCGGCCGGACAATGGAATGGGACACCGCCGCCCCCCAGGCTGTATTAGAGGCGGCGGGTGGCCATGTGCTCACGCTCGAGGGCACGGCTCTCGGCTATGGCAAGCCGGGATGGGAAAATCCGCCCTTCATCTGCACGGGAAAATAGCCCGGCGTCACCATGCCGACCGAAATCCTTGCTGCGGATGAATCCGGCATCGCCCAGGCGGCGCTCCTGTTGTGCAAAGGGAAGTTGGTCGCGTTCGGGACCGAGACAGTGTACGGGCTTGGCGCGGACGCGACCAACGCGGGCGCGGTCGCTGCCGTGTTCGCGGCCAAAGGACGGCCGGCGTTCAATCCGCTGATCTGCCACTTTGAGTCCGCAGACGCCGCCTTCGCCGATGTCGCCCCAAACAAACTCGCGACCAGGCTTGCGGAGCGATTCTGGCCCGGACCACTCACTCTGGTGCTGCCGCGCCGCGCCTCTTCGCTCGTCGTGCCGCTCGCCGCTGCCGGATTGCCGAGCCTTGCGGTTCGGGTGCCCGCGCATCCCGTGGCGCGGAAACTCCTCGCGGCCGTTGGCAGGCCCATTGCCGCGCCTTCGGCCAACCGCTCCGGTCGCGTGAGCCCGACCACTGCGGCGCACGTCCTCACGGAACTCGATGGAACGATCGCGGCAATTCTCGAGTCCGGCCCCTCTGATGTCGGTGTTGAATCGACCGTCATCGACCTCAGTGGCCCCGAACCCCGCATGCTGCGCCCTGGCGGGGTTACTCTTGAAGCGCTTCACGAGACGGCCGGATTTCTCGCCCCCGCTGTGGCTGTTCAGGTGCCGAAGGGGCCAGGCATGCTCGCCTCCCACTATGCGCCGCGCTTGCCGCTCCGGCTGGACGCGACATGCGCGGACGAGGACGAGGCCCTGCTCGCTTTCGGCCCCGCACCGGCCGGCGCGGCGCTCATCTTCCAGCTCAGCGAGTCCGGCGATCTGGTGGAAGCTGCGGCGCGGCTTTTCGCGGGACTGCGCAGCCTTGACGAAGAGGGGGCACGCCTCAAACTCGCGCGCATTGCCGCGATGCCAATCCCCGATCACGGCCTCGGCCGCGCCATCATCGACCGGCTGCGGCGGGCGGCAGCCCCCCGTCCGGAAGGGTAAAGCCAGGCCTTATCGTTCAGGCGCAGTGTGGCGCGACTCGGCGTGGATGCGTAGCTGCCAAGCTGCGATATTGCGTTCCTGGCCAGCGAGCGTGTGAGCGAAGGCGTGGCCGCCGAGCCCGTCGGCGACGAAATAGAGGTCGGTGCTGGGGATCGGGTGCAGGACAGCGGTGATGGCGGCGATGCCGGGTGCGTCGATCGGTCCGGGCGGCAGGCCATTGATGCGGTAAGTGTTGTAGGGGTCGTCGATCGCGAGGTCGGCGGACGTGAGCGGGTGGGGAAGCTCGCCGGCGCCGCTGCTCGCCGCGTAGATCACGGTGGGATCGGATTGCAGCTTCATGCCGAGCTTCAAGCGATTGAGAAAGACGGCGGCGATGCGTGGCCGCTCACTCGGGATTGCCGTCTCACGTTCAACGATGCTGGCGAGGATCAGTGCTTGCGCCGGCGTGGACAGAGGGAGATTTGCGGCGCGTGCGTCCCAGAGCGCCGTGAGCCTGTGGATGAGGGCCGCATGGGCTCGGGCGATGATGGCCGCGCGTGTGGTGCCGTAGAGATAGTCATAGGTTGAGGGCAGGACCCAGCCCTCGGCGGGTATATCGGTTGGGCCCGTCAGCGCAGGGGCGCGCGCGAGAATTTTCGCGATTTGCTGGGCCGTCAGACCTTCGGGGATTGTGAGCCGGTGCTCAACGGGCGGAGCCGTGCGGAGAATCGAAAGGACCGTGGCGAAGCTCGCCTGGGCGGGAAAGCGGAGCTCGGCAGCATGGAGCGGGCCAGCGCGGGCGGTGGCGAGTGCTGCGAGGGTGAAGAGGCGAGGAGAATGAATGACCCCGGTCTCCGCGAGCGCCTCGGCAACGTGGGCGGTGGTGCCTGCCGGGACGACGACCGTGCGTGAGGCAGCCAAGGGGCCTGGTGCGCGATAGAGCCGGTAGGCGCCGGCAGCGAGCACGGCGAGGATGAGGCCGAGCGCCAGGCCTGTCCACGCGGCCCGGTGCCGGCGGCGCGGCGGGCCGGCAGGAGTCTCAGGCGGCGGCGCGGAAGACGATGGAAGCATTGGTGCCGCCGAAGCCGAAGCTGTTCGACAGCGCCATCCGGATCGGCCGCTCTTGGGCGGTATGCGCGACCCGGTCGATCACGCTCTCGCGGCTCGGATTGTCGAGATTGAGCGTGGGCGGAGCGACGCCATCCCGCACGGCGAGGATGGAGAAGATCGCCTCCGCGGCCCCTGCCGCACCGAGGAGATGCCCGATCGCCGACTTGGTGGAGGACATCGCGAGCCCCTTGGCCGCCGGTCCGAACAGACGCTCGACAGCTTCGAGCTCGAGATCGTCGGCGAAGGTCGACGTGCCGTGGGCATTCACGTACTGAATCTCGTCCGGCGTGGCGTGGCTGTTGCGCAGCGCCGCCTGCATGGCGCGGAAAGCCCCCTCATGGCCTGGAGGCGGGGCGGTGATGTGGTGGGCGTCTCCGGAAAGGCCATAGCCTGCAATCTCGCCGTAGATATGAGCACCGCGGCGGACCGCGTGGTCGTGCTCCTCGAGCACGACCACCGCTGCGCCCTCGCCCATCACGAACCCATCCCGGTCCTTGTCCCAGGGGCGTGAGGCATGGGCAGGCGAATCGTTGAATCCGGTGGAAAGGGCGCGGGCGGCGCAGAAGCCGGCGAGCCCAAGCTGGCAGATGGGGGCCTCCGCGCCGCCGGCGACCATCACCTCCGCATCTCCGAAGGAGATCAGGCGGGCGGCATCGCCGATCGCGTGAACGCCCGTGGCGCAGGCGGTCACGACGGCGTGGTTCGGACCTTTGAAGCCGTATTTGATGGAGATGTGTCCGGAGGCGAGGTTGATCAGCGCAGCGGGAATGAAGAACGGCGAGATGCGGCGAATCCTGCCCTCATGCACGAGCACGGCACTTTCGGCGATGGTCTGGAGGCCGCCTATGCCGGAGCCGATCATCACCCCGGTCGCCCAACGGTCCGGCTCGTCTTCGGGCAGCCAGCCCGAATCCCGAACGGCTTCTTCCGCCGCCACCAGCGCGAGCTGGATGAAGCGGTCCATCTTCCGCTGATCCTTGGGCGGGATCCATTCCGCGAGATCGAGCCCGCCGTCGCTCCGGGTGCCGGGCGGCACCTGGCCCGCGATCTTGGCGGGGAGCTCGGTCACATCAAAAGACTGGATCGCGGTGATTCCGGAGCAGCCGTTGATGAGCCGCTGCCAGACCCGCTCGACGCCGACGCCAAGTGGGCACACGATTCCCATTCCGGTGACCACGACCCGGCGCATGGTCGCCCCGTTTCCTCCGTTCGCTTGCAGAGCGGGCCTCAGGCGGCCTTCTGCTTCTCGATATATTCCACGGCATCCTTGACGGTGCTGATCTTCTCGGCCGCGTCCTCGGGGATCTCCACTCCGAAGGCCTCTTCGAACGCCATCACCAGCTCGACCGTATCAAGGCTGTCGGCTCCCAGATCGTCGATGAACGAGGCTTCGGAAGTCACCTTGGACTCCTCGACACCCAGGTGCTCCACGACGATCTTCTTCACCTTATCGGCGATCTCGCTCATCAGCTCTCCCGCTCCTTCATGCCGGTCCTTGAGGGCCGGCTCCGCTCCCCCAGCCGACGGGACACCCCAATCGGCGTCGCGATCCCGCTGCGAACGGCGCAAGCCGCGCCGCTTAGCATGGTTTTGTTGCGGCCGCCAACACACGCCGTCAACGGATGTGTCATGGCATCGCCATCCCGCCATTGACGTGCAACGTGGTGCCTGTGACCCAGGCGGCCTCCGGCGAGGCAAGATAGACGACGGCCGCCGCCACGTCTTCAGGCGTGCCGAGTCGGCCGAGGGGAATGCGCTCGGCAACGCGGGCCCGGTGGGCTTCAGGAAGGCCTGCTGTCATGGCGGTGTCGATGAAGCCCGGGGCGATGACGTTCACGGTGATGCCGCGGGACGCCACTTCCTGGGCGAGCGCCTTGGTCATGCCGACGAGACCGGCCTTGGCGGCGGCGTAGTTGGCCTGGCCGGCATTGCCGGTGGTGCCGACGATGCTGCCAATACCGATGATCCGTCCAGCCCGCCGGCGCACCATGCCCTTGAGCGCGGCCCGCGCGAGGCGGAAGGGGGCGGAAAGATCGACCTCGATGACCGCCTGCCAATCCGTCTCGCTCATGCGAAGGGCGAGGCCGTCGCGCGCGAAGCCGGCATTGTTGACGAGGATGTTGAGCGGTCCGGCGAGCGACTCGGCTTCGCCGATCAGTGTCTCCGGTGCGTCGGGATCGCTGAGGTCGGCGGGACAGACGAAGGCATTCTCGCCAAGGGTTTCGGCGAGCGCGACGAGGACGCTCGCGCGCGTTCCGGAGAGCACCACGCGAGCGCCCTGGGCGTGCAGCGCGCGGGCGATGGCCGCGCCGATGCCGCCGGAGGCGCCGGTGACGAGCGCCACCTGGCCGTCGAGCCGGAACATCGCCATGGCTAAAGCTCCTTGATCAGCGCTTCGATCTCCGCGGGGGTGCCGGCGGCCATGACCGCGGCGTCCGGCACGATGCGCCGCACCAGCCCGGAGAGAACCTTTCCCGCGCCGAGCTCGACGAAACGTTCGGCGCCCAGCCGCAGCATCGTCATCACGCTCTCCCGCCAGCGGACCAACCCGGTCACCTGGCGGACCAGAAGCTCGCGAATCTCGGACGGATCGCTCGTCGGCTCGGCGGTGACGTTGGAGACGATCGGGACCGCAGGGGCCGTGAGCTCCGTCTCGGCCAAGGCGGCCGCGAGCTCGCTCGCGGCCGGTTCCATCAGCGGGCAATGGAAGGGAGCGGAGACCGACAACAGCATCGCCCGCCTCACGCCGCGCTCCCTGGCGAGGCCGACCGCGCGGGCGATCGCCTCGCGCGCGCCCGAGATCACGACCTGGCCGCCGCCATTGTCGTTGGCGACGGCGATGACCTCACGTTCCGCGGAAGGCTCGCCGCCGGGCTCCGCGGGGACGATCGCGGCTTCGGCGCAGAGAGCGCTCGCCTGGTCGAGATCGGCGCCGATCAAGGCGGCCATCGCGCCCTCCCCGGGCGGGACGGCGCGCTGCATGGCCTCGCCGCGCCTTCGCAGAAGCCGTGCCGCGGCGGGGACGGTGAGGCTGCCGGCAGCCGCGAGCGCGCTGAACTCACCGAGCGAGTGACCGGCGACGATCAAGGCCTTGTCCTGCAGCGCCATGCCCGCATCCCGCTCGAGCACGCGGATGACGGCGAGCGAGACGGCCATGAGCGCGGGTTGCGCGTTCTCGGTGAGCGTGAGCGCCTCGGCCGGCCCTTCGAACATCAGCTTCGAGAGATTCTGGCGGAGGGTCTCATCGACCTCCTCGAAGAGCTCGCGAGCGGAGAGGAAGGCCCCCGCGAGCTCGCGTCCCATGCCCACGGATTGACTTCCCTGGCCGGGAAAGATGAAGGCGTTGATGGACATGAGGATTCTCGGGGGATTCCCGGGGATGGGCGGGGCGTGAGGGCGCAGGCAAACGGCGCGGGGGGTTACTCCGCGGATGTCGCGCCTGTCAACCTTGCGTCGGGATGAGAGGGCGGCTTGAGAAAGGCGCCGAGGCGCAAAACAATGGCAAGCGGCCGAGCGGGCCGCGCGCGAGGGAGGAGATCCGGATGATCACGCTCGGGGAGGCCGCGAAAGACGTGCTGCCGGTGGATGCGGCGGAAGCGGCGCTCGCGGGGCGGGTGTGGCGGCCGGAGCTCGGCGGGCCGTCGGTGGTCGCGGTGCGCGGCGGTGAGCTTCACGATGTCTCCGCGAGCTTCCCCACGATACGGGACCTCTGCGAGGTGGAAGAGCCCGCCGCGGCGCTGAACGCGGCCAAGGGCGAGCCGATCGGCCCGATCGCAGAAGTGCTGGCAAACACGCCGCCCGAACGGCGCAACCGCGAGAAGCCATGGCTTCTCGCGCCGCTCGATCTTCAGGCGATCAAGGCCGCGGGGGTGACCTTCGTCGTCTCGCTGCTGGAGCGCGTGATCGAGGAGCGCGCGCACGGGGATTTTGCCGCGGCAGGGAAAATCCGGGCGGAGGTGACGCGCCTTGTCGGCGATGATCTCGCCCGGCTGCGCCCGGGCTCCGCCGAGGCGGCCGCGCTCAAGGAGGTGCTGCTCAGGGAAGGCGCCTGGAGCCAGTATCTCGAGGTGGGGATCGGACCGGATGCCGAGATCTTCACCAAGGCGCAGCCGATGTCCGCCGTCGGCACCGCGATGGAGGCGGGCGTGCATCCGAAATCCTCGTGGAACAATCCCGAGCCGGAGGTGGTGCTGGCCATCGCCTCGACGGGGCGGATCATCGGCGCGATGCTCGGCAACGACGTCAATCTCAGGGACTTCGAGGGTCGCTCGGCGCTGCTCCTGAGCAAGGCCAAGGACAACAACGCCTCCTGTGCGATCGGGCCGCTTCTGCGCCTCTTCGATGCGGGCTTCGGCCTCGATGACGTCCGGCGCATCTCGGTCTCGCTCGAGGTGGAAGGCCGCGACGGATTTCGGCTCGAGGGCACGTCCTCGATCGAGCGGATCAGCCGCGATCCCGCCGATCTCGCGGCACAGCTCTTCTCGCGCGAACATCAATACCCCGACGGCGCGGTGCTCTTCCTCGGCACGATGTTCGCGCCGACCGCGGATCGCGGTGCCGCAGGCAAGGGATTTACCCATGCCGTCGGCGATATCGTCACGATCGCTACGCCGAAGCTCGGGCGGCTCGTCAACCGCATCGCCACCGCCGATGCCTGCGAGCCATGGACGTTCGGCACGGCGGCGTTGATGCGGAACCTGGCACGGCGCGGGTTGCTGGCGGCGGGCTGAGCCGCAAAGATCTGTACGATCTGGCCCGTATTCGCGTTTGGGACGGAGTTAATGGATTGAAATGGCGTTGGATTTTTCGTGAGGCCGGGTACGGGCCGCGGCCCAGATCGGCCACGGAATGACGAATTAGGGTAAGATGTTAAAGCGGATTGCGAGGTAGACGGAAGAAAATTGTTCTCTTTTGAAAAAGAGAACCAGAAAACTTTCCCCTCGGCTCTCCGGACCCGGTGCCGGCTCGGGACTCCGAACGACGGTCGGAGACCCGGGGTGGGGCGAGGCCCGGAGAACGGGAAAAAGTCTTTTTGCTTCTTTTTCCTCAGAAAAAGAAGGCTCCCGCTTCAGTGATGCCACCAGCCGCCGTGCCAGCCATTGGAGCCTCCGCCCCAGCCCCCATGCCAGCCGGAGCCTCCATACCAGCCGCCGTGCCAGCCGGGATTACCCCACCAGCCGCCGTGCCAGCCGCCCCAGACCCAATAATTGCCGAAGCCGATCGAAATGCTGCCGGCATAGGGATAGCCGTAATAGGCCGGGTACGGGGCGTAGTAGTACCCCGGGTAATACCCTGGATAATAAGGAGAATAAGGATAGGCCGGATAGGGATAGCCGGTTGCGGAAGTGGGAGGCGGCTGGATGGTATCGCCTCTGGCAACCATGCACTGAGCGTAGCCGATGTCGTAACGCTGCTGCACGGCGCCGGCCGAAGCGTAGGCGGTGCCGGCGCCGACGGCGGAGCCCATCACGAGGCCGCTGCCCGCACCGATGGCCGCGCCGGCGGCAGGGTTGCCTGCGGCCGCCCCGATCGCGGCACCCGCGGCCGCGCCGAGCGCGGTCCCGACCACAGCGCTTCCGACCGCGCTCTGTGTGGCGGCTTGAGCCGGCGATCCGTAGCCGATCTGGGCCGAGGCGTATTGGCGACAGACGAGGTCGTCCTGCTGGAACGCCGTAAAATCCTTGCCCTTGCCGGGGAGCGCCATGACGGTCGGGCCGGTTGGAGGCGGAACGGCACAGGCACCGAGCGCCAGCATCGCGGCGAACGGGCCAAGAAGAGCGGCGCGCAGCATGGGACCCTCTCCAGGCGGACCTCTTTTTTCCGCCGCTTCCATTCTAGAGCGTCATCACCGGACGTGGATATGCCGGCACGTCAGGTCTCGGATTTGAAGGTGCGTCCGAGATCGGGGCCGGTTCCGAAGTAGTGGCGGAACACGTAGCGCAACGGGCTCCACTTGCCGGTATCGATGTGGCTGGTTCCCGGGATGACGATGGCCCGATGCGCATGCACGCGCGTGACCTTGGTCTCGATGATCTGAAACCGGCCCTCCGGTCCGGCCGGCCAATCCGCGCCAGGTTCATGGACCGCGACCACCTCGGCCTCGAACTGGATCGGACATTCGGCGATCCGAGGGGGCTGCACGGTTTCCGAGATCTGCGGCGTGAAGCCGGATCGCGCGAATTTGTCGGGCTCGAACTCATAGCCGATCTTCGCCTTGTGGGGCGGAACCGAAACGCGCCCTGTCGCCCGTGCGATGGCCTCGACCCTGGGCCAGAGGTCGGAAGAGGGAAAATTGACGACCAGCTCGCGTTCGCGAACGGCGTTCTCGCGCCCCATGCTTGTCCTGGACATGCCAAGAACGACCCGGTCGGATAAGGCCCAGGCCGACGACATCGGAGAAATGTTGGGCGTGCGGTCCGGATTGAGGGTGGTCACGAGCGCAACGGGCGTGCCGAAATAAAGAATCGTCGGCGTGATCGAGATGTGACCGCCGGCCGGCGGGTGGCTGAATTCATGGCTCATCACAAATTTCTCCATCGCATCCTCGCGCGGCTCGTGGCTGCGATTTAACAAGACCAGCCGCGATGACGTTTCGGATTGCAACGAACTGTTCGACGAACTGTTCGACTGGCACGCGAGCCGGAGCCCTGCGCGGAGCCCGCGGTTCGAAATGCCGGGAGACGATTTGAGGCAGTCGCAGACTGCGGAAATTATCCGTGGGCCGATGAGGGAGACATGCAAGCGTGCCGGCTCGTCCCAAACTCCGGGCGTGGCGGCGTCAACGGAGATTCCGCAAGAGATTCCGAGAACGCAAAGATTTTATGGTCATTCCGGGCAAGTGGGGTCCGGTCAGCTGCCGTTCATCAGTTCGCGTGCCCCCAAATGTGATTGCCCTGGTTGTCGAGGCAGTAGCACGCGGCGCCGGAAGCCACCGGGTTATCCATCGGGCAGACATAGGCCTGCGCGTAGCAGGATTGCCCGGTGCCGGACGGCGGGGCCGGCGCGTAGGTGGCAGGCGGCGGCGGATAGTAAGGCGGCGGCGCGTAGGCCGGGGGTGGGTAGTAATAGACGGGCGGGGGGTAATAAACCGGTGGGGGACCGAACAGGGGAAAGCCGAAGCCTACCCACACACCGCTATAGGCCGGCACCGGCGCGGCGACGAGCCCCAGCAAAGCGGCAACAAACGCGGGCACGCCGACCCGGCGGCACCGGAACTGCGGTAGCGGACTGCTCATGAGTTCATTTTGCCATGCTTCTGTATCCAAATTGTGACCGGCTCCGGGGCCATAGCTGCGTTGGTTTCCCAGCCATGCGCAGGCTGACGTAAGCTCCAAGTTTCGAGGACCGAGGGGAAGGCTGCTTTCACGGCACCTGCCAAAGGATCATTCGAGGAAGGCAGGTCATTTTGTTGCATTATGGAAACATCCATTCATGCGCGTGGATTGCTTGAAGCATGCATGCCGATGGCAATGGTTCCGAGCGTTTCCTTCCGGTGCTGCGATGCAAACCACAAATCATTGCCCACAAATCATTGCAATGAATCCTTCTTCGTGCAGCCGCAATTCTGTCGTGATTTTCTTTGCTGCATTGCCGAATTATTGCTGCGAGAGCGAATGACACGGGCTGTCCGCATATCAGCCAAGCCTTCATAGGCATTCCCAGCTCGGCGCGAATCATCCAAGTAAAAGGTGCGACTCGTCTCCGTGATGTGTTCCCTATGTGATCGGGCGTTGCGGATACGGTGCAGCAGAAAAGGCCAAGGATCGGCGCTCCGGATTCGTGCGTCGCTCGATCGCCAGGGCCGAACGAATGGCACGAGTCGCGCAGTTGCCTCGGTACTTTCCGAGGCGGCGGCGGGACGGAAGTGGCGTTTGGTCAACGAAGCGACGAGCAGAGCACGAGGAAGACATGCGCTGCGACGGCAACAAGCTGACCGAGTCCGTATTCGCGATCGTTCTGTTCGCGACGCTTGGCGCGCTCGCGATGCTGGCGCTGGCTCGCCAGATCGGCGCGACGGAGCCGGCTCTCGGCGATATCGTGAGCTTCGCGAATGTCTTGCCGGCACGTGAGCCGCCGCTGATGCTGAGCGCGATACGCTCCGGGGCGATGGGGACGCGCATCTGCGCGCTCGACACCTCCATCATGGCCGATTCGGGCGGAAGCCTGTTTGTCGAGGCGCCAAGCCCACGCATGGAAGAGGGCTTTCGCGTGCATTGGGCCGGTGGGCCGACAAGCACGGGTGCCGGCGATTGCGGATCGAACTCGGAACTGGTGCTGAATGCGCATCAGCTCGAAGAGCTGGCGGCTTTCGTCGGCGGATTCGGCGTTTCACATGGGGGCAGCGTGCAGCCCATGCCCCGCGCCGACCTTCAGGCGGCGCGAGGCACGGGCGTTGCGGCGGAGTGAACGGCGGAGAACGGGCGCAAGAAAAACCGTTCCCATAATGAATCGATCTCAGTGGCGCGTCATGAGCCTTCCACGCCCGCTCATGCGATGAGTGACGAAGAGCGTTCTTGCTTGTTTCAGTCCGTCGTTCGGAGGCCCGAGGCGGCGCCGGGTCCGGAAAACGGGAAAAAGTCTTTTTGCTTCTTTTTCTTCAGAAAAAGAAGGTTCTTCCCTTCTTCCTTTTTAATCCTTCTTCAGGGCGCGTAGCATCCTCCCGCTGTCGCTTGGGCACTTTCCGGACGGGCGGTGTCAGACTTCCGGCGCCAGCGTGAGATCTGCCACCATAACCGTGCCCTTGGTCTCGGGTCCGAGGAGCAGGGCGAAGATGAAGATGACCGCGGCGCCCACCGAGCCGATCAGCATCGGCACCGCGAAGCCGAGCTTCTGACCCTCGGCTGCGAGCGTCAGGATCGGCGCCACGAACCCCGCCCAGACGGCGCCCTGGTGGTAGCAGAAGCCGGCTGCCGTCGCCCGCACCTCGGTTGGGAAACGCTCGGAAAGATAGCCGGGGTTCTGGCCATAGATCGCGCCAAGGAAGAGGCCCTGCACGACGTAGGCGCCCACGATCAGCGGATAGCTCGTGGTGAAGAGATAGAGAGGTGTTACGAAAATTCCGATCGTTGCCGGAATGATCATCGCCCACCTGCGGCCGAGCACGTCCGCAATCCAGCCCCAGAACCCCTGGCCGAGGAACGCGACCAGGTTGGCGAGCACGAGGGGCAGCGCAACCATTGCCGGCTCGAAATGCAGGTCCTTTTGCAGGTGGGTCGCAAACATTCCGTAAACGGAATAGTAAACGACGAACCCGCTCGCCATCCAGAGGCACGCCGTCAGCGTGTTCCAGAGCACCTTGAGCCGGAAGATATCGAAGAGCGGCATGTGGAACTCATGCTTGGTCTCGCGCTGGAGCTGACGATTTTTCACCCAGCAGTCCGGCTCCTGGACGAAGCGGCGGATATAGAGCACCGCGAGCGCCGGCAGCACGCCGATGACCAGGAGGCCGCGCCAGCCGATGCTGTTGAAGAGGAATCCGTAGGCCGCGGAGGAGAGCAGGAAGCCGAGGCTCCAGGAGCCTTGCAGCACGCCGCTCATGAAGCCGCGCGAGCGCGCAGGCCAGGACTCCATCGCCAGCGCCGCTCCTGCCGGCCATTCCGCGCCCATGCCGATGCCGAGCAGCGCCCGAAACACGAAGAGGAGGAGGAAGCTTGGCGCAAGGCCGGCCAGCAGATTGCAGACCGAATACCAGACGATGGAGATCATCAGGGGCGTCTTGCGGCCGATTCGATCCGAAAGCCAACCGGAGGCAGTGGCGCCAACGAGCCGGAGCCAGAGGGTGATCGTGAAGACGGCGGTGACTGCGACGAGCGGCACGCCGAACGTCTTCGAGATCGGCACCATGATCAGCAGGAAGATCGTGAAGTCGAAAGCGTCGAGCGTCCAACCGAGCCAGGCGGCCACCCAGGCCAGCCATTGCTCCTTGGTCGGTTCTTTCCACCATGGGACGGCGGCGGCCTGAGGCACAGAAATGGACATTTCGCTTCCCCCGTTGCCTTGTGATTGGCCCGCCAGCTCCATGCGTGGCGGCGAGAGGCGAGCTTTGGGGGCAGGTTATCGCGAGAAATGCAAAATTTCTATATCTAACATGCTTATCATGCATGAGATATAATAAGGCGGGTTATCATTTCCGCGGCGCTTTCCCGGGGGGGTAATCCGGGCAAAACCGTGCCGGAGGCCGCAGACCACGCGGAATGGCGGACCCGACACGATTCGAACGTGCGACCTTCGCCTTCGGAGGGCGAAATAGGGCTGTCCCCTAGAGTTTCCCGGAGTTTAAAACCTCTACCAATATATTGAAAACAGTTATCTTTTCATGCCCTAACATTTACTGCCCATTGCCACGATAGACTTCGACCTACTACCCCCGTGCTACCCCGACGAATCGGGAGACCTGCCGGGAGAAAGTATGGCGGAGGAGCGGAAGCGCATCGGTCTCCGGGAAATCAAGACGTTAGAGCCTCATCGGGAGATATGGGACTCGGCGGTTATTGGCTTTGGCGCGCGCCGCCGCGGGGGCACATGGGTCAGCTACTTCGTCATGTACCGCGCTCGCGGTGGTCGCCTCCGGCGCTACACGATCGGAAAGCACGGATCCCCATGGACCCCGGAAAAGGCCCGTAATCGTGCGAAAAAGATACTGGGAATCGTCGCAGAAGGGGGCGACCCAGCGTCCGACAAGCTGGCTGATCGCCACGCCATGACCGTGGCCGAGCTCCTCGATCGATACTGGGAAGACGCTGAGGCTGGCCGGATCCTGGTCCGAAGCGGTAGGCCAAAAAAACTGTCCACTCTGGTTTCTGACCGCGGCCGCATCGAGGGCCATGTGCGTCCTCTGCTTGGGCATTTGGCCGTCCGGGCGGTCACGCGACCCGACATCGAACGGCTGATGCACGCGATCGCTGAGGGAAAGACCGCCCGAAGGACGAAGACTGTCAAGAAGCGTGGATTGTCGATCCTGCGCGGCGGCCGCGGCGTGGCGACGCGCACAATAGGCCTCGTGGGCGCCATCTTCTCGTATGCCATCCGCGCTGGGCTCCGGCCGGACAACCCCGCACATGGAGTGCAGAAATTCGCCGAAAATAAGCGAGATCGGCGCCTAACAGATCAGGAGTACGCAGCTCTTGGAAAGGCGCTCCGGGATGCTGAGGGCGCAGGGATATGGCCACCGGCGATCGCCGCATCCCGCTTCCTTGCACTCACTGGCTGGCGCCGCGGCGAGGCGCTCCAGCTGCGCTGGGAACAGATCGACCTTGGGCGCCGGGCGGTGGTGTCCGACAGCAAGATCGGCCCCAGTGTGCGCCCTCTGTCGACCGTCGCCTGCGACCTTTTACGAAGGGTCCAGCGCATCGATGACAGCCCGCTGGTCTTTCCGGGCACGAAATTCAGGGCGCTTAAGGCGCCGGAAAGGAGCCGTGCCGTGCCCGTTCCTCCCGCACGGCGGGGCA
>JASHRV010000072.1 GCA_030037175.1 Acetobacteraceae bacterium
TTCCCCGCTCCAGGGCCAGCAACGTCGCCGGCAACCTCGCGGCTTGCGACGCCGAGCGTGCGATAGCCGCGCGCGGCGAGAGCATCGACCGCTTCGCGCACGCGCGCGGCGCGCGGCGCATCGGGATCGGTCATCGCCAGGATGACCTGCGGCGCGCCCTTTGCGACCTCGAGGCGCGCGCCGGCGTGGGTGACGACGGCCTCGGTGCGCTTGCTGACCGGATCGAAGGGACGAAAGGCGGTGACTGCGTAATCCGCGAGCCGCTCAGGTGCGGCGAAGCCGGCGAGAACAGCCTGGTCGATCGCGTCCCCGCCCTCGTGCCGGGAAGCGAGCGCGGCGGCGAGCAGCAGCGCGTCCTTGTCAGCCGCGCCGATCAGCACCGGCTCGCCAAGGGTGAGCGTGTTTTGGGTCAGCGTGCCGGTCTTGTCGGCGCAGAGCACATCGACGCCGGCGAGCTCCTCGATCGCGACGAGGCGGGAGACGATCGTCTTGAGCTGGGCGAGGCGTTCGGCGCCGACGGCCATGGTGACGGAAAGCACGGCCGGAAGTGCGACCGGGATCGCAGCCACCGTGAGGATCAGAGCGAAAAGGAGAGTTTGCACGAGCGGATCGTGGCGGGAGACGGCGACGGCAAGGATCAGCGCGACGAGGGCGACCGTGCAGAGGATGAGGAAGTTGCCGATGCGCAGGACGGCGCGCTGGAAATGCGAGATGGTGCCGGCGGTTTCGACGAGGCGCGCGGTCTTGCCGAGATAGGTCGCCATGCCGGTTGCCGTCACCACGGCTTTCATCTCGCCGAGCCGGGAGACAGAACCGGAATAGGCTGTGTCGCCGGCTTTCTTCTCGACGGGAAGGGATTCGCCGGTCAGCGCCGACTGATCGACGCTGAGATAATCGCCTTCGATGAGGCGGACATCCGCGGGGACGATATTGCCGAGGCGGAGCAGGATCACATCGCCGGGGACGAGCGCGTGTGCGGGAATGTCCTGCCAGCGCCCCGCGCGCAGGACGCGCGCGACCAATGCCAGGCGCTGGCGAAGCGCTGCGATTGCCGTGTCCGCCTTGAATTCCTGCCAAAAGCCGACGCCGGCATTGAGGAGCAGCATGACGGCAATAATCGCGAAGTCGGTCCAGCGCTGGACCGAAGCCGAGAGCACCGCCGCGACCTCGATCATCCAGGGGATCGGGCCCCAGAAATAGGAAAAAAGCTTGACGACCGTGCTGGTTCGCTTTTCGGCGAGCGCGTTCGGTCCGAATTGCGCGAGACGGCGCGCCGCCTCCGCTTCGCTGAGGCCCTTGGCCGGGTCCGTTTGCGCGGTGAGGGCGGACGCCGGCGCGGGATCGGGCCGCGGCAGGCGGGGCGTCGCGCGGCGCGGGCCGGGATGCTTGGCGCTGTCGCTTGCCACGTCGTTCTTCTCCGCGCAGGCAAAGGTGCGGGCAGGTGACCGCGCGGGCAGGCGATCACTTGCCCCGGCCGGCAAAGATAGGGAGGGACCGACGGGGTCCGTTGATGGAGATCAATCGGGCGGGGGAATATGCGGATTCGGCGGAACCGGCTGACCGCGTGATCCGGCTCGGCAAGACAAAGAGTCGGCAAGACAAAGAGCAAGAGCGGGATCCGTTGGTGAAAGTGAACGGAAACCGCTCTCGTCCAAAGCGGGCGGGCCCGGGCGGCGCCGCAGCGTGGCCGCCATCGAGCACGACCGAGATCAGCGAAATGGGGTCTGCCGCCTGCCAAGCTGGTCGCATAGAGCGTCCGGCCCGGTGCATCCCTGAATCGCCTCGGAGACGTGGTCGCGCGACTGCGCTCGTTTGCGGTTTCTCGCAGCCAGGATCACTGGGTCTTCACGGCAGCCTCGAGAAAACCGTTCCAGAGGCCTTGCAGTGCCGGGTCGGTACCCTGTTCCGGGTGGCCTTGCAGGCCGATGCAGAAGGCGGATGCCGGATGTTCGATCGCGGCCGCGATGCCGTCCGCGTCGCGATGGAGCGTGACGGCGGGCGGAAGAGCGGCCGATGCGGGGGACGCGAGCGCATAGCGGTGATTGAGGCGCACGGCGGCGCCGTGCGGCAGGAGTGCTGCGAGGCGTGCGTCGGGCGTGGGGACGAGGCGCGTTTCGCCGAGCCGATGCAGGGCCCGGCCGGATTCGTCGCGAAGGCGGGTAAAGGTGCGCTGCGGGCCCGGGCCGGCGATTTCCTCGAGCTCGGCCTCTTGCCAGCCGTTGCGGCGGAGGATCGCCGTCGTCAGGCTCTGCATGCCGAGACAGAGTCCGAAGAGCGGCAGGCCCGAATCGAGCGCGGCGGAGGCGGCGGCGATCTGCGCCGGAACCTCGGCAAGGCGCGAGCCGCCGGGAAGAATGAGCCCATGGAGCGAGGCGAGGCCGCGTGGCGTGGGGCGGTCGGGTGCGAGGAAGACGGGCTGGATGGAAAGGAAAGTGCGGTCGGCGGCATCGCCGAGGGTGGCGAGAACGGCGGGATAGGTTTCACGATGATGGCGCTCCTCGCCGAGGATGCCGATGCGGAGCGGCGTGGCGCGCGGCGCGGGCGCAGGCTGCGGTTGGGCGGGGAGGCCCGGAACCGCGGCGGCGAGGAATGGGCGGCCGAAGATATCCGCGCGGACGGGGAGAGTTTCGGCGGGGATGATTTCGACGGGCCGGCTCGCGACGGTATGTGGCGAGGAGAGGCCGGGAGGAATGGAGAGAACGAGAAAATCTCTGTTTATGGCGGGGATTTCCTGAAGAAGCGAGCGGCCGGTTGCGTATTCGAGCCAGAAGCATTCATTGGGCCAGAGCGCGCCGTGGGCGGCGACGAACTCGGCTCCCTCCCCTGCCCTGTCCCCGGTCCCCGGCGTGCCGGGGCGAGCGGCGGCTGCGGTCGCACCGGAAGCCGCGAGCGCGCGGATGAGCGCGGCCGCGCGCCATTCGGCGCCGTGCCCGACGAGCGCGACCACGCGCATGGTCAGGCGACGGTGATCCGCCGCGGCAGCGAGCCAAGAATGCGGCAGCCGGTCTCGGTGATGACGATCGACTCGCTGAGACCCACGGTGAAGGCACCGTATTCGCGAAGCGCGGTCGGCAAATGAAAGCACATGCCGGGCTCGAGCGGGACCTCGATTCCGTCGAAGAGAGAAAGCACCTGCCATTCACCCCAATCGGGTGCAAAGCTGATGCCGAGCGAATAGCCGGTGCGCTTGCGATAGCGCTCGGTCATGCCGGCATCGTCGATCACGCGCTGGGCCGCGCGATGCACGGCGGCACAAGCGACGCCGGGACGAGCGGCGGCGAGCGCAGCTTCAAGCGCCTCCTGCACCACGGATTCGAGACGATGGGCGAGCGGCGGCGGCTCGCCGAGCCAGCCGGTGCGCATCAGGCCAGCATGATAGCGATTGTGGCATCCGGACATCTCGAGAAAAATGCAGTCGCCTGATTCGAGATGGCGGCGTCGCCAGGTCGCGTGCGGGACACCCGAGCGCGGGCCGGAGGAGACGAGCGGCTCCATGCCCATATATTCCGCACCGGCACCGATTGCCGCGCGCATCATCTCCGCAACGAGATCGTTCTCGGTCGCGCCGGCGCGGATCGCGGCGAGGCCGGCAGCGATGCCGGCATCCGCGTGGCGCGCGCTCTGCTCAAGGGCGGTGACTTCGGCGGGCGATTTCACGCGGCGCAGCCGCTCGACCAGACCGCTCGCATCTTCGATGCGCGGCAGAGCACGCCGCAGCTCCTCGAAGAAGGCGATGGGCAGGAACCAGCCCGATTTTTCGATTGCGACAGGTTTTCCCGCAAGGTTGAGGCGCTGAAGGGCATCCGTGACGAGGTTCGCGGGACGTGCGCCGTCACCATAGGTTTCGAAGCGGGCGAGAAAAGTGTTGCGCAGGAAGTTGGTGCGCTCAAGCTCACGGAGAAGAAGAAGCGGCTCGGCGTCGAGCGGAACGAGAAGGCACTGGAACGTGTAATAGCCGGGAGTCTGCTGGCCGGTGAGATAGAAGATGTTCTCGGGGCCGGTGAAGAGCGCGGCATCGAGGCGGGACTCTTCCATCGCGGTGCGGAGACGGGTGAGTCGCGCTTCGAACTCGGCGCGGGGAAAGGCGGCTTCGATGCCGCGCGCAGTGTCGGTCATGCGTCTTCCTTCCAAAGGATTTCGCCGGGTTCGGCGGTTTCCGCGACGCCGAGCCCGGGACCGGGCGGGAGATGAAGAGAGCCCGCCTCGTAACGGAGCAGGCCGGCCGGATCGGCGGCGAGCCCGTCGGCACCGTAAAGCTCGGCGAGATCGGCCGTGATGGCAGCGGCGGCATGGGCGGCGGCGAGCGTGCTCACGCTGCCTTCGTTCATCTGCCCGACCATGACGCCGAAGCCTGCGGCGCGGAGCCGGCGGCCAGCACGCACCAGACGATCGAGCCCGCCGAGCTTGGCGAGCTTGAGATGCGCGTACGGAGCGGCGCGCGTGGCGATGAGCCGCGCGATGGAGGCTTCATCCGCGAGGCTTTCATCGAGCATGATGGGTACGGAGCTCGAGGCGGCGAGTTGCGCCGTGGACTCCCAGGCGGACGCAACGAGCGGCTGTTCGAGATAGGCGAGGTTGGTGGCGGAGAGTTGGGTCAGAACGGGCAGAATTTGCGGCAGGTGCCAGCGCCCGTTGGCATCGGCGGAGAGACGAGCTTCGATGCCGAGACGGTGGCGGAGATGTTGCAGGCGGGCAATGTCTTCAGCGATGGGGCCGAGACCGACGCGGAGCTTGAGGTCGCGAAAGCCGCGGGCGACGTATGCGTCTGCGCGCGCGATGATCGTGTCCCAATCAGAATGAAAGAGTGTCTGGTTGGTGGCGATCGCGGCGGTGGCGGCCCCGCCAAGATGAACGGCGAGCGGGACGTTCGCCCCGCGCGCGGCGCCGTCGGTGGCGGCCATCTCGAAGAGCATCCGCGCGGGCGCAGGCAGTGCAGGGAAGCGCGCATCGAGCGCGGCGGTCAGGTGGTGCCAGGGCAGGCGCCAATCGAGCGCGCGAGCGACGGCGAGACAGTTTTCTACCAGCTCTTCCGGCGCGACGCCGCTCAGATATGAAATGTTGATACGCGTCGCGCCGATTGCCGCGAGCGTGCCGCTCTCGTGCGCTGTGAGGCGAAGCTCGTCGAGTACGGGGATGGCGCCGGAGGTCGCGGTGTGGAGAACCATCCCGTCCGCGTAACGGAGCTGTACACGCGAGAGGCAGAGATGGCGCGGCATCAGGTGGAGAGTAGGGCGCGGGCGATGTCACGATAGATCAGCGCAGCCTGGGCAAGCTCCGCACGCGGCACGAACTCATCGGGCTTGTGCGCAACGGCGAGATCACCGGGGCCCAGCACGACGCCTTCAGCGCCGATCTCGCGGAAATGCACGAAGTCGCAGGCGCCCTGAAAACCAAAGGGGTGCGGATCGACGAGGCCGTGACGGCGGCCGGCAGCGAGGGCTGCAGCGACGATCGGGTGTTCCGGCGCGGTCTCGGCGGCGCCGCCCGTGGTGGGCTTGAGGGCGATGATCTCGGCCGCGATGCCGTCCGCCGCCGCATCCGCGAGGGCCGCACGGATCGCGGCGAGCGCTGACTCTTCGCTTTCGCCGGGGATGAGGCGGCGGTCGAGCAGGAGCTCGCAGGAATCGGGGATCATATTGTCGGCGATGCCGGCGGCGATGCGCGTGACGGTGAGGCTTGGCGCACCGATGAGCGAATGCGGTGTGACGCGGAGCTTTTCGTGCAACGCGGAAAATCGGGGTAGCAGGCGGGCAGCCTGGAAGATGGCGTTGACGCCGAGATCGGGCGTGCCGGAATGGGCGCTGGTTCCCGCAACGCGCACGATCGGGCGGAGGCTTCCCTTGTGCGCGATGATCGGCGCATTGCCCGAAGGCTCGCCTACGACGACAAAATCGATCGCGGGACGGGCGGCGGCGAGACGGCGCGCGCCGGCGGAGGCGACTTCCTCGTCTGCGACGAAGGCGCCGATCAGCGTGCCGGTCCAGGATTCCCTCTCAGCGGCAAGAAGCGCGATCGCTTCGATCATCGCGGCGAGCGGGCCCTTGGCATCGCAGGCGCCGCGGGCGAGGAGGTTCGCGCCGGCTTCGCGCAAGACGAGCGGATCGCCGCTCCAGCCCGCACCGGCGGGGACCACGTCCATGTGCGTGTTGAAGGCGAAAGCGGGGCCCGGCCCATTGACGAGCTTTCCGACGACGTTGGCGCGGCCCTCGACGAATTCGTCGATCTCGACAGTGAGACCAATATCCGCGAGCTCGGCGGCGATGAAGCGGGCGCACTCGCTCTCGTTTCCGGGCGGGTTCTGAGTATCAAACGAGACAAGGCGTGCAAGGCGCGCGATGAGGGGCCCGCTCACGCCGCGATCCGCCCGAGGAAGCGCGCGACCCGCTCGGGCACGCCGGGGCCGAAGAAATCCGCAGAGCATGCTTCGTGGATCGCCTCGCCCGCCTCCATGAACATCACCCGGTGCGCGGCGCGGCGCGCGAAACCCATCTCGTGCGTGACCACGATGCTCGTCATCCCCTCTTCCGAAAGCTCCTGCATCACCTGCAGCACTTCGCCCACCGTCTCGGGGTCGAGCGCGCTGGTCGGCTCGTCGAACAGCATCAGCGCCGGCTCCATGGCGAGCGCGCGGGCGATCGCCACACGCTGCTGCTGGCCGCCGGAGAGCTCATCGGGGAAGGCGTCCGCCTTGTCGGGAAGATGCACCTTCTCGAGCAACGCCTGGGCCCGCGCGCGTGCGCGCGCGGGTGGCTCCTTCTTCACCCGGCGCGGCGCGAGAGCAATGTTGTCGAGCGCGGAAAGATGAGAAAAAAGCTCGAAATTCTGGAAGACCATCCCGATGCGGCGGCGGATCTCGGGGGCGCGGCGGCCGGCATTGGTGATCTCCTCGCCCGCGAAGAGGATGCGGCCTGAATCGACCGCCTCGAGCAGATTGAGGCACCGAAGCAGGGTCGATTTGCCCGAGCCGGAGGGGCCGACCAGCACCAGACACTCCCCGCGCGCCAGCGTGAGATCGACGCCCTTCAGGACTTCAAGCACGCCGAAGGATTTCTTCAACCCTCTCGCTTCAAGAACAACCATCAGCGAGTGCGGCCGGTATCGGCGGTGGCGCGGAGAAGAAGCTGCGTCAGAGCCGGAAAGGCGATGCGCCGGCGGCGCCTGCTGAGCCGCCACTCGATCACTGCCTGCACCAGCATGAAGAACGTGGTCAGGACGAGATAATAGATGCCGGCAGCGGCGAGTGCCTCGAGATAGCGGAAGGTTGCGGATGCGGTGCGCTCGGCGATGAGGAGAAGCTCAGGAACAGCGATCACCGAGACGAGCGCGGAGAGCTTGAGCATGCCGATGAACTGGTTGCCGATCGGTGGCACGACGATGCGGAGCGCCTGCGGGAGCACCACGTGGCGCATGACCTGGTTTTCGCGCATGCCGAGGGCGCGCGCGGCGAGAACCGGGCCGCGGCCGACGGCTTCGAGGCCCGAGCGCATGATCTCGGCCATGTACGCGCCTTCGTTGAGGCCGAGGGCGAGCACGGCGCAGGTGAAGCCCGAGAGGACGATGCCGAAGGCCGGCAGCACGCTGAAGACGAAGATGAGCTGGAACATCACCGGCGTGCCGCGGAAGAGCCAGAGATAGAAGATCGCGGCGAGGCGGAGGAAGCGGAGCTTCTGCGCCAGCGCCACCGCGAGCCCGACCAGCATGCCGAGCGCGAGCGCGGCGATGCTGATCAGGAGCGTCATCAGCGCGCCGTCCAAGAAGGGGCGGCTCAGAGCATAGTGAAGGACCAGCCCTGGCGAGACGAACCCCATGCCCCACCGCCACCCTTTCTCAGAAGAGGGAGCCGGCCGCAGGCAGGTGGTATTTCGCCATCAGCGCGGCGTAGGTGCCGTCCGCGACCACGGCATGCATGGCGGCTTCGATCGCGGCTTTCATGGCGGGATCGTCCTTGCGCACGGCGATGCCGATCAGGGTGTGCGTCTCGAAGGGCGCGCCTGCGATCTCGAAAGCGTCGGGGAACTTGGTGGTCAGCACGACGGCGCCGGGGGTGCTGTCGAACTCCGCGTCCGCGCGGCCCTGGCGGACGGCGAGCGCGCTGTCCTGTGCGGTGGGGAGCGAGAGAATGACGAGCGCAGGCTTGCCGGACTTGGCGCAATCCGCGGCGACGGCGCGGGCGTAAGTCTCCTCGATCGCACCAAGGGTGACAGCGACCCGGTGGCCGCAAAGGTCGCTCCGCGCGGCGATATGCAGCGGATTGCCCTTGCGGACGATGATCTCGTTTCCGATGCGCATGTAGGGGATGAAGTCCACCTGACTGGCGCGTGCGGGGTTGATGTACATGGCGCTGTTGATGATGTCGACCCGCTTGCCCTGAAGCGCCGGGATCAGGCCGTTGAAGTCCATGTCGAGCATCGAAGGAGCGAGGCCCATCGCCTTGGCGATGGCGGCGCCGAATTCGATGTCGAAGCCGAGATACTGGCCGTTCTCCTGGTATTCGAAGGGCGCGAAGGTGGCGGCGGTGCCGTAGGTGAGTTTGCCGGGCGCAACCAGGCCGTCGGGCGGCTTCACCGGCTGGGCCAGGGCGGGCACGGCGAGCGTCAGCGAGATGAAAAAGGCAAGGCGTCGGAGCATGCGGGAATCTCCCATGCCAAAGTGAAGCCGATAGGGCTCGTTATGTTTTGTTCAATCTGTCATAAATCGAACAATTCCCCATGTCCACGACTTCCCGCCCCACCGTCCCCCCCCATCCGCGCCACGTCCGCCTTGCCGAGCGGATCGTCGAAGCCGCGGTGGCAGGCGGCTGGCCAGCGGGAGCAAGAATCATCGAGCAGGAACTCGCGCGCGTGCTCGCCGTCTCGCGCACGCCCGTACGCGCCGCGCTGCGGCTGCTCATGCGCCACGGTGTGGTGCGGGCGCGGCCCAATCGCGGCCACGTCCTGGTGCGTCCAGGAGCGGAACTGGCCGGCTTCCGCCTGCCCGCCCAAGCCTCAGCCGAGGCGATGCTGCATGATTCGTTGATCCGCGACCGGCTGGCCGGGAGGATCGGCCCGGAGATCGCCCAGGCCGCGCTCGCGCGGCGCTATCGAACGGGGCTCACGGTCATGCAGCGGGCGCTGGCGCGGCTCGAGGAAGAAGGGCTGGTAGCGAGGGAGGGCTGGCGATGGAGCTTTGCTCCCTCGCTCGATACCGAACAATCCCGCCGCGCGAGCTACGAGCTCCGGCTCATGCTCGAGCCGCCCTCCCTGCTCGTGCCCGGCTTCCGCGCTGACCCCGCCATGCTCGACCGGCTGGTCGATGAACATGCCGCGCTCACGTCACGGCCGGATATCGTGCGGGAGGATCCGGCCCGCGTGTTCGATCTCGACGCCCGCTTCCACGAGACCCTCGCCGCCTGGAGCGGCAATCTTTTCGTCCTCAGCGTGGTGCGCCAGCAGAATACGCTCCGCCGCCTGCTCGAGCTCGGCAGCTATGCGGACCGCGCGCGCGTCGTCGTGTGGTGCCGCGAGCATATGGCCATTCTCTCGGCCATCGCGGCCGACGACCCGGCCATGGCATCACGGCTCATGCACCGGCATCTGATGCATGCGGCCGAGGCAGCCGAGCACCCGCCGCCAATCCCCCGACCGGCGGCACGGCCGCGGGTCCGGAGGCGGAAGGAATAGGCGCAAGGCCAAGGGGCATTGCCCCTTGGATCCCTCACCGGTGCCTTGAGGCCCCAGAGGGGTTCCCAACGGGGTTCCCAACGGGGTTCCCAACGCGCAAGCGCGGCGGGTGTCGGTGCAGGGGGGGCAAAGCTCCCTGCCAGGAGCGAAACTTCCGAAATTCCTGGGCTCCCTTTACTTCGCTCGACCTTGCTCGAGCAGCGCCTGCGCGCAGGCATCGAGAATCGCATCCGCGTCGATGCCGTATTCGCGATAGAGGTCCGGGATATCGCCGCTCTGGCCGAAATGCTCAACGCCGAGCGGAACGATCCTTTGGCCGCGCACCGCGCCGAGCCAGGAATGGGCGGCGGGATGTCCGTCGAGCACGGAGACGAGCGTGGCATTGGGCGCGAGCGGGGCGAGGATGCGCTCGATGTGCGCGCGTGCGTTGAGGGTGCCGGTACGGCGGGCGCGACTCGCGGCGAGCCAGCCCGCGTGCAGCCGGTCGGGGCTGGTGATGGCGAGGAGGCCCGCTGCCGGCTCGTCCTCGCGAATGGCTTCGAAGGCGGAGAAGGCTTCGGGTGCGAGGGGGCCCTGATAAGCGATGGCGATGCGGGCGCCGGGCGCGGGCGGAACGACCCAGTGAGCGCCGGCGATCACCGCGTCGGGATCGAGGTCGCGCGCGGGCTGTGGGATCTGGCGCGTGGAGAGGCGAAGCCAGACCGCCGAGCCGTCCGGTTGCTGCATATAGGCGAGGGCGTGGCGGAGCAGGATCGCGAGCTCATCGACATGCGCGGGCTCGTAGGACGCGAGCCGGTCCGCGGCCATGCCGATCAGCGGCGTGTTGATGGATTGGTGCTGGCCGCCCTCGGGCGCGAGCGAAATGCCGGAGGGCGTGGAGACGAGCAGGAAGCGTGCGTCCTGGTAACAGGCATAGATCAGCGCATCGAGGCCGCGATTGACGAAGGGGTCATAGACCGTGCCGATCGGGAGCAGGCGGGCGCCGTAGAGCGTGTGCGCGAGACCAGCGGCGCCGAGCAGGAGGAAGAGATTCTGCTCGGCTATGCCGAGCTCGAAATGCTGGCCGCGCGGGCTCATGCCCCAGCGCTGCGCTGAGGCGAGCTTGGCATCGCGAAAGACATCGTTGCGGGTGTGGCGGTCGAAGATGCCGCGGCGATTCACCCATGGGCCGAGATTGGTCGAGACGGTGACGTCGGGGCTGGTGGTGAGGATGCGCTCGGCGAGCGGGGCGGCTTCGCCTTCGCCGCGGCCGATCTCGGCGAGGATCTCGCCGAAGCCGGACTGGGTCGAAGTTTTTTTCCCGGCGCTGCGCGGTTTTTCCCCTGCGCTGCGCGGCAAAGGCAGGACCGTCGGAATGGGGATCATCGGGGCGGAGAGCGCACGGCCCTCGGGGGCGAGCGGGCGGGCGAAGGGAACGGAGGCGATGAAGCGGCGAAGCTCGGTTTCGGAGACGGAAAGCCCTTCGGCGAAATCCCATTCGTGACCCGGCCGGATCTGCATCTCGGCGCGAAAACTTTCCATCTGCTCGGGCGTCATCAACCCGGAGTGGTTGTCCTTGTGGCCGGCGAAAGGCAGGCCCATGCCCTTGATCGTGTACGTTATGAAGCAGGTGGGCTGGTCGCTTCCGGCGGCAGCGGCCTCGAGCATCTCGATGATGGAAGCGAGGTCGTGGCCGCCGAGATTGGTCATCAGCTCGCCGAGCTCGGAATCGGCGAGCGGGTCGATGATCGCCCGGATATCGCGGTTACGGCCGAGATCGGTGAGCAGCGCGGTGCGCCAGGCGGCGCCGCCCTGGAAGGTGAGCGCGGAGTAGAGGCTGTTCGGACAGTCGTCGATCCAGCTTCGCAGCCATTCGCCTCCCGGACGGGCGAAGGCTGCGGTGAGCTTGCGGCCATATTTCAGCGTGACGACGTTCCAGCCCATGTCGCGGAACAGGCCTTCGATGCGGCCGAAGAGTCGATCCGGGACCACGGAATCGAGGCTCTGGCGGTTGTAGTCGATGATCCACCACAGATTGCGGACGTCGTGCTTCCAGCCTTCAAGCAGCGCCTCGTAGATATTGCCCTCGTCGAGCTCGGCATCGCCGGCGAGCGCGATCGAGCGGCCGGGCGGGATGTCGGCGCGCGCCAAGCCATGGCGCTGGACGTAGTCCTGCATCATGGCGGAAAAACTCGTCATGGCGACGCCGAGACCGACGGAGCCGGTCGAGAAATCGACTTCCGCGCCGTCGCGCGCGCGGCTCGGGTAGGATTGGGCGCCGCCGAGGGCGCGCAGCCGTTCGAGCGGGACGCGGCTCTCGCGGTCGAGGAGC
Source organism: Acetobacteraceae bacterium (assembly GCA_030037175.1). Classification (GTDB taxonomy): domain Bacteria; phylum Pseudomonadota; class Alphaproteobacteria; order Acetobacterales; family Acetobacteraceae; genus JAKAWQ01. Next base: position 11,971 of record JASHRV010000072.1, read on the forward strand.
ATATTGACCGCGTGGAAGACCGGCCCGGCATGCGGCTTCACCGCGACGCGGTCTTCGGGCCGAAGAGCGGCGAAATAAAGGGCGGTCATGATCGAAACGACCGAGGCGGAGGAGGCCTGGTGGCCGCCGACCTTGAGCCCGTCGCGATTGGGGCGGACATGATTGGCGTTGTGGATCGCCCAGGTCGAGAGCCAGAGAAGCTTGCGCTCGACCTCCTTGAGGATTGCGAGGCGGCGTGCGCCGGTCGGGTCCTCGGTGATGGCGATGCCCGGAACATTCATGGGTTCAGCTCCAGCCGCGCAGCAGCTTGCGCACCGTGGTCGAGGCATTGCGCTTGCCTGCGCCGACATAATCCTCGTGCCATTCCTCGATGCGCTCGGGATCGTAGAGGTAATTGACCATGAGCGTCGCGCCTTCCTTGACACCGCGCTCGGAGGTGTCTGCCAGCATGTTGATCCGCTCGAGCCTTGCACCGTTCGAGAGATGGAAATGCGCCACGGGATCGCGGGCGCGCGAACCGTTCGATTCGGTGAGAAGATAGCGTGCGCAAAGACGGCGAAGCACGGGCTCGGCCGCGCGCGTCATCGCCGGATCACGCCACCAGAAGCGGCGGGCGAGGATGGAGGTGAGCGCGGCGGGGCCGGTCTCGGCGGCAGGGCGATCCGCCGGCGCGGCGGTACGGAGGCTCGCCGATTCCTCGATGGAGAAGAGGTCTTCCGGCTCGGAAGCAAGCAGATCGGCAAGCCAGCGGCGGAAGCCGGGCACGGGCGAAAGCGTGGCAAAGGTGTGGAGGTTGGGAAACTCGTGCTTGAGCTCATCCACCACGCGCTTGATGAGGAAATTGCCGAAGCTGATCCCCGAGAGCCCCTGCTGGCAGTTGCTGATCGAGTAGAAGATCGCGGTATCGGCGGTGTGCGGATCGAGCAGCGGGGCCTTTTCGTCGAGCAGGTTCTGGACCGACTCCGCAAGCCCCTGCACCAGCGCGACCTCGACGAAGATCAGCGGCTCGTCCGGCATGCGTGGATGGAAAAAGGCGTAGCAGCGACGGTCGGAATCGAGGCGGTTCTTCAGATCGCGCCACGAGCGGATGGAATGCACGGCCTCGTAGCCGACGAGGCGTTCGAGGAGCGAGGCCGGGCTCGACCAATCGATCCGGCGGAGCTCGAGGAAGCCGATATCGAACCAGCTCGCAAGCAGTCCGTGTAGGTCGGATTCGAGGGCTTGGAGCGGCGGGCCGTCATTCGTCTGGCGCAGCGTCGCGCGCAGATCGACGAGGAATTTCACCCCGTTGGGGATAGAGGTGAACTGACGGAGCAGCTTCTGGCGCGGCGGCTCGAGGACGCGGCGAAGGGCGGCCGTGGCGCCGGCGCGTGCAGCCGGATCCTCGGCCTCCTGCAGCGCCTGATACGCGGCGGCGACGGAATCGGGATCGGAATCGAAGCCGGCCAGGGTTTCGAGAAAGGATTTCTGGCCCGCGGTGTCGAGCGCGAGGTACGTTCGGGCGAGACGCGCGGCACGATTGCGGGCGCTCACCTCGCCGCCACGGCCTTCGAGACAGGCGCGGATCTGGGCCTCGATCGGCTCCGCCGCCTCCCCGGAGGGGCTGGCGGCGATGTCGCGCCAGACGCTCGCCAGACGCCGACGCGCCCAGTCGAACAGGCCGGCCGGGGCTGCCGGCTCGTTCATCAGGCTTTGCTTCGCCATCGGATGCCTTCCCACGAAGGCGGGCACTTTAGCGCATCAACGGCGGGTGCTCACGGGTCATTGCACGATATTTCTGCGGGGCGAATCGGGGTGCCGGCCGCCGCGGCCCGGATCAGCTTGATGATGGCCGAAAAATCCTCGTCTCCGTGGCCGGAGGCCACGAAGCGATCATAGAGGGCGGCGGCGGAAGCGGCGAGGCCGGGGGCTTCGCCCGTCTCCGCGGCGGCGGCGAGCCGGAGGTCTTTCAGCATGAGCCTGGCCGCGAAGCCGGGCTTAAAGCCGTGGCTGGCAGGGCTCGCCGCGACGAGGCCGGGAACCGGGCAGCAATTGGCAAGCGACCAGCACTGGCCGGAGGAGGAGGAGACGACATCGAAAAGCGGTTGCGGGGCGAGGCCAAGCCGCTCGGCGAGCACGAAGGCCTCGCTCACGGCGATCATGGAGATGCCCAGAATGAGATTGTTGCAGATCTTCGCCGCCTGACCCGAACCCGGACCGCCGCAATGGATGATGCGGTTGCCCATGGCGGCAAGCACCGGGCGGGCGCGGGCGAATTCCCCCTCCCCGCCCCCGGCCATGAAGGTGAGGGTGGCGGCGGCTGCGCCGGCCACGCCGCCTGAGACCGGGGCGTCGAGCGATTCCATTCCGGCTGCGTGCGCCGCCTCGTGCGCTGCGCGAGCGCTTGCGACATCGATCGTCGAGCAGTCAATCCAGAGCGTGCCGGGCCGGGCGACGCCAAGTGCTTGGGCATAGACAGCGAGGACGTCGGCGCCGGCGGGAAGCATGGTGATCACGATCTCGGCCCCTTTCACGGCCGCAGGGGGGTCGAACGCAATGGCGTGTCCCTGGACACGCGCTGCGTCGCGGGCCTGTGGCAGGACGTCGTATGCCGTGACCTCGTGGCCGGCGGCGCGGAGATTCGCCGCCATGGGCCCGCCCATATTGCCCAGCCCTATGAAGCCGACCCGCGCCATCGTTCCATCTCCTCTCTGATTTTGGTCACGGCTCGCGGCAGCGCCCGCGGCAGATCCTCGGCGATGAGGCCGGGGCCGGCAATCTCGGCGGCCGTGCCGTGCAGGAAGACGCCGGCAGCGGCCGCCTCGCGCGCCGGCACCCCTTGGGCAAGAAGGCCGGCGATCACGCCCGCAAGGACGTCGCCGGTTCCGGCGGTGGCGAGGTCGGGCGGGGCAGAGGCGTTGATCGCGGCCCAGCCATCGGGAGCCGCGATCACCGTATCGGCACCTTTCAGAACCACGATTGCATCGGTGAGGCGGGCGGCAGCATGGGCGGCCTCCAGCCGGTTTGCACCGATCGGACCGAAGAGACGGGCGAACTCGCCGGCGTGGGGGGTGAGCACCGCAGCGCCGCGGAGCGCTTCGGGCGCGCCTGCGAAAACAGTGAGTGCATCGGCGTCCGCGACGACCTGGCGGCCGGCAGCGAGAAGGGCCGGGAGCGCCACGCGGGCGGACTCGGCGCCGAGGCCAGGGCCGCAGACAAAGACGTGGCGGCGCGTGTCCTGGAGGAGCTCGGCGAGCGAGGCGGAAGTCACGATCACGCCCGCCTCCCCGGCACGGTAGACGGGGGCGGCGGCTTCGGGGGCAGCGATGGTGACCATGCCGGCGCCACCGCGGCGGGCGCCGGCCGCGGCGAGGCGGGCGGCGCCGGTCATGGCCTCGCCGCCGAGAATGGTGACGTGGCCGCGGCTCCATTTGTGTGTGTCGGACGTGGGCGAAGGGAGCTGCCAGAGAGCGGGGCCATTGGCGAAGGTGCGCGGCCGGACGGTTTCGAGCACATGGACGGGGGTGCCGATCTCGGCCAGGACCAGGGCACCGCAAAGAAGACGGCCCGGAAGCAGGAGATGCCCCGGCTTGCGGCGAAAGAAGGTGACGGTGAGCGCTGCGGCCGGGGCGAAACCCAGGACGGCGCCACTCGTTCCATCGAGCCCGCTCGGGACATCGATCGCAGCGACGAGACGGGCAGCACGGAGGGCATCGGCGACGAGGCCTTCCACAGGGCGGGAGAGGCCAGCGCCGAAGACGGCATCGATGACGAGCTCGGCTCGGGCGGCTGTGGCAGGCGAGAACCCGACGCGGGGGCCGCGCCAGCGAGCGGCAGCGAGAGCCGCATCCGTGCCCGCACGGGGGGGAGCAAGTGCTGCGAGCGCGACGGGCCAGCCCATCTCGGCGAGGCGGCGGGCGGTGACATAGCCGTCTCCGCCATTGTTGCCTGGGCCGCACAGCACGAGCGTGCGGCAGGGCGCGAAGCGGCGGAGCACGGCGCGGGCGACGGCGCGCCCTGCATTCTCCATGAGCGTGATGCCGGATACGCCGCCAGCAATCGTGGCTTCGTCGGCCTTGCCCATCTCGGCCGGGGTGAGGAGCTCGGGCGGCGGTTCTCTCATGGGGAGAGGATAGCAGCGCCGGCGAGACGGACGCATTTGCGCATGACCGAGGGCAGGGCCTCGTCCGCAAGGCAAGCCGCAGGACGAAGAAAACCTTCCGCAGTGATGTGCCGGACGCGGGCGGCGAAGACCGAGAGCGAGAGCGTGAAGTGGGTGAACCCGTGCTGGACCTCACCGAGGAGGCGCCAGGCGGCGTGCATGGGCGCGGCGGTCAGCGCCTCGTCCGCGGACCAGGGCTCGGCCCGCCAAAGCGTGCCGGGCAGCTCGGTCATGGCGGCGAGGAGGCCGGAGGGAGGGCGGCGGCGGAGCAAAACTTGGCCGGCCTCGTCCATCAGCCAGAAATGGACGCCATAACGGTGCGGGCGGACGGGCTTGGGTGGCTTGCGCGGCAGGGTCTCGGCGATGCCGGCGGCCCGGGAAGCGCAGGCGTCGGCCCAGGGACAGAGCACGCAGGCGGGTTCAGCGGGGCGGCAGATGGTGGCGCCGAGATCGAAGAGGGCCTGGGCGAAATCAGCGGGACGGGACCGAATCGCGGGATCAGCAGCGAGAGCGCGGGCGATGGCACGGATCGGGGCGAGCGCGGCGGGGAGAGGCTCGGTGATGGCGTGGCGGCGGGCGAGCACGCGGATGACATTGCCGTCCACCGGCACGACCGGAACGCTGAAAGCGATCGCGGCGATCGCGTCCGCTGTATAGGCACCGATGCCGGGCATGCGCGTGAGCGCTTCGGGCGTGCGTGGCAGCCCCCCGGCCGCGACGAGTTGGGCGGTGCGGTGCAGGTTGCGGGCGCGGGCGTAATAGCCGAGGCCGGCCCAAGCGGAAAGCACGGCCGACTCGGGCGCGGCGGCAAGGGCGGCAAAGCTTGGGAAGCGCTCGATGAAGCGAATGAAATAAGGTATCGCGGCGGTTGCGGTTGTCTGCTGGAGCATGATCTCGCTCAAACAAACACGGTACGGATCGGGTGCAACGCCGGGCGGCGCGCGCCAGGGAAGATCCCTCCGGTGGCGGTCGTACCAGCGGAGCAATGTCGAGGCATCGGAGATGGCGGCAGAGGCGGAAGCCACGAAGGTG
>JASHRV010000073.1 GCA_030037175.1 Acetobacteraceae bacterium
CGGTGTCTGGGCAGGCGTCTATCCGGTCGAGAAAACCTATGCTCTGACCGACGCCGACGGCATCAGCGTCGGCGCCGCCCTCGACGAGATCGGCTATCGCGGCCCGATTCCCGCTGCGTCGTTCCCGGCGGACGCCTATTTCGAGCTTCATATCGAGCAGGGGCCGATCCTCGAGGCCGAAGAAAAGATGATCGGCATCGTCACCGGCGCCCAGGCGCAGATCTGGTACGACGCCGTGCTCACGGGCCGGGACTCCCACGCCGGCACCACCCCGCCCGCCGCGCGCCGTGACGCGCTCACCGGTGCTGCGCGCATTATCCTTCTCGTTGAGCGGCTGATGCGCGACGAAGGCGAGGCCGGGCGCGGCACGGTGGGCGAGCTTCATGTCCTCCCCAACAGCCGCAACGTCATCCCGGGCGAGGTCCGTTTCGCAATCGAATTCCGCCATCCGGACGAGACGGTGATCGCCCGGCTCGCGGAAACCTTCTCTGCCGAGGCCGCCGCGCTCGCCGCCGCCGACAGGCTTGAGCTCACCCTCACCGAGCTCTTCCGCATTCCCGCCCAGCCCTTCGATCCTTCCTGCGTCGATCTCGTCCGCACGGCCGCCGAAAAGCTCGGCTACAATTCGCGACGAATCGTCTCCGGCGCCGGGCACGACGCGGTTTATGTCGCCCGCCATGTGCCGACGGCGATGATCTTCACGCCATGCAAGGACGGGCTCTCGCACAACGAGGCCGAGGACATGCGCCCCGAGGAAGCGGCCGCCGGCTGCCAGGTGCTGTTCGAGGCGGTGCTGGCGCGCGCCAACAGGACCCGTCTTGCCTCCTGAGCGCGCTCCGCTCGCTGTCGGCGTCGCCGGCTGCGGGCATTTCGGGCGCTTCCACGCGCTCAAGGCCGCCACCGGCGCGGGCGTCCGCCTCGCCGGCGTGCATGACCCCGACACAGAGCGCGCCCGAACCGTGGGCTGGGAAACCGGCGCGCCCGCGCTCTCCTGGCAAGATCTCCTCGCGGCCTGCGAGGCGGTGATCATCGCTGCGCCGGCCGAGGCGCATTTTTCCCTGACCGAGCAGGCGCTCAACGCGGGCCGGCACGTGCTCGTCGAGAAGCCGATCGCCGCCACGCTCGCCGAAGCGGATGTGCTCGTCCGCCTCGCCGCGGAGCGGGCTCTCGTGCTTCAGGTCGGGCACCTCGAACGCTTCTCCGCGGCCTTCCGCGCGCTCAGCCGGCACATGCAGCAGCCGCTCTATATCGAGGCGATACGAATCGCGCCCTTCAAGCCGCGCGGCACGGATGTCTCGGTCGTGCTCGATCTCATGATCCACGATCTCGACCTCGTGCTCGCGCTCGTGGAAAGCCCGATCGAAAGCGTCGATGCCGTGGGCGCGCCGGTCGCCTCCGCCAACGAGGACATCGCCAATGCCCGCGTGCGCTTCGTCAATGGCTGCGTGGCGACCGTGACCGCGAGCCGCATCTCGCTCCGCACCGAGCGGCGGATGCGGCTCTTCGCGCGCGAGGGCTATATCTCGCTCGATTTCGTCAATCGAAAGCTCTTCATGATCGGCCGCACCGGCGAGGGCCTGCCGCTGCCCGGCCTCGAAGGCTTCTCCATGACCGAAAGCTCCTGGGAAGACCACGATTCGCTCGCGGCCGAGCACGCCGCCTTCTTCGCCGCCGTGCGCGGCGAAGGACCCATCGTCGTCGATGCCGCCGCCGGAAGGCGAGCACTCGACGCAGCACTCATGGTGGCGGAAAGCATGGAGGCTTCGCGCGCGCGCGCGATCGCCTCGGGCCTCATCCCCGCGGCGTGAAAGACGAGATCACGGCGCAATCGGTCCGCACGCTCTTTCGCGCGGTGCTGCGCGGCAATGACAGGATCCCCGGCACCGCGGCCTGCCGCGAAGTTGCGGCGTGGCTGCAGTTTCTGAGGCTGAGAAGAAAACGGGAAATAGACAAAATGGACGGGGCGGGTTTGGACGCGGGAAAGGGCTTTCGCGCGGCCAGGACCGTGCTCGCCGAGCTCGCAAGGGTCGAGGAAAATTACAAGCAATTTCAAAGGGATATAGCGAGCGTGCCGGCGCTTCCCTTCCTCGAGCAGGCGCTTCGCGATCGGACAAGGATCGCCGCCGATGTGCGCGATGCACGCGCTTCCATCGAGCGGATCATGCCCCTCTTCGCGCCCCGGGCGGCGAAAGGGCCGGGATGGCACGCGGAAGCCGCCGGGCTCTACCGCATCTTCCTCGCCGCGATGAAGGACGCCAACCCCGAGAGGCGCTACGCCCCCTCCAACGAAGGGGCCGCCGTGCGCTTCATCCGCGCCGCCTTCGCCCTCGCACTCGGCGAGGAACGGCAGGAAACCGCCATCGCCCAGGTGCTGAAGCGCCAGCGCCGCGCCGGGACGAGCCTTTCTTCCGCGCCGTCCCGGGACAGCGGCTGAAACGATTCCGTCCCCGATGGCCTCAATGGGCGCCGCGGGCATAAGAACGGTCGCGGCCAAGGAAGGACGCGATGCTGGACTTCTCGGACGAGTTCGACCGCGTGATCGCGGGCGCGGTCGCGCGCGGTGTGACCCCCGGCCCGTGGCGCGCCGAGATCGAGCGGGCGTTCATCGCCGCGCGCTTCGCGGAAAACGAAGCCGAATGCGAGCGATTGCTCGACGCATGCCGCGAGCGGATCGCGGCCGACGAGGCAGAGATGCGCGCCCAGGCGGAAGCCGCGCGGCGCGCGGAGGCGGAGGCCGAATGCCGGGCGGCGGCGGCGCGCATGAGCGCGCGCGAGGTGATCGAGGCGGTGGAGCAGGGGGGGTGGCACCGGCTTGCGCTCCGGCCCGACGGCGCGATCCTGATCGCCGGCGGCATGCCGGAAAACCCCGTGCTGCGCGAGGCGCTCAAGCGCAACGCGGGCGCGATCCGCATGCTTCTGGGCAAGCGCGAGGATTGGAGCGTCGCGATTCCTTAGAGCGCGACGGAGCCGCGTGCCGGGGCCGCGTGACGGCGCCCGTACTCATGTTCGTGAGGGAAACGATACAGAGGTTGCACGATATGGGAAAGCAACGTTAACTCGATCCAGGGCCGGGCCGGGAGGGACGTTGGCGAATGGAAGGGGCAGGATTGCGCCGCGGGGCCCGGAGCATTGCCGGGAGCATTGCCCGGACCATTGCCGAGACCATTGCCAACCGGGCGTTCGTTGCATGTCTGCTGATGGTTCTTCCCGCGGGGTGCGTGCCTTCGTCGGATCAGACGGGTGCATCGAATCCGCTGAACTCCCTCTCCGCGTTTTTCCACACCGCCATGGTGGGTCCGGGCTCGAGCATTCCGCCGGAGCTGGCTGGAATTTTCACCAATGCTCCCTACGATCCCAACGAGAAGCTGACCAATCAATATCCGCGCGTGGCGTTCACGGTGCTGACGTCGCCGCCCAATCATGCGGAGATGGTCAATAATCTCGTCGTGGGCGGCGCTCCGGTGCCGCCGGCCTGCTGGCAGCTCGAAGCGAGGATCTGGCCGAGCGCGACCGTCTCGAAAGATACCGGGCCGTTCACGATCTGCATGCCGGGTATCCTTTCCGTCGCGGCCGGCGTTCCGCTGGGCGGGTTCGATGAGTGGCTTCTCGCGGAAGCGACGTTGTACCGGCCGACGCCCGGCCCGGAGACGACGGGCCGGCGCCGCACGCTGGGGCCTGTTCCGCCGGACACGGTCTTCCCGGAGGGCGTGCAGTACATGGGCTATTACCGGAATTTGCCGGGAGACGAATTTCCGGGCTCGTACACCGAGGAAGGCTATATGTGGGCCGCGCTTCTGCACGGCATGGGATTCGACTGGGACACAAGGCAGGATCGGCGCGTGTGGGTGTACGAATACGCGGCCGTGGAGGGGTGAGGAGCGCGGCGTAAACGAAGGGATTGCGACGGTATTATCTAGCAGCGGCCACTAACGGATTGGCGCGCTTGCGGCGCAGGGCATTAAAAAGCTCCCGCATCGGATAGTCACGCTGCGGCGCCGCTTCGGTCATCAGCGTGAGGTAGGGAACGACCAGAGACCATTCTTCGTCGCTGACATCAGATGGGTAGGGCTTGCGGGCGGGGGTCGAATGCATCCGACTCCATTAGACCCGGATTTCCCAGATTGGCCCACATTATTGGGACCGACACGGCCGAATCTGATATCCGAATCAACGTTCGTAAACGAAGTTTTGAGGGGTGGCGATGGGCGAAGCGGCGGGTGAAAACGAATCCGCTGACCTGCGCCTCGGTTTTGACCGTCGCCTGAAGCTCGAATTCCATGGCTCGAGCGTCACATCCGACGCCGGGCTGCTTGCGTTCCGGGAGCTGGATCAGGCGCTCGGCCTGACCGCGCTGGCCGGTGGGGTCCTCGCCGATTCGAGGACAGGACGGAACGGCCGTTACAGCCTGATCGGTCAGCTCCGCCAAGCGGTGTTCGGCCGCCTGGCAGGATACGAGGATGTGAACGACGCTGACCGGCTCGGCCGAGACCCCGCAATGCGGTGGGTTGTCGGCGGTCGAGCCGTCGGAACGTGCGCCGCCTCGACGAGTCAGATGGGACGGTTCGAGACCGCGATCCTGACGACGAAGGCGAACCTCGCTGCCTTGGCGGATCTATCGGGCCGCTGGATCGACGCCGTGCATGCCCGTCGCCCTGGCAACGTCGCGAGTGCGCATGAATGGCGCGCCGTGCTGGAGCCGGTGGTGGCCCGGTATCGCAAGTCGGTGAAGCGGCGGTTCCCCCGGGGCGATGCCGTCTTCGCCCTGCCAGACCTCTACGAGCTCCTCGAAGCCGAGGGCTTCAAGTATGCGATCCGGCTCCCCGCCAACGCCGTTCTCCAGCGCAAGATCGGTCATCTCCTGAAGCGCCCGGTCGGAAGGCCTCCTGCCGAGGTCCGGCGCTATTACGCCAGCTTCACCTATCGGGCAGGATCCTGGGGCCGGAAGCGCCAGGTCGTCGCCAAGGTCGAATGGCATCCGGGCGAGCTTTACCC
>JASHRV010000009.1 GCA_030037175.1 Acetobacteraceae bacterium
GGCCGTCGTCCGCTGCTCCTCGCGGGCACCGCGATCACCACTATCTGCCTGGCACTTTTCGTGGTCGGCTTCGCCGGCCTTGACCATCTCGGTCCCGTCGGGCGTTGGCTCGTGGTGGCCAGCCTGTTCTTGTACATCGGCGCCTTCTCGTTGAGCCTCGGTCCGGTCTGCGGCCTGGTGGTGTCGGAGATCTATCCGCAGCGCGTGCGCGGCGTGGCGATGAGTTTCGTCATCGCCGTGAACTGGACCTTCCAGATCATTGTCACGCTGACCTTCCCCAGCCTGATCGCCGTGCTCGGCCCGTGCTGGACCTTCCTGATCTATACCTTCATCGGCCTGGCGGGCTTCGCCTTCTGCTACGTGCTCGTGCCGGAGACGGGGGGGTTGTCGCTTGAGGAGATCGAAGCGCATTGGAAGGCCGGCCGGCCGCCGCGCCAGTGGCAGCGGGCCTGAAGGCGGCATGCTGCAGCCGGCGCGCGACATGCTGATTCTCGGCACCTCGCCCAATGTCGGAGCACCGCTCTACGAACGCGTCGGCCCAAGGCGCGCGCTCGCCACCTGGCGCCGCGCGCCGATCGCCGGTGGCGTGCGCTTCGATGCGCTCACCGACGATCTCGCCCTGTTGCTCGACATGCATTCCGGCATCCGGAGCGCGGTCATCCTATATGGCGAAACCCATCCCGACCGCTGCTTCGCCGATCCCGCCGGCAGCGAGAAGCTGAACGTGGACAGCATCCGCCGCGCCATCGACATCCTGCGCGCCCGCGGCGTCTTCATCGTGTTCCTCTCCAGCCAGTTCGTCTTCGACGGCGAGGTCGGCAACTATGTCGAGACCGATCCGGCAAACCCGATCCTGCTCTATGGTGCGCAGAAGATCCGGGTGGAACGCCATCTGCAGGAAAGCTGCGAGCGCTATGCCATCCTTCGTCTCAGCAAGTCCTACGCAGAAACACCGGGCGACGGGACAATGCTCTGCGCTTGGGTGGACGAGATCATGGGCGGCGTACGCCGGATACGCTGCGCGACGGACCAGATCTTTTCGCCGATCCTGGTCAGCGACATCGTCGCTGCGATTCTCGCCGTAATTGAAGGGGAGTGCCGTGGCCTCTATCATCTCTGCGCGCCGGGCGCGTACCGCCGGATCGAGATGCTGGAGATCCTGATCGCCGCGCTCAGCCGGCATTTCCCCGTCGCGGTCGATATCGAGCCGTGCAGCATCCGTGACTTCGACCTGCCGGAGCCGCGCCCGCTCGACGTGTCGATGCAGCCCGCCAAGCTGCTCGCGGCCATCGGGCTCCGCTTCGACAGCATCGAAGAAGCCTGCCGGCGTATCGCCGGGCGCATCGCGGCGGCAAGAGTTTAAGCCATGAGCAAGCTGAAGCTGATCTCGCGCATCGACCTTGCCGACGACACGATGATACGCGTCGAGGAGACCGCCCGAGCCGTCGGGCTGTTCTGCCGCCGCAGCCCAGCGATGGTCGACGCGGCGACGATTGCCGCGCTGAAGCAGTTTGCCGCACGCTATCCCACGAAGAACGTGCGGCTTTGCCTGCACGCATCGCCCGCTGCGCCGTTTCACAGCATGATCATCCACGAGCGTAAGGGCACCTTCTACCCGCCGCATCGCCACGCGGAGAAAGGCGAGAACTGGCACATCGTTGAAGGCCGGATGGCCGTGTTCATCTTCGATGCGGACGGGCGCGTGACCGATGCGCGCCACCTGGGTGGGGTTGACGGGCTGATCTACCAGCTTGATCCGGGCGTTTATCACACCGTCGTCGCGCTGAGCGAAACGGTGATCTACCACGAAACGAAGCTTGGCCCGTTCCTCGGCGCGGCCGATAGCCTGATGCCCAGCTGGTCGCCCGATCCGTCCGACACAGAGGCGGTGCGCTTCTATGTAACAGGGCTGCTTGCACTCCTGGACGCGTCGGCCGATGCCGGCTGACCCACCCTGCGCCTCTCCTCCGAGGGGGCGCTTGTCCGGATCTTACGCCGCGGATCCGTTCCTGTGGCGCGGTTCAACGTGTGCTTCACTTGAAAGGATCTCCAACGGTGCGGCTCAACTCCGCCTCGCAGGGCACCGCCACCTGACCCCCGGCGTCCAGGGATGACCTCGAGACCTCACATGACCGCACCCGTCATGTCCCCACATTCGGTCGGCGCGCCCCAATTTGCCTTCGGCGCGATATCTGAGCCGACAGACCCGCCACCCGACACCAGGGCCGAGGCGGCGCGGCTCAGCGCGACCGGGCTGCCCGTTGTGCTGATCGTCACCCACTCCTACGGCGGCGGTACCGAACGGCATATTCGCGATATCTGCGAGCGTTTCACAGGCCGCGGGATCTTCCTCGTGATGCGCACCACGGCCGACGGGCGCCTGCTGCTGAGCTGGCCGGGCAGAGCGGGACCGGTGGGCATTGCCTTCCCGCACGGCACTGATACGGGTACCCTCACGGTCGCGCTGCGCCCGTTCGGCATCGCATCCGTCCACATCCACCAGCTGTTCAGCTTGCCGCTCGATGCCGCTGCGCTCGTCAGCGCGCTTGCGGTGCCGTTCGATTTCACCGTCCACGACTACCATACGATCTGTCCGCGCGTGCATCTGAAGACGCGCGACAACCGCTATTGCGGCGAGCCGGATGTGGCGGGGTGCGCCGCCTGCCTCGCCGATCATTCCGTCGCGGAGGAGCGTGACATCGAAGCCTATCGCGCGTGCCATGCCTGGCTCTATCGCTGCGCCGCGCGCGTGATCTGCCCGAGCCGCGACGTCGCCAATCGTCTCGCCCGTTACCATCCCGCCGCGCGCCTCGTCGTCGCGCCGCATGACGGCCTCTGTGCCGTTCCGCGCCCGGCGGTCACACCGCGTCCGCTCGCCGCCGACGAGCCGCTGCACGTTGTGATCCTTGGCGCGGTCAGCCGCTACAAGGGGGCAGGGACGGTGCTGGCCACCGCCGCGCTCGCCGCGCGCGAGCGCGCCCCGGTCCGCTTCTCGGTTATCGGCACGATTGAGGCCGATGCTGCGGCCCTGCCGCCTGTGCTCGCCGTCACCGGCGCGTACGACGCGGCGGACCTGCCCGACCTCCTCGCCGTGTGTGCGCCGCATCTCGCCTGGTTCTCCGTCCTCGTGCCAGAGACCTACTCCTACACGCTGAGCGAGGCGCTCGCGGCAGGTCTGCCCGTCGTGGTGCCCGATCTCGGCGCCTTGGCCGGGCGCATCTCAGGCCGGCCCTGGTCCTGGGTCGTACCCTGGGACGCCATGCCCGAGGCACTGCTTGCCAAATTCGTAACCATTCGCCAAGCCTTTCTCAAAGACGCCGCCGCCAACCCCGGCAGCAACGGCAGCACCGGCAAGCCGGATGCCGGCGACTTTTACCACCGCGCCTATCTACGCGCGCCCGCGGCTGCGGTGCGGGTATGAACAGAACCTCGCCGCTGGAGGACGACGTGCTCGCAAGCCCCGCGGGCCGGCGCTTTCTCTTCCTGTTTCCGCACCCGGACGACGACGTGTTTGTCGCGGGCCTGATGCAGGGCCTGCTCCGCAGCGGCGCCACAATCACCTGTGTCTGGCTCACGTCCGGCGGCGCGGGCGGCGACTCCTCGGTACGTGAGAGAGAGATCGAGGCGGCGATGGATATACTCGGCCTGCCGTCTCATGACCGCGTGCTGCTGCGCCTGCCGGACATGGGCTTGCTCGGCGCGATGGGAAGCGGCGCAGATCTCGTGGCCGGCCTCGTCGCGCACCACCGCCCGGACGGGATCTTCGTCACCGCCTTCGAGGGTGGGCATGTCGATCACGACGCCGCAAACTTTATCGCCGCCGAAGCAGTGCGCCGCGCGGACGCCGATACTGCGCTGTTCGAGTTTCCCACCTACAACGCCAGCGGGACCACGCGCGCGGGAGGCCTCCGCATCAACGCGTTTCCGCCGCGCAGCCCGGGCGTGCAGCACGCGCGGCTCGATCACGATGCTTGGGTCTGCAAGCGCGCCATGATCCGCGCCTATGCAAGCCAGGCGGGCGTGTTCGTGATCGACAGGTTGGAGCGCGGCCGTACGACGATGCTGCGGCGAGGCGAGCCCTATCGTCGCTTCCCCGCCACGCGCGATCATCGCCTGCCGCCGCTCCCTGGCATGACAGGGTACGGCCAGTGGTTCAATCCCTGTGCCGGCATCTCCGTGGCCGATGTCGCGGCCGCGGTCGAGGCTTCCACCAGAGCAAGGACCCCCTGAATGAATACGTCCCTTCGCATGCGGGAGCTCTGCCACTCCGAGACCGGCCGGCAGCCCGACGGCGATGCCGACCCGCATTACATCGCCTGGCTGGAACGCAAGCGGCCCTTCCGCGCCGAGGAAATCGCCGGTTCCTGGCTGTTGAAGCTCGGTGAGCATTGCGGCGGCTACATCGCGCATCTCGCACCCGACGGCACGCTGACCGAGTGTGACGTCTTCGCGCCCCAAAAGACCTGGCCCGGTTCGTGGAAGATCCTCGATGAGGGTGTGCTCGAGGTTTACGTTCCCTCGGGGAACGAGCAGACCGGACCGATCCTGTGCACGCTCAGCGCCGTCGCCAGCCAGGAAGGCGCACTGCACGCGGGCGCCGAAACCACAACGGAGGGCACCGGCATCATCGAGTTGTTCAAGGTGATTCATCTGGGTAAATCGGTCTCTCTGCCCGCAATGGGAAACGGCCAGAAGAAAAGCTGATGGTTGCCCAGTGCCGTGACGGCGCGATGGCGGAGCTCGCCATATGGGCCGCGCCGGCCGGGACAATGTGCTTCAGCAACGACGCCGGCACGGATCCATTCCGATCATCTCTATGATCGACACGCCGAGGGCTCCTCTCACAGGATGCCGCATGACCGTCGCCCGACCCTCGCTTGTTGCTTTCGACGTGGATGGCACGCTGCTGCGCGGCCTCTCCATCTGCGCCTGCATCGCTGCCGGGATCGGCCGGCAGCGCGAAATGGCCGCGCTGGAACATGGTCGTTCCATCGCCGACGTCGCGTATGCCCGCGCGACCATGGCCGCCTGGTACCGCTCGCTTGGTACCGATGCGCTGCTCGGCCATCTGCGAGCCGCGCGGCTCGCGCCAGGCACCCGCGAAGGCATCGCTCTGCTGCGCGCGGCGGACGTGAAGGTGGCGCTGGTGTCGCTGAGTTGGCAGTTCGCGCTCGATTGGTTCTTGCGGGAACTATCGGCCGATTATGCGGTCGGGGCAGGCCTCGCAAAGGATGGCACCGTGGTGCATTTCTGGCCGGAGGACAAAGCACGCTGGCTGCACGCGACGGCGCATGCGCTCGGTCTCACGCGTGCCGATGTCGTGGCGGTGGGGGATTCGCCCGCCGACCTGCCAATGCTGCGCTTCGCCGCATCGGGCTTTTATGTCGGACGCGACCCCCCGCCAGATCTGCCCGCCCACGTACGGCACTGGCCGCAGGCAGACATCGCTGCTCTCGCGCAGGAAATCATTCGGGCGGGATAGCCCTGCGGCTCAGCGTGCATGGGGGCATTGTCACCTTGATCCTGATTGGGTGGCGTAATGCCGGAACGGGCAGCATATCGCGGATAATGCCGAATCCGGGAAGTGCGTCTGCCACCGCCGGACATCAAAGGACATTGGGACAATAGCCCGGTCGCGCAGAGCGTTGGAACATAAGGCCGGTGAAACTGCCGACGTGAAGCGACGACCCAATCGCCGTTGCCGCCATCGATTCTCAGTTGATGTCAAAAAACCGTGCCGTCCGGCCCTTTCACGTGTTCAGCATCAACTTAAAAGATGTAGGACGGCTTCTTGCCGAACGCGGTCATTATTGCCGGCAAAACCCGAAAACAACGCCATGGTGCAACGTCGCCTTCTTTTCCGGGTCGAGAACCAGCAAAGTCGATAGCTCAACGATCGTGTCGAGAACGCAGCGCCGACCGGCGCGGCGACAAACGAGACTCGGGCAGCGGTTAAAACCGCTTGGCCGAGCGCAGGACTCCGTCTCCGCGCGTGGATTCATCCGTGCCACTTCCATCCACGATGACACGCGGTGCCGACCAACGCCCACTGAGTGTTCAGGTTCGCGGCCTTCGATGCTTGGAGGCAAAAGGCGTGCGCCCGGCATGCGGCATGATTTACGAGATATCGCTTTCTTTGACGCGGGAGTGTCTACCCTGCGTTAACGTAACAATGCTACGCCCAATCGGGATCAGCGCGGCAATGCTGGTTGCGCGATAGGCCGACGAACGTTATCATAAAATTAGGTGCGCTTTAGTAGACATGCCGAAATCAGGAGCACCTGTGAATCATTCTCGTATCGCCCTCGGGATCAATTGCGCGCACGACGCCTCAGCCACCTTGTGCGACCCGAGCGGAATTCTCGCCAGCATCGCTGAGGAGCGCCTGAACCGCGTCAAGCATTTTTGCGGCTTTCCGTCACTGGCCGTACGGGCTGTTCTTGACCATTGTGGCCTGACCCTCGACGACGTCGACATCATCGCATTCTCTAGCCAATATGGGGTGTTTCCTCAACACGAGGACAACGTCGTGGTTGGACTCGACGCCCGGCCGCGGGCATCGTCGGCAGAGGATATTGCTTTCCGGCTACAGGAAGGCGAGCCCACCACAGTGCTCGAGCAACGGCTGGGGGAAGGGTGGATCGGCTTTGCCGATCGACACCCCTTTGCCCGCTTGGGCGAAATGGCGGAGCTTGGCTTCTTCCGCAAGCACCTGCGGCACTACCACGTGCACCACCATCTTGCCCACGCCGCCTCCGCCTATCTGCTCTCCGGGCTGGAAGAGGCCTGCGTCCTCACCGTCGACGGCAAGGGTGATAAGACCAGCGCCACCATCTACCGCGGCGCCGCGGACGGCTCGCTTCATCTGCTGCGCTCGTCGGGCTCACGAGACAGCCTTGGCTGCTTTTATCAAGCCGTGACGGAAGCGCTCGGCTTCGTCCCCATCGACAGCGAATACAAAACTATGGGGCTGGCCGCCCTGGCCAGAGCGAACGACGCTGCCAACATTTTCGACGGTGCGGTGCGCTGCGAAAACGGCGTTTTTCAGGCCGCCGACAAGTGGCAGTTCCGCTGCTATAACCGGGCCAACCCCGATCGGCGTCTTCCGAATCCGATGAATTCGATAGTGCAGTCGGTGGCATTTGCTCGCCATCTCGATCATATGCTGCCGGAGCAGTTCGCGTACCAGGCCCAGACGCACTTCGAGGATAACATTCTCGCCTACGTGCGCGACGCCATGGCGATCTCCGGCTGCAAATCGCTGGCTGCGGCCGGGGGCGGGTTTCTCAACGTCAAGGCCAATCGGCGCATACTCGACGAGTTGCGGCCCGACCATTTCTTTGTCTTCCCGGACGCCGCCGACAGTGGTACCGCGGCCGGTGCGGCGCTTTTGGCCCTGCAGATGGAAGGTGCGCTCCGCATTCCCCTCGAGTTTCCGATGCCGTATTTCGGAAACGTCTTCAGCCGGGACAGGATCGAGAAACTATTGGCGTCCTCTGCGGATGTCGAAGTTCGCCGAGCTGGGCCGGACGACATCGCCCGCGCGTTGACACAGGGCGAGGTCGTGGGGACTTTCCAAGGACGCATGGAGGCCGGTCCGCGCGCTCTTGGAAATCGCTCAGTACTCGCAGACCCGCGCCACGCCTCGGTCAAGGACCGCATCAACGGCCTGCTTAAAGGACGCGAGCCGTTCGTTCCCTTCGCCCCGATCGTCATGGAAGAGGACGCATCGATGTACTGGTCGGGGTCCATCAATTACCGCTACATGACGTTCGCGGTGGAAGCCAGCGACTACGCGCGCCAGAAAGTTCCGGCCGTGGTTCATGTCGACGGCAGTATCCGTCCCCAGGTCATGGCCGCCCGCGACAATTCTCTGCTCCATTCGTTGCTGGGCGCCTTCCGCGAGCAGGCCGGAGTCGGCGTGATCCTCAACACCTCGTTCAACCGCCACGGGCTGCCCATCGTTGGCTGCCCCGAGGACGCGCTGGATCATCTCCGTGAGGGCTGGGTCGACAGCCTGTGGATGGGCCCCTGGCGGGTGATCCGCCGCGAGGCGGATGACTGACCGATCGACGGTGAGGCGCGCTTTCCGGCTTTGGCGCAGATGGACTGAAGGAAAAGATAACCATCGCCGCGGTAAACCTGATCGGATGGCGTGATGCCAGAAGGCGATATCTCCCGGATAATACCACATGCCGAACGCACGTCTCTCGCCGGCAGCGGATGCATGCATCGGTCTCTATGGTGCGTGCCAGTACTCGGACGGTCTCTGCACTGAAAGCGACAAAGCGGAGTATGTGCGTGTGCGGGAGAGGTTGAAGCGCGGTTTCACAGCGGACATTGTCGGCAGGACGTGCAAGGCGCGTACACGGGGTGGTGCCTCGAAATGCGCGCCCGCTGAGTTCGTCGTAGTTCGTCCAATAGCAACATGAGAGTCAGGCACCGATGAAAATATCTCTCGATGAACTCCGGGCAGGAGCCATGACTGCGGAATCTCTCAAGACTGCCGTCCGCACCCTGAAAGAATGCGGGTTCGTAGTCATTGAAGATGTTCTACCGCGTGAGTGGGTGAACCGCATCCGCCAAGTGTGCAATGAAACTCTGTTGCGCTATATGGGAACACTGAATCCGGAAAAGCGGGAGGCAATGCAATGCATCCACACGGCAATGTTTCCTCCCATCTGCTCGCCGTTCACGGACGCAATCGCGATTGAAAATCCTTTCGCCGTCCAAGTGGCGGAAGCGACGATCGGGCGAGATTTTTTTTGTACCTTCTATAACACGAATACCCAATGGCCGCGTTCCGGAATACAACATATTCATCGCGATTTCGACCACCTGTTCCCCAGATTTCCGGTGCCGCTTCCGGTTACCCAAATAATCGTCAATATTCCTTTGGTCGATTTCACCCCCGAAAATGGCGCGACCGAGGTTTGGCCCGGGAGCCATTTGATTGTTGACGATCTGCCTGAGGATGGTGAGGCACTAGAGGAACGCGCTGAGTACTTCCCATCAGTGAGAACGACGGTCACCGCCGGTTCTATAATACTGCGGGATATGCGGACTTGGCATCGCGGTATGCCCAATCAAACGCCCGAGATCCGTACCATGTTAGCTATGATATATAACTGCGCATTCCTCAATGCCTACATCAGCGCAACAGAACTCATTGAGATCCCGCGTCGTACGTGGGAGCAGCTCTCTCCGCGCGCCAAACACATTTTCCGGCACAATCCGGTCGTCGACAAAGAGCCGTCCCTTGAGGGCAAAGCTCCGCCCTATTGATTTGTTGTGGCTCCTGCTAAGCTGTCACTTTAAAGAGGTGGGTTATTCTCCTGCACTCATGCGCCATTAATTCAGAGTTGACAAAAAAAATAAGCTCTGCCGCTCTATTCTTTTCCTCACCGACGCGGGGCAAGAGGGGTTGCAGCAGGAAATCGAATAGGCGCGCCGATAGAAAGGCCTTCGTACACCCGTAGGCGCTGCCTGGATGAATAGTAAACTGCGCATCGCCCTCGATTGTTACGAATGTCTCGCCAATATACCCGCCAAAAGCCGCCGCACGGTCACTCACCACATCGATGGGCATAGCGAGTTGTGGGTCCAGCGGCAGCCAGGGAATCCGCCTCCCGCCGGTATGCGGTGCCGATCCCCGGGGATCTGTCCGAATCGCTTCAAAGCCGTACTTGGCCCAGAAGCGCAGCAGCCGCCGCAACTCACCCGATTCGCGGCCGCCTACATGGGGCCCGTCTGCTCGCCTTATTGCAAGGCGCAATCGATTTTCCTCAGCCGGCGCTAGGTTCAATCCGAGATAGTGATGTCCCGGCACCTGGAGGATAGTCCCTGCTTCGAGCTTTGTTCCCTCGCGGGAAACGTAGCGGTGAAATGCGTAATTCAGTTTCGACGAAAGCTCCCCGAGGATCTGGTTCGGGCGCGAGGGCTTCTTTCCGTCGGTTCGAAAAATAGCAATGATCCCGGTGTGCGAGTGAAAATGATCACGTCGGGGAATGCCCAGCAGATGCGAGGTGGGGCTGCGTTTGCCGTCGGCGATGACGATCAACTGGGGGAAAAATGAACGCACTGTCTGTCGATCAGAACTACGAGCAACCACTCGCGCAGCCCCTCGGTCCTCGTCGATACGCTCAATGGAGGTATCATATTGCACGATCCGATCGGGGTCATCCACTGTCACAAGGCGAAGAATGGCTTTAAAGGCGAGCTCAAGGTCAGCCAAACTAACTTCCAACCTCAACCGCCCAAGAGGAAAAATTCGGCCCTCTTTGAATAGAAAGTCGATTACTCCCAGTTCGTCCAGGAGCCTCATGACCGCTTGCGAGCGGATCACGACAATCTGCGGTCGCTTGGCTGCGTTTTCCGGCCGCAGTTCGATGACCGTTGTTTCGAGGCCTCGGAGGGTCGCCGAAATAGCACGAATCAGACCGGCCGGTCCCGCGCCGATAATCAACACAGAGTGCCGCCGATTTCCCTGACTGCTGGTTCCGATAGTTTGGAGAAGTTTCAAATCTGCGATACGCTGTCGAAAGCGCCCCTCATGCACTGACTTCGCCTGTGGGATCGGGAGTTGCTCCGGCGAGGGCGCAATCATCGTGGGCTCGAGGACGGTGGGGGATATAGGCCGGCCACATCGAGCCGCCGCCATTTGAAACAGGTGCTGCTCCAACGCGGGCGCAAGAAGCGGTCTGAACGGGTTCAGGTCGCGCAGATGGCAGACCTGTTTCAATACGGCGGCAGCGTCTGCTGGATTAAAGGAGCTACCGGCAATGTGGCGAAAAAGCCTTTCTTGTTCATTCACCAGACTGTCGGCGAGAAACCGACCAAGCCCTCGCTGCAGGTCGTCAGGCGCCTCCTTGCCGGATTCAATTGCTGTGAACTCCGCCAAGGACAAAGGCTCGCGGGTTATCCGATCGATCGTATCGTCGTGGAGTTCCTGCTCGGAACTTATACGATAGAATGGATTGCTGAACCGGCCCAGGAAATGATTCAGCAGAAACCTGCCGTCGTCCTCGAGGATCAAGGGATCGCAAAAAGGAGTCCAATCAGGCACGGTCGTCTCCCAGAGGAAAGTTTGCTTCCCGTTCATGATTGTCAAATCGGCAATTTTGGGTCCCACGCAATCTCCCACAAATGCTCGTCAGGATCGGCAAAGAACCCGGCATATCCGCCCCAATCAGTAGCCATTGCAGGCTTGGCGATCCTGCCGCCGGCAGCAACCGCCGCTGCAAGAGTTTGATCGACGAGCGCCGGTTTCTCGACGTGATGCGCCAACACCATAGGGGATCGTCCGAATAGCTCGATGGGAACTCTAATATCGATTGACAGGAGTTCAATCGGGAAAAGCGCCAGCCAAAGGCCACGTAGAGGAAAGTAGGCGATCAATTCGTTGCTCAGGGCGGAAAGGTCGAAACCCAGGCCGTCACGATAGAACACCGTCGAGCGGCGCAAATCGCGGACACCGAGGGTGAGGATGCTGAGGCGGGGCTGCATGACTATGCGGGGCATTGTGCTGTTAACATTGGGCGGGCACCATGGTGCCAGAGAGGAAACAATAATTCGCAAATTAAACCATATGGCCGAACGCACGTCTTCCTTCATCGGGCGTTGATGCGACGAGCTTCCAGGCAGTGGGGCGGGTGGCCCTGCTGCCGGCCGACCGTCACACTTTCCAGCGTGCGCTTTGAGCGCCGCGCCCGCCCGCCGCCACCCCATTCCGAAGGCCCGCCACCGCACCGGGGGGCCAGGCTTGGCATTCGGATGCGAAGATCGAGGTGGTGCCGATCCTGCGGCTCGTCTTCCGTTTTGCTTTGCCCCAGGCTGAGGGCTTCGCCATCGGCGTGCTGTGATTGCTCGGGCAGGAGTTGCGCGTTCCAGACCATGCCACATTGAGCCGAGGCAGCCGCGGCGTCGCGGGCCGAAGGCACCGGGCCGTATCGAACGGTTCAATGCACTTGGTGATCGACAGCAAGGGGTTGAAGCTGTCCCTACAAGGCGTGTGGGATGCACAGAAGCACGGCCGGTCACTCCGGTCCTGGCGTAAGGCCGCACACGCCGGCACCAGCAAGATCGTCGCCTCCACGCTCACCAACAATGCCGGGGATGACGCGGGCGAAGTGCCGGCGTTGCTCGAACAGGTGGAAGGTAAGATCGCGAGCCTGGCAGCGGCGGGGCGTATGATGGCGAACCTGTCTACCAAGCCGTCGCGAGCCATCAGCCCGGTTTTTCACCCTAGGTCATTATCCCTCCGCGTACGTCAGCGCTCATGGGCACGGAAGACGCCCATGAGCAGAGTCGACCCGACCGGCACATTCAAATCATTGCCGACGAGTCATTGCCGAGAGGGCCGCATGGCCTGCCAGAGGCAACCGCCTGCGGCGAACGCGCAGTCGCAGAGACGGCAATGTATACAAGGCGATCATCGGTCCTAAGCTCCGCGCTTGCAGCTTACCCGGCGCAGCCGCGCGGAACCCTGATCGCTATCGAGGCGCTCAATCCTATGACCCGCGTCGCGAAACCGGTTTCAGTCCGCGTTGCGTGAGGTGCGTCCGCTCACGAACCCAACTGCGAACTCACTGACCTCCGTGCACCGGCGCCGACGAGAACGGGATTGCATCGCCTTCGGATTCATTCTTCCCGGCCGGTGGCGATGATCACCTCCGCGCCGGCATCGCTCAGAGCCTGCGCCAGCTCCGGCGGGGGCGGCTTATCGCTGATCAGAGTGTGCCTCGGGCCGAGCGGCGCGATATGGGCGAAGGCGTTGTGATCGAACTTGCTGGCGTCGGCGAGCACGATCGCGCGCCGCGAGGCGGCCATCATGGCGGCGATCATCGACGCCTCCGCGAGCAATGTGGTCGAGAGGCCGGCCGGCGAAATCCCCCCGACACCGATCACCGCGGTGTCGGCATGGATGCTGCCGGTGCCGGCGAAGGCGACCGGACCCAACGTGACCTGCGATTCTGTGCGCACCTGGCCGCCGAGCAGATAAACATCGCGCACCGCACCCGGTGCGAGGATCGCGGGCAGGCTCAGATTGTTGGTGACGACGGTGAGCCCGCTCACGCTCCCGAGCTCGCGTGCAAAAGCAAGCGTGGTCGAGCCGCCATTGATGACCAGCGTCTCGCCGCTCGCGATCAGGCGCGCCGCGGCGCGCGCGATCCGCGCCTTGGCCTCATGGTTGGCGTTCAGCCGCGCGGTGAAGGGTGCGTCCGCGCCGACCAGCGGCTCCGCCGCAACGGCGCCGCCATGGGTGCGGCTAAGCAGGCCGCGGCGCGAGAGGAGTTCGAGATCCCGCCGGATCGTGTCGGGCGAGACCTGGAATCGCTGGCAGAGCTCGAGAACCGTGGCCTGGCCGTGCTCGCGCACGTGCCGGATCAGCGCGGTGCGGCGGCTGGCGGGCAGGGCGAAATTGGCGGCTTCCGGGGCGGTTTCCGGTGGCGGGGCGGCTTCGCTGGGCGATTCCAGCGCGTGGATATGCGTGTTCATGCTTGACTATCGACCAGAGCTAGCCCTATTGTCAATAGACATGCTTAAAAACGCATAATACCGCAAAAGACGGCAAGCCTCAAAACGCAACCAAGGTGGGTCGAATGTCCAAGATAGACTCCAGCAATCGGGCCGGATCGCGGCTTCCAGCCGGGTCGTGCCCGGGCCGGCGCGCCTTCCTCGGCGGCGCCCTCGGCACCGCTGCCGCCTTCGGGGCCACGCGCCGCGCCCGCGGCGCCTCGCGCACCGAGATCACCTTCGCCAGCGCGAAATTCTTCGGCAAGGAGACCGTGGCGCAGGTCGTCGAGGCCTACAACGCGAGCCAGGGCCGCGTGCACGTCACCTATGTCGAGCTGCCGCCGCCGAGCGAATCGACGGAAGTGCATCAGCTCCTGGTCCAGCAGCTCGCGCGCCAAACCGGCTCGCCCGATGTCTTCACCCAGGACGTGATCTGGATCGCCGAATTCGCAGGTGCGGGCTGGGCATTGCCGCTCGATCAGGAGCTCGGCGCGGATGTGCGCAAGCAGTATTTCCCCGGTGTCGTCCAGGCCTGCACCTGGGGCGGAAAGCTGACCGCTCTGCCCTGGTTCATCGATTCCGGCATGCTCTACTACCGCACCGATCTGCTCGGCGGCGCTGCGGTGCCCGAAACCTGGGACGAGCTCGTCTCGATCGCGCAATCGGTCGAGAAATCGGGCCGCGCGCGGTTCGGCTTCCTCTGGCAGGGCAAGCAGGCGGAGGTGCTCGTCTGCGACCTGGTCGAGTTCATCGCCTCCAACGGCGGCGCGATCCTCGCGCCGGACGGCAAGACCGTCCTGATCGACGACGAAAAATCCGTTCAGGCCGTGCAGTTCATGCGCGACACGATCACGCGCTACAAGATCAGCCCGCAGGACGTGCTGAGCTGGGACGAGGAGCCTTCGCGCCGGCCCTTCACCGGCGGGCAGGCCGCTTTTCTACGCAACTGGTCCTATGTCTATACGATCGCGCAGGACCCCAAGGCATCCTCGGTCGTGGGCAAGGTCGGCGTGGCACCGCTGCCGCATTTCCCGGGCGGGCGCAGCGCGGCCTGCCTTGGCGGCTATCAGTACGGGGTCAATGCCTCGACCAAGAACCGCGACGCGGCCATCGACTTCGTGAGCTGGATGTCCTCGCCGGCAACGCAGCTTCATTTCGCAACCGAGCTTGGCCTTGCCCCGACGCGGCCGGATGTCTTCGACGAGCCCAGGCTGGCCGAGAGCCAGCCCTTCATGCAGAAGCTGAAACCCGTGTTCCTCGGCGCGACGCCCCGCCCGGTGACGCCGAAATATGCCCAGGTGACGCTCGTGCTGCAGTCCTCCGTCTCGCGCGCGCTCGCCGATGGAAACGTGAAGCAGGCACTGGCCGGTGCAAAGGATCGAATCAGCGCCATTGTGGCCACGTGAGCGACCGTGAGAGCAGGCGTCCGTGAGCAGGACCGTCGCCGTCGACGGCGTCCAACACGCAGCACAACCTTCCTTCGCCTTGGTCGGGGCCGGGCGGATCGATTTCGCGCCGCTGCTGCTTCTGCTGCCGACCGCGATTTCGCTCGGTTCCGTCTCTCTCTATCCGATCCTCGACGGGCTCTGGCTCTCTTTTCACAACACCACGCTCGCGACCCGGGAAAACCGCTTCGTCGGCTGGCTCAATTACCGGCTGCTGGCCACCGATCCTGACTTTTGGAGCGCATGGCGGCACACGCTCGAATTCACCGCGATCTCCACTCTCGCGGAGACCGTGATCGGGCTCGGCATGGCGCTGCTTCTGGTCGAATGGTTTGCCGGGCGCGGCTTCGTGCGCGCGGCGATGCTGATCCCCTGGGCGATGCCGACCGTGGTCACCTCCAAGATGTTCGGCTGGCTCTTCGACGGCCAGAACGGGCTGGTCAACTGGGTGCTCCGCTCCCTGCACCTGATCGGCGGCAATATCGACTGGTACGGCTCGCCAAATACGGCGCTCGGCACGATCATCGTCGCCGATGTGTGGAAAACGGCACCGTTCATGGCGCTGCTTCTGATGGCGGGATTGCAGACAATTCCGGGTTCTCTGCTGGAGGCGGCCCGCATCGACGGCGCCGGAGCGTGGCAGACATTCTGGCGCGTGCGCCTGCCGATGCTGGCACCGATATTGCTGATCGCGGCGATGTTCCGCGCGCTCGATGCCTTCCGGATCTTCGATCTCGTCTATGTGCTGACCGGCGGCGGCCCGGCGGACTCGACCGAGGTGCTCTCCACCCTCACCTACAAGACGTTGTTTTCCGCGCTCGAATTCGGCTACGGCTCGGCGCTCTCGACGGCGATGTTCGCAACCGAGGCGCTGATCGCGCTCGGCTTCGGCATCGTGATCGTGCGCAGCATGCGCCGGCAGGGACGTTGAGGATGGCGGCGGTCGGACAGAGGCGGACCGCAGGCCAGAGCGCGGTCTTCTTCGCCGGCGCGGCGGCGATCGTGCTCTGGTCCGCCGGTCCCTTCCTCTGGCAGCTCTCCACTTCGTTTCAGCTCGACCGCGCCCTGGTGAGCTCCACGCCGAGCCTCATTCCCCATCCCTTCATCCTCCAGCATTTCTACAACATCTTCGCCGTCAAGCACTTCCAGCTCTACGTCCTCAACTCGACCATCGTCGCGCTCGCGACGACATTCCTCTGCCTCGCCTTCGGTGCCATGGCCGCCTATGCGCTCTCGCGGCTGAAGCTGCGCCGGCGCTTCGGCCTGCTCGGATTCATCCTCTCCGTCTCGATGTTTCCGCAGATCGCGATCGTCGGGCCGCTCTATCTCCTGGCCTCGACGCTCGGCCTGCTCGACACGTACGAGGTGCTGGTGATCATCTATCTCGCGCTCGGCCTGCCGCTCGTGATCTGGGTCCTGTTCGGCTATTTCCAGACCATTCCGGAGGATCTCGACGAAGCGGCGCGGATAGACGGCGCCGGCCCGTTCCGCATCCTGCTCTTCATCATCATTCCGCTTTCGGTTCCGTGCCTCGTCACGACCGGCCTCCTCGCCTTCATCGCGGCGTGGAACGAATTCATGTTCGCCCTCGCGCTCACCTCGACCATCGCGCATCAGACCGTCCCGGTCGGGATCGCGAACTTCACCAACCTCTATTACGTCCCCTGGGGAGACATCGCGGCCGCGTCGGTGGTCGTGACCCTGCCGCTCGTGCTGCTCGTTCTGTTCTTCCAACGCCGGATCATCGAGGGCCTGACCCAGGGCGCGGTGAAGGAATGAGGCCATTTGTCGAGCCCGACTGGCCCCAGGCCTATCTCGAATCCGCCGCACGCCTCACTCGCGTGGCCGCTAAATCGCGGCTCATCCTCTGCGGATGCTGCGCCTGCATCGACAGGCTCGTCACGCTTAACGAGGCAGTGCCGGTGCTGCTCGCCGCTCGCGCGCCCGGTGCCATCCGTCTCGGGCACGAGTTGCTGCGCCGCGCCGAGGCCGGAATCGGTGGCGAGATTCTCTCTCATTCGGCCGAGGCGCTCACGCTGCTCGAGCGGCTCGACGGCAGGCGAGGCCTTGGCGGCACGGCCGCCCAGGCGGCATATGCGCTCGCTCAGCTTGGCGCGCCCGTGCTGCTTGCGCTGCAGGACAGGACCGCGGAGCAGATCGCCCTGCTTCATCCCGACATCCTGATCGCGACCGAAGACGGGCTCGCGTGCGCGAGTGCGCTGAAGCCGCTTCGGGCGAGCGGCAAGGCGCCGCACCTCATCGTCGAATATGTTCAAGGCCGCGCTGTGGCCGGAATCGTCCCACCGCGCTCGACCCGCGTCATCGTCCGCTTCGCCGATGACGGCATGGATCGCGATCCCCTTTTCATAAGCGGCAGCCGTCATCTCGCCCGCGAAGCCGCGTGCGGCATCCTCGCCGGATTCAACGCGATTCCGCCGCACGCGCTCAACGCAACGCTCGCCGAGGCGGCGGACATCGCCGCGCGCTGGCTGAGCGCCGGCCTCGCCCCCATCCATGTCGAGCTCGGTGATTTTCCGAACCTCTCCGATCGGCAGGCGGTCTTCGCCGCCCTCACCGGCCGCTTCACCTCGCTCGGGATGAACCACAACGAGCTCCTCTCGCTGTTGCCCGGAAACGCGCCGGTCCGCGCCAAGGCGAGATATCTGGCCGAAACGCTGGGCGCGGAGCGCGTCAGCATCCATGCCGACGACTGGGCGCTTTCGGTCACACACGGCGATCCCTGGCGCGAGCAGCAGGCGCTCCTCGCCGGCTGCCTGCTCGCGGCGAGCCGCGCCGCGCACGGGCGGCCCACGGTGCCGGATTCGGTGCCCGCAGGCGCGCGCTTTTACCTGCCGCATCCCGCCTTCGCCGAGGAAGATGGCTGGTACGCCGTCTCCTGCCCCGCCCCCTTTCTGCCGAGACCGGCCAGCACGATCGGTCTCGGCGACACGTTCGTTGCCGGAACGATGCTGATGCTCGGCCGCGCGCGCGACGAGCACGGATCCGATCCGCGGCGAGCTTCCGACAACAGCGCCTGACAGGAGATCAAACGAGCGATGAGCAACCCCCGAACCCTCCCCGATCCGGGCAAGATCAGAAGCTTCCAGCGCGTGACCACGCCGGACGGTTTTTTCCTGATCTGCGCCCTCGATCATCTGTCCGACTTCCAGGCGCTGCTCGATCCCGACCCCGCGAAGGTGGACCACCGCCGGACCGTCGCCGGCAAGATCGAGCTGATCCGCGCGCTCGCGCCCGAAGTGAGCGCCTTCCTGCTCGATGCCGAGTTCGGCCTCGCCCAGGCCATCGCCTCGCGCGCCCTGCCCGGCAACGTCGGGCTGATGGCGAGCATCGAGAACGAGGATTACCAGATTCCGCCCGGGGCCCGGCGCACGAGGCTGCGCGAGGGGTGGAGCGTCTGGCAGGCGAAAATGATCGGGGCCGATGTCCTGAAGCTGCTCTGGTTTTTCCGCCCCGACAGCGACACCGCCGATCATCAGCGCGACGTGGTGCGTCGCCTCGTCGATCAATGCGCTTCCTTGTCGCTCCCGCTCGTCGTCGAGCCGATCTGGTATCCGCTGCCGGACGAGGACCGGAGCAGTGCCGCGTGGCGAAGCCGGCGTGTGGATGGAATCATCGAGTCCGCCGCGGAAGCGGCGGCGCTCGGAACCGACATGCTGAAGGTCGAATTCCCCGGCGAGGTCGGCAGCGAAAACGAGAGGTCGGCAGCGCTCGCTGCGTGCAAGCGGCTCGATTCCGGAATTCGCGGCCTGCCCTGGGTGATTCTCTCGGCGGGCGTCGGCTACGACGCGTTCCGCGAGCAGGTGCGGATCGCGAGCCTCGCGGGAGCCTCCGGGTTTCTTGCCGGACGCTCCATCTGGCGCGACGCGGCGGCGACGCATGAGCCGGGGCAGCGGCGCATAGCAACGGCGGAAGCCGCTGCGCGGCTCAGGGAGCTTGCCGCCATCACCCGCGCCCATGGCCGACCCTACTGCCCTGCCCTCGACAGCGACGCGGCCGCGCACGCGTTTCCGAGCGGCTGGTATCGGCACTGGAACAGCGAAAGGGCGGGAGAATCCCAGATCGCCGCCGAGTAGCGCTCCGTTGCCGTGCGCGAAAGGCTGAGCCCACCCGGCCACGCGCGCCCATTCAGCGGCGCGCGTGCCGGACAATCGGAGCGTCAGGTCACTTCCGTCGCGTAGCTGTATTCTTTCGTCTTGTAACGGCTGATGCGCAGCTCGACGGGCTTTCCATTCACGTCCTTGGCGATTCGGACCACCTCGAGCAGAGGGTATCCTTCCTCGACCGCGAGATGCCGCGCCTCCTCGCGCGTCGCGCGGACCGCCCGCAATCGCTCGCTCGCGCGCGCAATGGTGATCAGAAAGCGGTCCTGATAGATAACATACATCTCGTCGGTCATCTCGGTGCCGAGCGTGACCGCGAGCTCCGGCATCAGCGCAACCGGCACCAGAATGCGCTCGAAAATGGCTGGATCCGCTCCGAACAGTCGAACCCGGGTGATCACGTGCAGCATCGTGCCGGGCTCCACGCCGAGCAGTCGCGCCTGCTCCCGTGTCGCTTTCCGCTGCGTCTGCGAAAGCGGCTGGCTGGTTGGGGTCAACCGCTTGCCGCCTTCGTCGACCATCCGGAAGAATTGGAACAGCGCCCGTTGCGGCGTGTGGCGGGCAACATAGGTGCCGCGCCCCTGATGACGCACGATCAGCTTGTCGGCCTCGAGCGCCATCAGCGCCTTGCGGACGGTGCCCTGACTCACATTGAACTCCGCCGCAAGCTGGAATTCGTTCGGAATCATCTCACCCGGCTGCCAGCGTCCCGACCCGATCCATTGGGTCATCGTGGCCTTGACCTGCGCGTAAAGCGGCTGGAACGCCGCGCCGGATTTCCGCTCCGTCTCGCTCATGACCGCCCGCATTCCCCAGCGTCCTGCCCCCCGGCTCGGACTCCGTGCAGAACATGCAACTTATAGAGGATTGCCGGCAGAAAAGGAAAAAGAGAAAGAATCTTCTTTTTCTGAGGAAAAAGAAGCAAAAAGACTTTAATCCGTTTTCCGGACCACCGCCGCGTCAGGCGCTGCGATAGAGCTTCGTCATGACGAACTCGCGATGGCCAAGCGCTTCCGCCGCGGTCAGCCTGCCATTCACGGTCCGCTCGATCATCGCAATCAATCCGTCGCCTGCTTCGCCGATCGTCATCTCGCGGCGGAGTATGCCCGATACGTCGAGGTCGATATGCTCCGACATCGTACGCACTGTGCGCGGATTCCCCGAGATCTTGATCACCGGCACGATCGGATTGCCGATCACATTGCCCTGCCCTGTCGGGAAGGTGTGAACCACATAGCCGCCCGCCGCCATCAGGGTCACGCACTCCGCAGCCGCCGAGGACGTATCCATGTAATAAAGTCCGGGCCCCTGCGACGGAGTCTCGGCAGGCTGCAACACATCGATGAAGCGGCACTCGTGACCGATCTTCTCCAGATTGCCGAGTGCCTTTTCCTCGATCGTCGTGAGCCCGCCAAGGATATTTCCCTTGGTCGGCTGGCTGTCGGAAAGATCATCGGTCTTGTGCGCCTCGATCACTTCCTCCTGATACGCCTTCCACATGGCGTACCATTTTTCCCCGATCTCCGGCGAGATTGCGCGCTTGCGCGCGAGGTGCTCGCCTCCCGTGATCTCCGAGGTCTCGCCGAACACGCCATAGATCCCCTGCGGAATCAGCTTATCGTACATATTGCCGACCGTCGGGCATGAAGCGAGGCCGGTCGTCGTGTCGCTCTCCCCGCACTTGGTCGAGATCCAGAGATCGGAGACGGCAATCTCCTCGCGCTTCAGCTCCGAGGCCCATTGCAGGAACTCCTTCGCCTTGCGCGATGCATTGGCAATCGTGTTGAAATCCCCGTTCTGCTCGATCCAGAATCCCTCCGCCGGCTTGCCGGTCTCGCGGATGCCGTCGACCACACGTCCGGTCCAGGAGGGCTCGATGCCGATCACCACGACCGCGGCGACGTTCGGGTTGGCCCCGGTCCCGATCAGCGTGCGGAAATGCAGCTCAAGATCCTCGCCGAACTGCAGCCGCCCATAGGCATGCGGAATCGCGAGCGTGCCCTTCACGTTGTTCGCCACCGCTTCGCAGGCAGCGTTCGAGAGATCGTCGAGCGGCAGGATCACCACGTGATTGCGCACGCCGACGCGGCCATTCTCGCGCCGCCATCCGGTCAGCTTCATCGCCTTCATATCCCGCCCCTTACCAGCGCTTCGTCTTGAGGTTGTGCGTATGGACATGGCCGCCCTTGGCGACGGCAGCGACGATCCGGCCGATATCCTCGCCGTACTTGATCGCGGTGTCGCCCGGCTTCAAATCGCGCAACGCGATCTTGTGGCCGATGGGCACGTCCTCGATCGCCGCGAGCCGAAAGCTCGAATCATCGCGCGTGACCACGCACAGCATATCGGTGCCGGCCCTCAGCCCCTCGATCACGACGACACCGACATTATCCTCCGGATCGTGCACCAGGAGTTGGGGTATGGTCATAATCAACCGGCTCCTCTCTCGACCACTGATATATCTTATATAAGATAAGCTTGCCCACGTCAATTCGCCTCCCCGCCGGGAACCTCCGCAATCTCCCGGAGCAGCCGGGCAACGGCGTTCGCCGCCGCCGTTTGCCGGTTCTGCGCCGACTGCGCGAGGACCACCGCAACGGTCGGCGGCCCGCCCGTCAGCGTCACCGCCGCAAGCCGCCCGGCCCGCATGGCCTCGTGAACGAGCGGGCGCGGCACGAGCGCGTATCCGAGGCCGGCCTCGAGCAAGGCGAGCGTCGCCATGTCCGAATCGACCTCGGCGGCGATCGAAAGGCTGACGCTGGCCGTGCGGGCGGCGCCCTCAAGCGCGGCACGAAGCCCATGCCGGCGGGTCTCGACGATAAGCGGCAGACCCGCGGCAACGGCGAACGAAACCGGCCCGTTCGCGAGCAGCGGGGCGCCCGTGCGCCCGGCAAGGCAGAGCGCCGCCTCGCAGAGCCCGATCGCGCGATGCTCCGGCCTCGCCTCTCCGGCATGAAGGCTCGCGAGGTCGAGCTCGCCTCCCGCCAGCGCCTCGGCAAGATCCCCGCTCTGCCCGTCCCGCAGCACCAGCCTGACCTCCGGAAGCCGCGCCTTCGCCTCGACGACGAGGCGCGGCAGCAGCGGGCGGCAGAGCCAGGCCAGCAGGCCAAGCCTCACCTCTCCCGCGATCGCCCGTCCGGGATTCGCGATCTCGTCCTTGAGCTCGCGCGCGGCGTCGAGAATCCGGCGCACATGGCGCTTGAGCTCCAGGCCCTGTTCGGTCGGGTGCACGCCGCGCCCATCGCGGCGGAAGAGCGTGCAGCCAAGCTCGGCCTCGAGCGCGGTGATCTGCGCCGAGAGAGCGGACGGCACGGTGCCGAGCAGCGCGGCGGCCTTGTTCAGGCTCTCGACCTCGGCGGCAACCAGGAACTGGCGGAGCTGGCGGAACGTGGGCATGCATGAATGAAGGCCGAATCCGCCCGATATAACAAAATCAGAATGCTGATAAAATAAAGCGCTCCATTCCCTCCTTCGCCTGCATGCGCAACCCTGCGGCGCGAAGACCAGCCGGCGCCGGTGGCCACCGCAGCCCTGCGGGCGTCATGAGGGAGGAATGAACGCGGTTCTTTCAGCCTGCCGTTGCGGCATGACGCACCGCGAGCTCGCGCACCGAGGCGATGACCTGCCGCGCGGCGAAGCTCTGCGGGCGATGGGCAAGGCGCGCGATCATCAGCCGCCGCGCGAGCGGCGGCGCGCCGATCGGCTGCGCCGTCACCTGCCCGGATGCCGCCTCGCGCATCACCGTGAAGGCCGGCAGAACCGTGTGGCCGAGCCCGGCCACGACGAGATTCTTGATCGCCGCGACCGCATCGAGCTCGACCGCGACGGTAAGCCCTATCCCGTGCCGCGCGGCCTCTTCTTCCAGGAGTACGCGCAGCCCGCTCTTGGGCGAGGGCAGGATCAGCTCGATCCGCTCGAGTGCTGCCAGCGGTATGACCGGCTCGGCCGAGACCGCATGCCCGGCGGCGCTGACGAGGCACAGCGGCTCGTCGATCAGGGGCTCCACGGCGAGGCGTCCGAAATCGGCGCGCTGATGCAGGATCGCGACATCGGCCTCGCGCGTCCTGATCAGCTCCATCGCAACACTGGTCGCGGCCTCGGTGACGCGCAGCGCAATCCCCGGAAAACGGTGCCGCAGCGTGGCGTAGAGATCGGGCAGCAGCCCGGCGCTGATGCTCGCGGGAAGGGCGAGCGAAACCAGGCCGACCGGCGCCGCCGGCCGGCGGCTGAGTGCTGCCGGCAGCGCATCGAGATCGGCGAGGATCTTGCCCGCCTCCGCCGCGAAGCGCGCGCCCGCCGCCGTCGGCTGCACCCCGCGCCCCGTGCGCCTGAGCAGCCTCTGGCCGAGCTCGCCCTCGAGCGCGCGGATCTGCCGGCTGAGCGCGGGCTGGGTCACACCGAGCGAAGCCGCCGCGCGCGAGACGCTCTCGAGCTCGACCGCCTTGAGGAAATAACGAAGGTCGCGGGTTTCCATCGCCATCCATTCGGCGAAAATCGCGGCGCCGTTTCAGCTCTTTCAGCGAGGACAAAGGATGCCGGGACGGCTTGAAGGTCAAGTGGCACTCG
The DNA here is from genome assembly GCA_030037175.1 of Acetobacteraceae bacterium. Taxonomy (GTDB): domain Bacteria; phylum Pseudomonadota; class Alphaproteobacteria; order Acetobacterales; family Acetobacteraceae; genus JAKAWQ01. Next base: position 23,648 of record JASHRV010000009.1, read on the forward strand.
TGTTCGGGGCCGGCTCAGTCGGGCCCGGCTGGGGCAACGGCAAGGCAACATCGGTGCTCTTCGCGCGCGAGGGCGCGAAAGTCGTCGCGATCGACATCAATCCGGCCGCGGCCGAGGAAACGCGCGCCATCATCGCGGGCGAAGGCGGCACGTGCGATGCCGCCACCGCCGACGTCACCTCCTCGGAAGCGGTGCGCGCCGTCGTCGACGCGGCGCTGCGCCGCCACGGCCGCATCGACATCCTGCACAACAATGTCGGCATCACCGAAATGGGCGGCCCGGTCGAGCTTTCCGAGGAAGCCTGGCACCGCGTCCTCGATATCAACGCAACCGGAATGTTCCTCACCTGCAAGCACGTGCTGCCGGTGATGGAACGGCAAGGAAAAGGCGCGATCGTCAACATCTCCTCGCTCGCCGCGATCCGCTACACGGGCTACCCGTACATCGCCTATTACGCGGCGAAGGGCGCGGTGAACCAGTTCACGGTCGGGCTCGCGCTGCAATACGCGGCCAAGGGCATCCGCGTGAACGCGATCATGCCCGGCTACATGAACACCCCGCTCATCCACCAGCAGATCGCGGGCCAATATGCCTCCGGCGAGGAGATGGTGCGCGCGCGCGATTCCCTCTCGCCCACCGGCAAGATGGGCACCGGCTGGGACATCGCCCATGCCGCGCTCTTCCTCGCTTCCGACGAGGCCGCCTACATCACCGGCGTCTGCCTGCCGGTCGATGGCGGCGTGCATTGCCGCGTCGGTTGATCGTGCCCGCGCAGCAACCGCCCATGACCGGCCCCCGCATCGAGGCCGACTACGCGATCGAAACCACGTTCCCGCCGCGGGAAGCGGCCGCGGTCATGGCCGGCGAGCAGTCGAGCGGCACTTTCGTTGCGGTTCCGGGCGAAACCCCGGAGCTGCTCGCCCGCGCCGCCGCCCGCGTCGAACGGATCGAGATCGCGGGCGAGGTCGCCGAGCCCTCGCTTCCCGGCGCCGCCGCCCCGCCCGGACCCCATCGCCCCCGCGTCCGCGCCGAGGTCACGCTCTCCTGGCCGATCGAGAATTTCGGCACCTCGCTGCCCAACCTGCTCGCCGCGATCGCCGGCAATCTCTTCGAGCTTCGCCAGCTCTCCGGCATCCGCATCCTCGATCTCCGCCTCCCGACCGCCTTCGCCGAAGCCTGTCCCGGCCCGCGCTTCGCGGTCGAAGGAACCCGCCGCCTCGCGGGCGTCCACGGCCGGCCGCTCCTCGGCACCATCGTCAAGCCCAGCATCGGCCTGCACCCCGAAGCCATCGCCGGGCTCGTCAAAACGCTTGCCGCAGCCGGCATCGATTTCATCAAGGACGACGAGCTGCAATCCGACAGCCGCCACGCGCCTTTCGAGACGCGCGCCCGGGCGGTGATGCGCGAGATCAACGAAGCCGCCGAGCGCAGCGGCCGGAAGGTCATGTACGCCTTCAACATCACCGGCGATCTCGATCAGATGAAGCGCCGGCACGACCTCGTGCGCGATCTCGGCGGAACCTGCGTGATGGCGAGCCTCAATTCCGTCGGCCTCGTCGGCATGCTCGCCCTCGCCCGCCACGCGGAGCTCCCGATCCACGCGCACCGCAACGGCTGGGGCGCGCTCTCGCGCCATCCGATGCTCGGCTGGTCCTATGTCGCCTGGCAGAAGATCTGGCGGCTCGCTGGCGCCGACCACATGCACGTCAACGGGCTCGCCAACAAATTCGCCGAGCCGGACGAGAGCGTGCTCGCCTCGGCGCGTACCTGCCTCACCCCGCTCTTCCCCGAAAAACCCTGCCTCGTCATGCCGGTTTTTTCCTCGGGCCAGACCGCGCGCCAGGCCGCCGGCACCTATCGGGGGCTCGGCTCGATCGACCTCATCCATCTCGCGGGCGGCGGCATCCTCGCCCATCCCGGCGGCCCCGCCGCCGGCCTCGCCAGCCTCCGCGAAGCCTGGGAAGCGGCGATCGCGGGCGTCCCGCTCGAGGAACACGCGCGCGCCCACCCCGCCCTCGCCCAGGCGCTGGCGCGCTTTCCGTGACCCCGGCTCCCCTCCCCGCCAACCGGCCTCTCATCGCCTGGTATGGCGATGACTTCACGGGCGCCGCCGCCGTGATGGAAACGCTCGCCTTCGCCGGGCTTCCCGCCGTGCTTTTCCTCGACATACCTACCCCGGAACAAATCCGCGCCTTCGCCGATTGCCGCGCCTTCGGCATCGCCGGCATCGCGCGCGCCAAAAGCCCCGCCTGGATGGAGCACGCGCTCCCGCCCATCTTCCACGCCCTCGCCCGCTTCGACGCCGCGATCGCCCAATACAAGGTCTGCTCGACCTTCGATTCCTCGCCAGCCATCGGCTCCATCGGCCGCGCCGCAACCCTCGCCGCGCCCATCCTCGGCGGCGCCTGGACCCCGCTCCTCGTCGCCTCACCCGCCGTCGGCCGCTACCAGGCGTTCGGAAATCTCTTCGCCCGGGCCGGCGATTCCATCCATCGCCTCGACCGCCATCCCACCATGCGCCGCCATCCCGTCACGCCGATGACGGAATCGGACGTGCGCCTCCACCTCGCCCAACAAACGAGCGCACCCATCTCGCTCGTTGATCTGGTCGCGATGAAAGCAGGCCGCGGCGACGCCGCGCTCGCCGCCGCCCTCGCCGCCGGCGCCGAAATCATCGCCCTCGACGTCGTCGATTCCGAAACGCTGCGCGAGGCCGGCCGCCTCATCTGGGCCCATCGCGGCCAGCGCCTCTTCGCGATCGGCTCCCAAGGGCTCGAGGAAGCACTCATCGCCCATTGGCGCGCCGCGAACCTGCTCGCCGCCCCGCCCCCGCCGCCGCCCGCCGCGCCGGTCGACCGCGTCGCCATCGTCTCCGGCTCCTGCTCGCCACTCACCGCCGCGCAAATCGCCTGGGCCGAAACACACGGATTCCGCGCCATCCGCCTCGACGCCGCCGGCGCGGTCGATCCCGCACGCTGGCAAACGCTCGTCCAGAACGCAGCCGCTTCCGCGCTCGCAAGCCTCGCCGAAGGCCACGACCCCATCGTCTTCACCGCCCGCGGGCCGGACGATCCCGCCTCCGCGGCCCTCAACACCGCCCTCGCCGCCAGCGGCGCGAACGCAGAGACAGTGCATGAACGAATCGGCGACGGCCTCGGCCGTATCCTCGCCGCGCTCCGCCGCAAAGCGCGCCTTACCCGCGTCGTCATCGCCGGGGGCGACACATCAAGCCGCGCCGCCGGCGCGCTCGGCCTCGCCGCGCTCACCGCCGCCGCACCCCTGCAAGCCGGCGCCGCCCTCTTCGAAGGACACGCCGCCAACGCCAACACGCCAAAACTCGAAATCGCGCTCAAGGGCGGGCAAATGGGCGGGCCGGACTATTTCGGCCGCATCAAGGACGGCCAGTGACCAGAGGCTCCGCCTCTGGACTCCACCAGGGCTCCGCCCTGGACCGGCTGGGGCCCAAGGGTCCAAGTATGGGAGGCCCCAGACCCCCAATAGCGCTGCGTGGCAAAATACTCGCCTGGCTCGAAACAACGCTCGTCCTCATCACCGAAATCCCCGCCGCCGCGCTCGTCGTCATCGAGGTCGCCATCCTCTTCACCGGCGTCGTCTTCCGCTACGCGCTCGACAACCCGCTCGTCTGGACCGACGAGCTCGCCGGCGCCCTCTTCCTCTGGCTCGTCATGCTTGGCTCGGTCATCGCGCTCCGCCGCGGCCAGCATATGCGCCTCTCCGCGCTCTCGCGCTGGGTCTCGCCCGCCTGGCAGGCCCGGCTCGAATCGCTCGCCGCAATGTTCGCCGCCCTCTTCGTGCTCGAGATCATCGTTCCGGCCGCGAACTATACCCAAACGCAATGGGCGATCATCACGCCGACGCTGCAAATCCACGACAGCTTCCGCGTCGCCGCGATCCTCGTCGGCAGCGTGCTGATGCTCGCCGTCGCCCTCCTCCGCCTCGCCCGTATCTCCCGCCCGCGCGAAACGGCGCTCTCCCTCGCCGTCATCGCCGTGCTCGGCCTCGCCCTCTGGGCGGCCGCACCCGCTCTGCAGACGCTCGGCAACGCCAACCTCGCCCTCTTTTTCGGCGTCATGGTCGCGGCCCTCGTCGCCATCGGCTGCCCCATCGCCTTCGCCTTCGGCGTCGCCACCATGTCCTATCTCGCGCTCGTCACCAGCGTGCCGCTCTCCATCGTCGTCACGCGCATGGACGAGGGCATGTCCTCGCTCATCCTCCTCGCCGTGCCGCTCTTCGTTTTCCTCGGCCTGCTGATCGAAATGACCGGCCTCGCACGCGTGCTCGTCGCCCTCATGGCCGCCCTCGTCGGCCATCTCCGCGGCGGCCTCTCCTACGTCCTGCTCGGCGCGATGTACCTCGTCTCGGGCATCTCCGGCTCGAAAGCCGCGGACATGGCCGCCGTGGTGCCCGTGCTGTTTCCGGAGATGCGCCGCCGCGGCATGCAGGACGGTGATCTCATCGGCCTCCTCTCGACCTCCGGCGCCATGGCCGAAACGATCCCGCCCAGCATCGTCCTCATCACCATCGGCGCCGTCACCGGCGTCTCCATCGCCGGTCTCTTCGCCGCCGGCCTCCTGCCCGCCCTCATCGGCGCGCTGGCGCTGGCCCTCACAGCCTTCCTCCGCGCGAAGGACGATGTCGGCCGGGAGCTCCGCCGCGCCTCGCTCCGCGAGATCGCGCGCGCCTTCATCGCCGCCGCGCCCGCGCTCGTCCTGCCCGTCCTCATCCGCTGGGCCGTGGTCGCCGGTGTCGCCACCGCAACCGAGGTCTCGACCATCGGCATCGTCTACACGGTGCTGATCGCGCTCCTCGTCTATCGCCGCTTCGACTGGCGCCGCCTCGGCCCCGTCCTCGTCGAAACCGCCTCGCTCTCTGGCGCGATCCTGATGATCCTCGGCACCGCAACCGCCATGGCCTGGGCGCTCACCCAGTCCGGCTTCGCGGGCGAGCTCGCCGCTTCCATGGCAAGCGTCCCCGGCCACGCGATCGGCTTCATGGCGATCTCGGTCGCCGTCTTCGTGATGCTCGGCAGCATCCTCGAAGGCATCCCCGCAATCGTGCTGTTCGGCCCTCTGCTTTTTCCCATCGCCGGCGAGCTCGGCATCAACCTCATCCATTACGCGATCGTCGTCGTGCTCTCGATGGGGCTCGGCCTCTTCATGCCCCCGCTCGGCGTCGGCTTCTACACCGCCTGCGCGATCGGCGGCGTCGCGCCGGAGAAGGCCATGCGCGCCTGCTGGCCCTATATCGCCTCCCTCTTCTGCGCCCTCGTCCTCGTCGCGCTCTTCCCCGCCCTCTCAATCGGCCGCTTCTGACTTTTCCCCCGTCCCCACCACGAACCTGAGGAAGCTCCATGCAGACACAAATGAAACGCCGCGCGCTCATGGCAACCGGGCTCGGCCTCGCTGCCGCCGCCGCAACCCGGCCCGCATCCGCCGCGCCGCATTTCACCTACAAGCTCGGCGACGATCTCCCCGTCACCCACCCGCTCAATATCGAGCTCCGCAGGGCCGCCGCCAACATCGCCGCGCGCTCACAGGGCCGCCTCACCATCCTCCTCTTCCCCAACAACCAGCTCGGCGGTGACACGGACATGCTGACGCAGATCCGCTCCGGCGCGGTCGAAATGCTCACCATGTCCGGCAACATCCTCTCGACGATGCTGCCCGTCGCCTCGATCTACAACCTCCCCTTCGCCTTCCCCGACTACGACCACGTCTGGGCGGCGATGGACGGCGGGCTCGGCGACTATCTGCGCGGCGAGCTCGACAAGATCGGCTTCCACGCGCTCGACAAGCACTGGGACAACGGCTTCCGCCAGATCACCAGCAGCGAGAAGAAAATCTCCGCGCCCGCAGACCTGCACGGCTTCAAGATCCGCGTGCCGGTCAGCCCCCTCTGGCTCTCGCTCTTCCACGCGCTCGGCGCCGCGCCGACGCCGATCAACTGGAGCGAAACCTACACCGCATTGCAAACCCACATCGTGGACGGGCAGGAAAACCCGCTCGTCGTGATCGAAACCGGCAAGCTCTACGAGGTGCAGAAATACGTCGCCCTCACCAACCATATGTGGGACGGATACTTCCTCCTCCTCAACAAACCGGCCTGGACCCGCCTGCCGCCCGACCTCCAGCAAATCCTCGCCGAGGAAATGAATGCGGCCGCGCTCCGGCAGCGCAAGGACATGGTCGCAATGAACAACACTCTCCAGGCCACGCTCACCGGCCAGGGCATGACGTTCAACACGCCCGACCGCGCGGCCTTCCGCCAAACCCTCATCGCAGCCGGCTTCTACGCCGAATGGAAGAAGAAATTCGGCCCCACCGCCTGGACGCTTCTCGAAAAATACTCCGGCCCCCTCAGCTGATTTTTTGGGTGTTGAGCAAAGCGCCAAGTCCGGAGGCTCCACCCCTGCACTCCGGCAAGGAGCTCTGCTCCTTGTATCCTCGGCTTAAGGCCTTGAGGCCCCAGACGGGTTCCCAACGCGCAAGCGCGTTGGGTGCCCGCCCCATCCGCGCTGCGCGGCCTCGCGCTGCGCGGAAATCCTTGTCGCAACGCATCCGCAAAGACTAGGGTCGGCGCCCCGGAAGGCGAACCCAACCGGCATCCGGGAAACGACCGGAAATTTCACTTCGATGCGGAGAGCCAGAATGATCGAAGAAGTCCGCCCATGCAGGCGCCGCTTCCTCGGCGCAGCGGCTACGCTCATCGCAGCCGCACCGCTCGGCATGACCGAAATCGCCGCGAGGGCCGCCACCCCAACCTCCACCGGGTTGCCGCGGGTGAAGCCCGGAACGAACACCTCGTTCCCTTCGCTGAAGCAGGCGGACGCGGGACTGCTCAGCGTCGGATACGCAGAAGCCGGCCCCGAAAATGGCCCCGTGGTCATCCTTTTGCACGGCTGGCCCTACGATATTCACAGCTATGTCGACGTCGCGCCCATCCTGGCATCGGCGGGCCACCGGGTGATCGTCCCCTACCTGCGCGGCTACGGCGCAACGCGCTTCCTCTCCAGCGCAACCTTCCGCAACGGCCAGCAGGCAGCCATGGCCCTCGACATCATCGCCTTCATGGACGCTCTCGAGATCAAGCAGGCCACCTTCGGCGCCTTCGACTGGGGGGCGCTGACGGCCGATATCATCGCCGCCCTCTGGCCGGAACGCTGCAAGGGGCTCGTCTCCGTGAGCGGCTACTTCATCGGCAGTCCCGCGGCCAACGCCGCCCCCTTGCCGCCGGCGGCCGAGCTCGCCTGGTGGTATCAGTTCTATTTTTCAACGGAACGAGGCGAGCTCGGCTACGATCGATACCGGGATGCCTTCAACAGGCTCATCTGGCAGCAGGCATCGCCGAGATGGCAGTTCGATACGGCCACGTTCGAACGGAGCGCCGCGGCATTCGCCAATCCGGATCACGTCGCGATCGTGATCCACCATTACCGATGGCGGATCGGCCTCGCGGCGGGCGAGGCGAAATACGACGACGTGGAAAGGCAGCTCGCCAAAGCCCCGACCATCGCCGTGCCGACGATCACGCTCGAGGGCGACGCGAACGGCGCGCCGCATTCGCCTCCCGCCGCCTATGCCGGGAAATTCACCGGCCGGTACGCACACCGCCTCATCACCGGCGGCGTCGGCCACAACCTCCCCCAGGAGGCGCCGAATGCCTTCGCCCAGGCGATCGTGGATGTCGGCCAGTCCTGAGCACCCTTCGGCCCGACACCGCAACCGCGTAACGGCTCTCTGTCGGGATGGCGCTCCCGGGCATCTTCACTGCGCAGCTGGTTGGAAGCCGAAAGGGGCCGAGCCCCGGAACCTCTCCGCCCCCGCCGCGCCTCAGCTTGCGTTCGCGCCGGACATCAGCTTCAGAGCCTCCTCGATCCGCCTCCATGTCCTCGCCTCGTCTTCGTTGCCCTGCTGCTCGAAGCGGCACGCCTCCTGGGCCGCTTCGGCGATCGCAGCGGCACCATGCGCCTCCCCCAATTGCCGGGCATAGTCCAGTATCTCGCTCTCCTTCATGGCTCATCTCCTCCTTCTCCGTGCGTGCCGGCCGGCGGAGGAAAAGGCTCCGCCGTTCAGATGTCGTAATAAAGGAAGAACTCGAACGGATGCGGCCTGAGGCGAAGCTCGTCGATCTCGCGCGCCCGCTTGTAGAGCAGATAGGTGTCGATGACGTCCTCGGTGAAAACATCTCCCTGCAGCAGGAACTCGTGATCCGCTTCGAGCGCCGCCAGCGCCTCCTCGAGCGATCCGGGCGTGGAGGCGATGTTCTTCCGCTCCTCCGGCGAGAGATCGTAAAGGTTCTTGTCGATCGGCTCGCCGGGACTGATGTGGTTGCGGATGCCGTCCAAACCCGCCATCAGCATCGCCGCGAAGGCGAGATAAGGATTGGCGGCGGGGTCGGGGCAGCGGAACTCCACGCGCTTCGCCTTGGGATCGGGCGAGTACATCGGAATGCGGCAGGCGGCCGAACGGTTCCGCGCCGAGTAGCCGAGATTGACGGGCGCCTCGAACCCCGGCACCAGCCGCCGGTAGGAGTTGACCGTCGGCGCGCAGATCGCGAGCAGCGCCGGCGCATGCTTGAGAAGCCCGCCGATATAATAGCGCATGACATCGCTTGAGCCCGCATAGCCATCGCCGGCGAAGATCGGCGTCTTTCCCTTCCATATGCTCTGGTGGACATGCATGCCCGAGCCATTGTCGCCGAGCAGCGGCTTGGGCATGAACGTCGCCGTCATGCCGCGGCTGCGCGCAACGTTCTTCACGACGTATTTATAGACCATGACATTGTCGGCCATGCGCGTGAGCGTCGCGAAGCGCATGTCGATCTCGCCCTGGCCGCCGGTCGCGACCTCGTGGTGGTGAGCCTCGATCGGAATCCCCACCTTCTCCAGATGCAGGACAATGCTGCTGCGCGCATCCTGAAGCGCATCGGCGGGCGGCACGGGGAAATAACCCTCCTTGGGCCGAAGCTTGTGCCCGAGGCCCGGCCGGTCCCGCCGCGCCGCGTTCCAGTTGGCCTCCACGGCGTCGATCTCGTAATAGCCGAAATTTGTTCCCTGATCGTAACGTACATCGTTGAAGATGAAATGCTCGAGCTCGGGTCCGAAATAGGCGACATCCCCGGTTCCCGTCGCCTTGAGGTGCGCTTCGGCCTTCTGCGCGATGTGCCGGACGTCCCGGCTGTACGGCTGCCCGGTGACCGGATCGCGGATATTCCCGACGAGCACGAGGGTCCTCGCTTCCGTGAACGGGTCCAGGAACGCCGTGGTCGGGTCCGGAACGACCAGCATGTCGCTTTCCTGAATCTCCTGAAAGCCGCGAATGGAGGAGCCGTCGAAGCCGATGCCGTCGGTGAGGCCCGCGATATCGAGGGCGCTGGGCGGAACCGAAAAATGCTGCCACAGACCGGGAAGATCCGTGAACCGGAGATCGACCACCTCGATCTTGTCGTCGGCTATCGTCTTCAGAAGATCTGCAGGGCTCTTGCAGTCGTACGACATGTCTCCTCCCTTCTTGTTGGCTCGATGCAGGCGCCGCGCGCCGGCAAAGCTCCGCCCGCGGCGCCCGGGCTCTCCCCCGCGCTCCGGTTCCAAAGGACGGCCGCGCACTCTGATCCACAACGGTAACAATTGCACGGAAATTCGGGGCTACGCCTTCAGGAAATACGCCTGCCTTCGCACATCAATGGCTTACCCGCCGCTTCCCGGGCGAAGGGAGAGACCGCGCAAAGCCACGGCGACCCGCCGCCGCGCTTGACAAGTAAAATATATTCAGAAGTATATCTCAATCACAGGCGCCGGAGACCCCATGAAAACCCTCGAAATCGCCGTCGTGTACGGGGACGGTATCGGCCCGGAGGTCTGCCAGGCCGCGCTCGATGTCATCGCCGCCGCCCTCGGCCCCGATCAGGCCATCCTCCGCTTCACGGAATGCAAGGCCGGCGCGGAGGAATATCGGCGCAGCGGCATCGCCTATCCGGAGGAATCGTTCGCGGGCTGCCGCCGCGCCGATGCCATCCTCCATGGCGCCGCCGGCCTGCCCGGCGTCACCTATCCGGACGGCACGGAGGCCGGGCTCGATTTCGGCCTCCTCACCCGTTTCCGCCTCGATCTCTATGCCAATATCCGCCCCATCCGCCTTTTCCCCGGCACCGCCTCGCGTCTCGCCGGCAAGCACCCCGGCGACATCGACTACGTGATCGTGCGCGAGAACACGGAGGGGCTCTACGCCGCGCGCGGCAACGGCGTCGTGCTGCGCGACGAGGTCGCAACCGATTCCCTCGTCCTCACCCGCAAAGGCACGGAGCGGGTGGTGCGCGCCGCCTTCGATCTCGCCCGCACGCGCAACGGCGCGCCGGCGGACGGCAAGCGCCGCGTCACCTGCTGCGACAAGTCGAACGTGCTCCGCAGCTACGCCTTCTTCCGCCGCGTCTTCGACGAGGTCGCGGCGCGCTATCCCGATATCGAGGTTGACTACGCCTACGCGGACGCGATGACGGTCCATCTCGTCGAGCGGCCGGAGCATTACGACGTCATCGTCACCGAGAACATGTTCGGGGACATCATCTCCGATCTCGCCGCCGCTACCGTGGGCAGCATGGGCATGTCGCCCTCGGCCGAAATCGGCGACAGGCACGCCCTTTTTCAGGCCGCGCACGGCTCGGCGCCCACCATCGCCGGCCAGGGAATCGCCAATCCCTACGGCACCATCCTTTCCGCGGCCAGCATGCTGCTCTGGCTCGGCGAGCGGCACCGGAACGAAACCCTCACCCGCGCCGGCCGCGCGATCGAGCGCGCGGTCGCGAAAACCCTCGCCGAAGGCAAGGCCCTCACACGCGACATCGGCGGCCGCGCCTCGACACGCGACGTCGTGGACGCGGTTTCAGGCCGCTGCGCTCCCACGCAGTCAGTCATGAAGAATGTTCTTTCTTGAAAGAAAGAACCAAAGAACTTTTACCCATTTTCCGTTCGGAGTCTCTCGCCGATGCCCGCCCCCGGGAAACGGAAAAAAGTCTTTTTGCTTCTTTTTCTTCAGAAAAAGAAGAAAAGAAAGCTCGCCCTTTTCTCGCCTTCTACAAAGCCAGCAGACGGAATTTCTCCACGGCCCTGACCAGCATTTCCTCACCGCGCCGGCGCTGGCGGAAGTGCGCGTTGGCCGCCGCGTTGGGCTCGCCGGCGAGGATGAGCGTGGCGAGGCTGCGGTGTGCTTCCACCGAGCGCGTCAGATAGTCCGCCGGTTGCAGCCGCATCGCGACGAGATGCGCGCGCCGCGTCAGGTCGCGGAACTGCAGTCCGCTGCGTTCGATGCGGCTGTTCCCGCACAGCATGAGCAGCGCGCGGTGGAACGCTTCGTCCGCCTCGCCCCAGAGTTCGAGGTCGCCGCGCGCGCTCGCCTCGTCCATGCGCTTGAGCGCGCCGAGCAGCGGCTCGAGCGTGCTTCGCGTGGGGTGCTGGCCGGTGAGCAGGAACACCGCCATCACTTCCATGCCCGTGATCGCCTGGTAGATCTCGCGCATATCCCCGCTCGAGAGCGCGCGCACGACGATGCCGCGCCCGCGTCCCATCTCCACCAGCCCCTCGTTCTCCAGCCGCAGCAGCGCCTCACGCACGGGCGTGCGGCTCATGCCGAGCTCCGCCGCCATCGCCCTCTCGTCGATCTGCGCGTTCGGCGCGATTGCGCCTTGCAGGATCAGGGATTTGATCCCGGCATAGGCGGAGTCCGTAAGCGATATGCTTTGGGCCAAGATTCTTCCTTTCTCTGTCGCTTCGCGTCGCAGGCGGAATCGCGCTGGACATGAGATATATGCCCAAATATATTTCCTGGCGCTCCCCAGCCATACCAAGAGACGAGGAAACGCATGAAGGGGCTCCGCAGACGAACGCTGGTCAAGGCCGCCGCCGCTTCGCCTTTCGCCTTCGCCATTCTCCGCTCGCGGGCTGAGGCGGCGGAGTTCGTCTTCAAGTTCGGCAACAATGTCCCGGACAGTTATCCGCTCAATATCCGCGTCCGCCAGGCCGCGGCGCGCATCCGCAAGGAGACGGACGGCCGCTTCGATCTTCAGGTCTTCTCCAACGGCGCGCTCGGCACGGACACGGACATGCTTTCGGAGGTCCGCAGCGGCGCCATCCAGTTCTACACCGCCTCGGGCCTCGTCCTCTCCACCCTCGTGCCGATCACCGCGATCAATGCGCTCGGCTTCGCCTTCAAGGATTATGGCCAGGTCTGGCCGGCGATGGACGGCAAGCTTGGGGATGTGATCCGCGCCAGGATCGATATTTCCGGCCTGCACGCGATCGACAGGATCTTCGATATCGGCTTCCGGGAGGTCACCGCGAGCACGCACCCCATCACCGATCCCGCGAGCTTCAAGGGCTTCAAGATCCGCATCCCGCCGAGCGAGCTCGGCGTTTCGATGTTCAAGGCGCTCGGCGCCGCGCCGGTGACCATCAACTTCTCGGAGGCCTATACCGCGCTTCAGACCCATGTCGTGGACGGGCAGGAGAACCCACTTTCGATCATCGACACTGCGAAGTTCTACGAGGTCCAGAAATACGTTTCGATGACCAACCACATGTGGGACGGGTATTGGATGCTCTGCAACGGCCATGCCTGGGACGGCCTGCCCGACGATGTGCGTACGGTTGTAGCGCGCGAACTCGATCGCGCGGCGATGGAGGACCGCGCGGACATCGCAGCGCTTGACGCCTCGCTGAAGACGAAGCTTCAGTCCAAGGGCATGATCTTCAATATACCGGACACCGCCCCCTTCCGGGAAACGCTGAAAGCGGCCGGCTTCTATGCGCAATGGCACGAGAAGTTCGGAAATGCGGCCTGGCAAGCCCTTGAATCTTATGTGGGTCCGCTCGCCTGACCCCGCCCCGCTCGCGAAATGAAAGACGCTCCCTGGTCTTATTGTCCCCTGAGCCCGATTTATCGGCGACGCGCCCGCCGCTCGCCACGCCCGCATGCGGGACGAGAATCCGGAACCAGGCCCCGCAGGCTGGAAAGGAAGAGAAATCGAGGGAAATGAAGGGCTGCGTCGCCGCGGCGAGGCCGAGCCGTAATTGCTCACTCAGCCTCGCAAGGCGACCGCGAGAGCCGGTCTTGCCGCATATCGGGCGGCTAACCGCGCCGCGCGTTCATGGCGAGGCGACGGAAACGGGCGGTCCCGCCTCGCGGGCGGTTAACGCTCGATCTTGCCGTAAATATCTCGCTGGCAGTCCCAGCGCACAAGCCGCCAGCCCTCGTTCTGCATCTCGCGGACGGTGGAGCTGGAGGAAATGATCTCGCTGGCGTAGCCGCTGCCGGGATCGCATTCGATCGTCGATAGATGATCGGGGAGTGTCACGGCCTCGATGTGGCCGCCCAGAATGCCGCCGAGCTGCATCGTGACGACGAGCACGTAGGAAAGAGCAGTCACGAATCGAGCACCACCCCTGAAGCCCATCCGAAAATTCGTCTCAGGGCGGGAAAGGTCAAGCTTGACGATCGCCGCCGCGGCCGCTTCCGCGCCATTCAGGGGAACGTGGCAGGAACGCGAGGAAAGGCTTTGGATTCGCGGCGGTTTCGCGGGTTGGAAAAAAATTCGGTTGGACAGGTTGGACATGACGGGGGCGGGTTTGAGGTATTTTTTTATTTAGAATCAAAGAATTGGGTTCCGGGGACGAGCCCCGGAACGGCATTTTCCGGCCTTTTCGCGCCCGCTACGCGCCGGCGGTTTTCGCCTTGAGCCAGGCCGCGATCTTCGGCCAGGTCTCGGCAAGGGTGCGGGTTCCCATGAAGAGGCCGATATGGCCACCCGGAACGAGAAGCTGCTCGATCTCCGCCGGCTTCGTTCCGACCAGCCCAGAAGCCGCGAAGACCTGCTCCTTCGTGGTGATGTCGTCCGTCTCGCCCGCGAGCAGGAAGAGCGGGCAATTTATGTCGTGGAGCGTGATCCGCCGCCCCAGCGCCACGAAGCGCCCGCCGGCGAAGCGGTTCTCCCGGAAAAGGAGATTGATCGCCTGCATGTAGTAGCGGCCGGGCAGATCGATCGGGTTCTCGTACCAGCGCTCGAAGGTCTCGGTGCGCCTGAGATAGCTCGGGTCCTCGACATGCTCGTAGAGGTCGAGGAACTTGCCGAGATATTGCCGGCCGGGATGCATGTCCTTCCAGCCCGCGAGCATGGCCTGGCCGCGCATCAGCCCGCCGCCGGCGGCGACCATGTCGGCATAGAAGGAGGGCGGCAGATCATGCACCATCTTCTTGAGCGGGCCGTCGCCGGCATTCGTGTCGATGGGCGCGCCCGCGAGGACCAGGGCGCCGATCTTGCCCGGAAAGCGCGCGGCATACATCGCCGACATCCAGCCGCCCTGGCAGAGCCCGACCAGGATCGCCCGGCCGCCGAGATCGTCCACGGCGACGTTGATCTCGGCGAGATACTTGTCGATGTCGAAGTCCTTCATCTCCTCGGTGGCCGGCTTCCAGTCCGTGACCAGAACCCGATCGAGGCCGCCCGCGCGCAGCGTCTCCACCAGGCTCTGGCCCTTGGCGTAGTCCGCGATGGTGGCGCTGTGCCCGGCATAGGGCGCATCGACGATGACGGGGAGCGGGCGGGAGGCCGCGCCTTCGCCGTTCCCGGCCGAGAAATCCCTGAGCCGCATCGTATCGAGATCGAGCGCGACCGTGTTGGGCGTTGCCCATTCGGGCGGCGGCGGGGCGGAAATCTTCTCCGCCTCGGCGATGAACTTCAGATTGTCCCGCGCGAGCTTCAGCTCCTCCTTCTCAAGCTCGATGCCGGCCGCGAGCGGCCAGAAGAACGGGACGGAGTGCTCGTGGCGCGGCTTATGGGCGGAGGATTTCGGGTCTTTGGACATGTTCGGATCTTTCTCGGTCAGTGGCCCGGTCAGTGGCCCGGTCAGTGGAACGCCATCCCTTCGATGTGGAAACCGGCATCGACATAGAGGATCTCGCCGGTCACCGCCGTCATGTGATCGCTCGCGAGAGCGAGCGCGGTGCGGCCGACCTCCGAGGATTCGACCAGCCGATGCAGCGGCGCGTCGCGGAGGCTTTCGTTGAGCAGCGCATCGAAATGCTCGATGCCCGAGGCGGCGCGGGTCTGCACCGCGCCGGCGGAGATCGCGTTGACGCGGATGCGTTTGGGCCCGAGCTCATGGGCGAGATAGCGGACCGAGGATTCGAGCGCGGCCTTGACCGGGCCCATGACGTTGTAATGGTCCACGACCTTGTCCGCGCCGTAATAGGTGAGCGTGGTGAGGCTGCCGCCCTTGTCCATCAGCTTCTCGGCCAGGTGCGCCATGCGGATGAAGGAATGGCAGGAGATCAGCATGGATTCGGAGAAACCCTCGGCCGAGCAATCGGTGAGACGGCCGTGCAGATCCTCCTTCCGCGCCCAGGCGATGGAGTGGAAGAGGAAGTCGAGCCGGCCCCATTGGGTGCGGATGGCGTCGAACACCGCTTCGAGCTCCCCGGGCGCGGCGACGTTGCAGGGAAGGAAGATCGGGGCGGCGATTTGGCGCGCGAGGGGCTCGACATAGGGCTTCGCCTTGTCGTTGAGGTAGGTGACGGCGAGCTCGGCGCCGGCGCTCTGGAAATGCTGGGCGGCGGCCCAGGCGAGGCTGTGCTCGTTGGCGATGCCGACGACGAGGCCCTTGCGGCCGGCGAGGTCGAGAATTTCCATCCGGTTTTCTCCCGTTCACGTGCGCCAGGGTATCGGGCTAGCTGTACTGGGCTTGCCGTGCGGCGATTCTGATCTCTGTCAATTCGGCGCGCGGCCGCGAGCGATAGTTTCGTGACGGTGGGCGGGCGGCGCGTGCCAGGAAACCGCCCCAGCAGCGCCACGGGGAGGCCCTTGTCCGTGCCTAGGTGATGGCGGACGGCACGCAATCCCGCGTGCGCCAATCGTTCGGGAGGACGAATGACGATGCGCAGGCTCATCATCCCCTTGCTGCTCGGCAGCATCGCGTTCAGCATGTCCGCTTGCGGCTACGACCCCGGCACGCGCGCCGTGACGGGCGGGCTTCTCGGCGCCGGGGCGGGCGCGGGCATCGCCGCGGCGACCGGCGGCAAGCCG
>JASHRV010000074.1 GCA_030037175.1 Acetobacteraceae bacterium
GTGAGCCGAAACCGCCGTGCGGATGCCGGCTTCGACCTCCAGCTTTTCCAGGACGTCTATGACGCGATCGATGTGCTTCGTCCGAATGCGTCCCGGATTGGAGGTGCGCAGTAGCGTACTAATGAACGCGCCGCTGAACCCGAACTTCTCGCCGATCTCGGCCAAGGTCAGGTTGAGCCGGTTCTTGGCGGCGTCGATCCGGTTCCGAACCGTAGGGGTCAGCGGGCCGTTGTGGCTCGCCTGGTAGGCGGAGTTGTAATCCATTTGGCATCTCATAAAGGACAAGCGTAGAATTATTATATGAACCGTCTTTCGGCAATAGTCAATAAGGTTAATAAAAGTCTGTTAGGGGCGCTTGAGCGGGGATGCGCATCCAGAATCCGCACCATCTGTGCCGGGAACCGCTCGGCGCCGTCCCACCGGCTACACGAAGCGTTCGCCGACATGGTCTTTGGCGCAGTGACCACGAAGCTGTGCGATTTGGCCACTCCGCAAAGTGGCGCTCCGCGGGCGGATTCCAGACGGTCGGTTTCGGGTAGTCTGCCGAAAGCATCCGCAGCAGCTCCGGCGCGGCGTCGCATGGCGGGACCGTGCCGGGATACACTATTTCCAATAGTGTAACGGGTTTGGGCGTGAGACGACCGGCGGCAGTCTCGCCGGGGTGAGGATGCCAGCGGCCTGCAAGGCCCGCGCCGATGGCCGGAAACGCGGCCAAAAGCTGGAGTTCTGTGGACGGATCGCTCTTGGGGACCGGCGCCAGATCGGGATGGTTCTGCTGTACTCGGTTTGCCGATTCTGATACACTTCATCCGAGAAGATGCCCAAACACCGGAAACCCCGCCTCAGCCTGCCCACCCCGATCCAGCTTCCGCTCTTCCCGGAGGCGGGGTCCCTCGTCCGCATCCGCCCCGAGAACCATGAATGGCGGTACTACCGCCTGGCCGTCTGGCCGGATCTCTTCGGCCGCGCTCTGCTCGCCCGCCACTGGGGCCGCATCGGCACGCCCGGCCGGATCCGCCTCGACCCACACCCCGACGCCGGCGCCGCCATCAACGCCCTCGCCAGGCTCGCTCGCACCAAACGTCGCCGCGGCTATAGGGACCGGGCCGCATGACCGCGCGCGGGCGCGCGGCCACGGCGGCAAAGCCTGGAGAGCGCGACAAGGCTGGGCCGGCGCCGATGCAGCGGGCGCCCGGATCAGCCGTCCGGGCAACGTCCCTCAGCCGGGCCAAGGCGCAGGCCTCGGGCGACGGTTCCTCCGTCGGAATGCGGCTCTACACGGCTGACGGCACCCGGAAATACGTCACCGCCGGCGAACGCGCGGCCTTCCTCGCGACGGCCGAGCGCGCCGATCGCCAGGTGCGCACCCTTTGCATGACCCTCGCCTATGCCGGCTGCCGGCTCTCGGAGGCTCTGGCGCTCACCGTCGATCGGGTGGACCTCGCCGCCGGCGTACTGGTCTTCGCGAGCCTGAAGAAGGGGCGACCGGGGATTTTTCGTGCCGTGCCCGTGCCGCCCACGCCCCTCGAGGCGCTCAACCTGGTGCATGGCATCCGCGAGCGCCAGGCTCGTCGCGGGAAGGGCCGCGGTGAGCGGCTCTGGCCCTGGAGCCGGATGACCAGCTGGCGCGCCGTCCACGCGGTGATGGAAGCCGCCGGGCTGGAGGGGCCACAGGCCTCGCCCAAGGGGCTGAGGCAGGGATTTGGGGTGGCCGCGGTGTCGGCGGGAATTCCACTCAACTCGGTGCAGAAATGGATCGGCCACGCTCAGCTCACCACCACCGCCATCTACGCCGACGCTGTCGGCGCAGAGGAGAAGGACATCGCCCGCAGGATGTGGGGCTATGCAAGTACCGACTGTAGTTGAGATGCGAGCTGATCAACGCTACTCGCGGCGGAAAAAGGGTTCCCGGTGGCTGCAGCTACAGCAACCGCTAAGACGGCTGCTACTATCTGCGCCGCCTTCTGAACATTTGTGATTGTCTTCAAGACGACCTGCGCCGCCTTAACCTTCGATGTGAGATCCTGCGTGGCGGAAGCTACGTCAGGCGCCAGCATGGCGATCGCTAAACTGGCCACTTGATTGGCCGCGCTAGCAATTTGTCCCTCAACCGTACGCAACGTGCGAAAAGCTTGGTCGTAGGGGTTACTCTGTCCGTCGATATAATCGTCAATCTCACCGGCAAACGTGAGCAGACTATTACCAAGATCAACCAAATCCTGAGCAGTCGCCATAGCCGTAGCCTCCTAGGGCCTACTTCTGAAGAACTTTGGTCGTACTTTCGATCTCAGCGAAGTAGCCATTAAGAGCGGCCTGCAACGTTTCGAGATCTAGCCGGGCAACGTTCGAAAACAGCTCCTTTTGACCGCTACACACGTTGTCTAGAACGTTCCCAAGGGCAATCGCCTTCTGTTGTTGTTGGCGAAATGCGGTTGCCTCTTGGTTAGCAAGTGCCATCATCATCACGGCGCCGCGGATGTCGCTGGAGGGACCGGGTATTCCGCCGTAGTAGGCGCTTGCTGATTCGACATCGGCCCCCCAAACTACCGCTACCGCCTTGGCAGAGGTTGAAAGGTCCGAACAAAGTTGGAGCACGTCATTGTTCGCCGATCGGATCAGGTTTCCGACCGCGCGGTTACGCCAAGCGTCAAGAGGTGCAGAGATCAGCAATTGTATCAGGCTGCTAGCCGGAGCGACGCTTGCGGCGCTGGTTGCGCCAAGAGAATGCAGAGAGTTGCTTATAGATGTTGCCGAGTCTTTGACCTCGATGAGCTGGTCGGATGAAAGACTCGCCAGAACCTGAAAATACAAGGATAGGGCTTTCAGCCCCACCTGATCTGCATTTGCTAACGCTGGGGCGGCCTCGTAGAGTTTTTGTGCTTGTTCCTTACCTGCAATGTCGGTTGATGTTGGGTGGTCGGTCGGAGGATACGCGAGTCTGACCGCGTTAGCCTCCGCATCTACGTAACTGGGGAACACATCGGTCGCACTTGTGGCATTGGCGCCACTTTCCGCGAACTGCGATACCGAGGTTAAGTTGGTGCATGCGACCAGAAGAGCTGCGAGGGCGCAAGCTACGGTGATCCGCACAATACACATCGAAGTAAAATCCCAATTAACGGAAAGAGATGAACTCTGACGGAGCGCACAAAGGGGAAAACGCGGATCCATCCAAGCAAATTGGAAGTATATCGCAAGCGCAATAACAATGTTGTGACGTTGATCACATCCTGGAAGCATTGCGAAGTGATAAACTTCGTATGTGTATATATGATAATGTCCTTTTATCATATAAAGTTGACCCGAATCGACCACGGTGGATATAAGATGAAACCGACACATTCCTTCCCGAGTCGGAGCCCAGCCTATGGCCCGTCGTGCCGCTCCGCCTCCCCAGCCTGAACGGCCGATCTTGAGCATCGACCAGAAGCGTCGCGGCATTGCCCGCTTGCGCCAGCGCATCACGGAGTTGGAAGCGTTCGATCCTCAGACTGTGCAGAAGCGATTCACGGACCCAAGGCTGCAGGAGCTAGAGACCGCTATTGAAGAGACATTATCAACAATATTTGGACACAACACAGTAGAATATCGGCGCTACCGGCGGGCAACCTCTCTAGACCATGGATCGGTCAGAATGATGCCCAGCTTTGACGGGCGGCATTACGATGATTCCCACGAAGCACGCCAATACGTGACTGAAGGCAAGACGGAGGCAATCAGCCTTTTGGGCCGGGCTGTGCGCTTTCTAGAGGAGGAAATCCAAGACGAAGAACAAGAGACCGCTTCGATCATAGACCGCCCAGTTACCGCGACATCTGGCGTGTCGAAGGTCTTTGTTGTGCATGGCCACGATCATGGCGCGCGCGATGCCGTAGCGCGCTTTTTGGAAAAGGTTGAGCTTGAAGCAATCATCCTTCACGAGCAGCCGGACCAAGGCCTCACCATCATCGAAAAGTTTGAAGCTTATGCTAAGCAAGTCGGCTTTGCCGTGGTGTTGCTTACGCCTGACGATATTGGTGGTGCGGTCATAACGCCAGCGAAGTCGGCCCGCGCGCGGCAAAATGTAATTTTCGAGCTAGGGTATTTTGTGGGCAAGCTGGGTAGAGGTCGCGCCTGCCTCTTGCGCAAGGGCGCGGTCGAGATACCCTCTGATCTCTATGGTGTCATCTACACCGAGTTGGATGAAGCCGACGGATGGAAGCTGAAACTGGCGCGTGAGTTGAACGCAGCAGGGCTTAAGTTCGACGCCAACAAGGTCTTCGGGTGAACCAGATCAGCCCCCTATTCCCCGTAAGCCGCCTTCCCGCCGTGATCGCCAACGCCGGTGACAAAGCCGGCCGCCGCTTCCTCGAATTCTTCGCCACCAACATCCGCAATCCACATACGCGGCGCGCCTATGGCCGCGCTGTGGCAGGGTTTCTGGCCTGGTGCGAGGATAAGGTGTGCCCTCGATAGCGGCCGTGCAGCCGCTCCACGTAGCGGCGTGGATCGAGCTGCAGCAGCAGACGCATGCCGCGCCGACCGTCAAGGCCCGACTCGCGGCCATCCGGCAGCTGTTCGACTGGCTGGTGACCGGCCAGGTGGTGCCGGTGAACCCGGCCAGCTCGGTGCGCGGCCCGTCGCACGCGGTGAAGCAGGGCAAGACGCCGGTGCTCTCGCCGGAGGAAGCCCGCGCCCTTATCGACTGCATCGAGGTGACGACAATCGCCGGTATGCGCGACCGGGCGCTCGTCGCGATCATGGTCTACAGCTTCGCACGTATCGGTGCGGTGCTTGGCATGAAGGTGGACGATGTTTACACGCAGCAGCGCCGGCTTTGGGTGCGCCTGCGGGAAAAGGGCGGCAAGGGACACGCCATGCCGTGCCACCATAATCTTGAGACCTACCTCACCGCCTACATCGACGGCGCGGGCCTCGATGCAGATCCCAAGGGGCCGCTGTTCCGAACACTCGGCCGCAGCAAGGGACGGCCGCTCACGCGCACACCACTGCCGCAGGCAAGTGCCTATCTCATGATCCGGCGGCGCGCGGCGGCGGCCGGCATTGCCACCAAGCTCAGCAATCACAGCTTTCGGGCGACGGGAATCACCGCGTATCTTAAAAACGGTGGCACGCCGGAGAAGGCGGCCCAGATGGCGAACCACGTCAGCACGCGCACGACGCAACTCTACGACGGCCGCCGCGAGGAGCTCAGCCTCGATGAGGTGGAAAGAATTCGAGTGTGAGTGAGCCGCGCAGATGCTCTTCACACCAGCAATATGACTAGCCGGATACGCAGTAAATCAGGATGGAAATGAGGAAAGCTCAGGTCGAGGATATCACTAGCTACTTCGACGACGGGCTTGTTGGCGTGACGGATTCAGGCCCTTTGCGCGACTCCGTCAGGAGCGTGAAACTCAAGAGGAATAAAAAAGGCGATCTCATCCTTACGACGATTTCCGAAGGCTGGTTAAAAGAGGACAGGCCGGGTTTTCCGGCCGGCACGCTGCGTCAGAGCACCGAGGCCATCCAATTTCGGCATCTAGCTGGCTGGCGAGGGGCAGCACGCGGTGTAGTCCCTCAGGGAGTGAGATCATACACTCCCGCCGGAAAAGAAAAGCCCGAAACTGTCGAGCAAAGCTTGGTGCACAGCATCGAGCTCGATTTCGCAAGCGAGAGGCAATCCGTTTATCTCATAGAATGGATCGATAACCTCCACGAAAATGCCCTGTGGCCTGACAGCCTCGATTATAGCAGCGTTGAGAAGACGACCGAGATCGTGGGTTCGCCGGAGCACGGCATATCGATATTGGGGGCAGGCGAAGAAAAGTCGGTCGGACGGGCGGCGATGAGCCTTGTCCTCGGCGGTGTCGAGCTTTTTGTAACGACAGTGCACGGCCAAGGTCGGAAGAGTCGTCGCGGGAGAATCGTGTACCGATCTTGCCCGTCTCAGGAGTTCAGGAACAAGGTGAGAAATTGCCTTTCGTTGACCTTCGGCTTGCCGATTGTCTACTATGGCTATACTGAATTTTGCGCCGATTTGTTGCCTACGAAAGCAATTTTTGTGTGCGCCTTCTCAATTGGGGGGGCGGTGTTCAGGCTCCACGAGCAGCCACCCTTTCGCATTTGGGACAGCAGGTTCGAGTCGAGGCAAATGCTCGACGGCCGCGCTGTCGAGACGATCACGAACAATCTTCTTGAAAAGTATGATGTGCTGATGTTTGCCGATCTCAGTTGGGCCTATTGGCATGCAATGTGCGCCCCCGTGCATATGGCTGCGGCGCATTTCGGGGCAGTGATTGAGCAGTTTCAAAGGACATCGCCTGAGATTATTCAAGCCAGCAGAAGAGGACTGTTGAAAGATAACATCTGGAAAGCCTCGAAGGCGAAGCTTCGTGCCGCGCTGGACGAGACCGAGATTCCGGAGGTCCCGAAGCCCATTCTCAAAAGCAAGGCGGATCGAGACTGCACTCGTTGAGCGCCGCGCGGTGGAGATGCGCACGAACGGTCTCCCGCAGGCCGAGGGCTTCGCATTGCTCAAGGCAATTCATCGATGTCTGTTTCAGGACATATACGATTGGGTGGGCCAGCCGCGCACGACCGCCCTGTTCAAGGCGGAGTTCGAGGGTAGCCCCTTGGGTACAAGCTTCGTTCCCCCAAATCACATAGATCGTGAGGGAAAGGAGATTTTTCGGAGCCTCGCGGCGGAGAACAATCTGCAAGGGTTGGACCGCGCCGACTTCATCGATCCCCTAGCCCACTACTTCAATCGAGTGAACATCCTCCACGCTTTCCGGGAAGGAAACGGTCGTACCCAGCGCATCCTGTGGGAGCATGTGGCCGAGATAGCGGGGTTCGCGCTTGATTTCCAGGGCATCACGCGCGAGCGCATGGTCGCGGTGTGCATTGCCGGAGGGCAAGGAAGCGAAGAGCCACTTCAGCGCATGTTCGTCGCGCTGCTTGATTCTGAGTGACATCGCGCACTGGTGACGGCGACCCGATTCCTCGCCACGGCACAGCAACGAGGTGGCGACATCAATTGGAATGACCGATACATCGCGACCACCACTGCGGGGCAGGAATACGCGGGTATATTCGCTGGCGCCGGGGGTTCGAATTTCCTGCTTGGCGCCGGCAACCGCATCTATGTCGGCGACCTTGCTGATTTGCCTGATCACGGCGCGGGGCTGTCGCCGGGCGTGCGGGTTATCTTCCGCGCAATTGGTCCTACGAAAGAGACGCGGCACGCCAAGGACACCGCTGCGGGCCGGTGTTGGGCGGGCGTCGCCCGAAAAGGGCAGGGGGGTCAGACGGCCGCGCCGGATGTTACGGCGGAGCAAAATGCGGCCAAGACACGAGGATCGGGCCGCAGGCTCAAATGACGGCCGCGCGGTCGGGCTCGGGTAGACATTGTAGGCGCCTGCGCGGCGGGCACTGCCCGCCGCCTTCGGCCACTTGAGCCCGGGAAGTCACGGTCGGCAGGATCTCCACACCTATCGTCGCTCAGGGCGGCGCCCGAGCCGCGAAAACGGCGACGTTGACGGGATGAGTCGTAAGGCGCGGCCGGCCTGATGTCTTTCCGGCGGTGCGCTGGCCGGTTTCGGCGATGCACGGCCAGTCGGGCAGGGGAGGGGGCCTTGCCGGGCACGACACGAGCAGCGCAGCACGGGTTCTGGCCGTCCTCCTGGATATACAGCCGAACCAGGCGGTGGCACCGAGCTCTCGCCAGAGCTGGATCACTCCGCCGATCGCGGGCGCCGCCATCTGGCCTCTCTCACAGGCACGATTGCCGGGGGCTGGAGCCAGGGCAACCTCGCCGGCGATTATTTTCCCCTGGCCGCTGCGCGCCCATTCCTCGCGCGACAAAATAACCGCCGGCTGCGGTCCTCCGCTTCGCTCCGGCCGCAAGCGGTGCCCTGGCTCCGGCCCCCGGCCAGTCATCGTGCCATCGAGGCCGATGGGCGGCCCCGAGCAACACGGAGATTGAACGCCATGGCGACCATCGGCACCTTCACCGCGAAGGACGGCAAACTTTTCGGATCGGTTCGCACCCTTACGATCGACGCGAAGCTCGCCTTTATCCCGAACGCCGACGCCTCCGCGAATGCCCCGACTTACCGGGTCTTCTGCGGCAAGACCGAAGTGGGCGGCGCCTGGGAGAAGACATCCGAGAGCGGCCGGACCTACCACTCGGTTAAGCTTGACGATCCGACGTTTGCGGCTCCGATTTTCGCGAACCTGATCGAGCAGGATGATGGCGGGTTTGCACTCCTTTGGTCACGGCCGCGCCGCGACTGAAGCGGCCGAAAGCGGCGGGCATCGCCCGCCGCTTTCGACCCCACTCCGCCGTGCACCGGTTTGTCAGCTGATCCGGAAACCGGACATTTACCATCGTTGGGCGTCCGCCGCTCTACGTCCAACTCTGCATATTAAGGTTCATGTCGTATCTGCCGGTCAGGTGGCCCCATCATGCCCGAGCAACCAGGCAAAGGCCATGCGCACAAAGGCCGCTCCATCTCCCGTTGGCAGATCTCCATGTGCGATCAGCACCCGCTCGATTGGCCAAGCGAGAACTTTGTCGAGTGAGACGCGCGCAGCGCGACGATTGAGGAAGCTCGCACGCCAGTCACTCGGTGCACTGGGAATGGGGGCGACGATCCCGCCATGCCGAGCGAGGAACCCGCGCCACCCCTTGAACCAGTCGGGTGGAAAATTCTGGATCAGATCGGCAAACAGGGCCGTGTGGGTGCCACGATGAAAGAACACGACCTCGGTGAGCGCAAAGCTTCCGCGCAGGATGACCTGTTCGATGTCAGCCGCCCATTCGGGCTCGGGAGCATCGCTGAGCTCGGCATCGAAGCAAAGGTCTCGGCGCTTGCGTCGCAGCCGCGGCGAAGCGTAGAGGCGCGCCGCTGGATAGGCGGACTTCCACTCCCCAAGAAACAGGTGATGCAGTGAATTGGGCGAGACAAGGTGGCGTACCGGGCCGAGTGCGTTGACTGAAGCACCAAGCGAGTCCGACAGCGTTACGGGCGACCAAACAAACAGGCTCCCGTCGGATAGCCGGATCACTGCCATCCGTGTTGGATAGGGGAAGCTATGAAACGACGTCACTGGACCGTCGGCTATCCAGATCTCGGGCCCGAACTGCAGAAGCGACTCACTCATACAATCAGCGCCCACGTTGATCCACTGCCGATGCTAATGTCCAATCCCAACCCAGCACGGGCATAGGCCGGTCTATCGCACGATCCCGGAAGCACATGTTCGCCACCACTTGGCTCGGGCAGTTTCGTACCTCTTCTCGACTCAGGACCTGTCATTATGGAAGTGAGGCCTCGTGCTCCGGCCGTGGCGAGCTCAAGTGCAGAAAATCCGCAACGCGAATCAGCCGCAATACCGGTCGGACGATAGCCGGGACGGGGAGTAGTTGCTCGTCATGCTGGATATGTGAAACGAGGACCCGCAAGCGGCGACCGTGGGTAATCAGGTCGCAGACACCAGCAGTAAGCACATTTTTTACCCAGTCAGCGCCTGCGCCGTAGGTCAACGCGACCACGTAGCCGTCACTGCGGCGGAACACATTTACGGGTGTCTCATAAATGCGGCCACTGCGCCGACCCCGGTGAATGACGACTCCGAATCCCGGAAGGTGCCGGGCAAGCGGTCGCGCCAGGTGATTTAGTACCCCACGATTGAAGCGTGCCATTCGTCTGCCGAGCAACGGTTCTCTCGCGGATAAGGCGCGCGTGAAAGTTAGAATGGGATTTTACCCGCTCGGGACGGACCTTGTCATTTTCGTGGAAGTCCGGGTGGCAGCGGCGGCACAAGGCGGCCTGACAGCAGCACTAGAGAGTGGCAAAGCGCACGGCTGCTGCAAACGGTCATTCCAGGCAGACGCGCTTTTAGCGGGAGAGGAGGGCTCTGCCCTCCCCTCCCTCACGAAGAGTGGCCTACAGCGCCGGCAGGGCCGCGCGCTCGCAGGGTAAGCCCTGCTCGCCGCGCACCCCGGCCGGGCCCGCCCGCTCTTCGCCCCCTCCTCTCCCGCGCTCGCCGCGAGGCGTCCGCCGAAAGGCGTGTTCACGCCTTTCAGCGAAGGAGAGGATGTCGATGTCAGCGAAACGTGCTCAAGAGCCCCGCATCCGCGCGCCGATGAGTGCCGAGCAGCGTGCGAAACTTTCGGCAGCTCAGCTGTCATACGTCGCGAATGATCTGCGTTGGGTGGCACACCGACAGA
Organism: Acetobacteraceae bacterium; assembly: GCA_030037175.1. Classification (GTDB taxonomy): domain Bacteria; phylum Pseudomonadota; class Alphaproteobacteria; order Acetobacterales; family Acetobacteraceae; genus JAKAWQ01. The sequence continues at coordinate 10,217 of JASHRV010000074.1, forward strand.
AATTGGCGGATGCACAGATCGCGCGACGCATGACGCTCTTCCCTGACGAGATCGAGGCAATC
>JASHRV010000010.1 GCA_030037175.1 Acetobacteraceae bacterium
GAACAATCTTCTCGACCATGTCCATTCCTACGAGCTTTCGGTCAATCTCCGCTTCTTCTCACCAGCACGCGACATGGCTCAGGATGTCGAGAACGGGAAGATCGATATTGGGGTCTTATGGGGACCGATCGCCGGCTATTTCGCCAGCCGCTCCGGCGGCAAGCTCACGATCGCTCCGCTCCTGCACGAATCGGACAATGATCCGCCGATGGTGTTCAGCATCGTGATGGGCGTGCGGCAAGGTGAGGATGCATGGCGGCAAACACTCGATTCCGCTATCGCCAAGGAGCAGCCGGAAATCACGCGCATTCTCGAGAGCTACGGGGTGCCGCTGCTAGATGCGCGCGACCACCTCCTCTTCGCCGGGGGGTAGGCAGGAGGTTCTGCTTCCTATCGGATCCATTGCATGCAAGCACATAGGAGTTCGCGATCACGCCGGCAAAGCCGGGATTTTTTTCCATTGCTTTCCCAAAACGGAAAAGGCCCAAAGCCCGAGGCCCCAATGGAGGCGGGAAGCAGAGCCCTTGGCCTTCCGTTCAGCTCGCCGCGCTTTCGTCCGGGCCGACGCGGACGCCATGCTTGCGTAGCTTGCGGTAGAGCGTGTTCCGACTGATGCCGAGCGCCGCCGCGGTTGCGGTCGCGTTCCAATGGCGGCGTTTGAGTTCGAGCAGCAGCCGCTCGCGTTCTGCCACGGCGAGCGGATTCGTAGCCCCACCGGCCGCCTCAGGGCAGGGCAGCGGCGCCGGCGCCGGCGGAAGCTCAGCAAGCGGTACCTCACCGAAACTGCGGCCAAGATGGAGCAGCTCGATCCGCTGGCTGCCAGCGAGCGCAATCGCGGTCGCAAGCGTGTTCCTGAGCTCGCGGATATTGCCGGGCCAGCGATGGGCGAGCAGGGCGGCCAAGGCGTCGGGTGCGAAGGTAACAGGCGCGTCCCGGCTCTCCTCGGCAGCGATGCTGCGGATGAGCTGCTCGATGTCGCGCCGTTCGCGAAGCGGCGGGAGGGTGAGTGTGAGCCCGCTCAGGCGATAGTAGAGGTCCTTGCGGAAGCCGCCCTCAAGCACCATCCGAGCAAGATCGCGGTTGGTCGCGCTGATCACGCGTACATCGACGGTGATGGCGCGACTGCTGCCGAGCGGCATCACCTCTTTCTCCTCGAGCAGCCGCAGCAGGCGCGCCTGCAGGCTGAGCGGCATGTCGCCGATCTCGTCGAGGAACAAGACGCCGTTGTGCGCCGCGACCACCTTGCCGCGCATCCCGCCGGCGCGTGCACCCGTGAAGGCACCGGAATCGTAACCGAAAAGCTCACTCTCGATCAGCGTTTCTGGGATTGCCGCGCAACTCAGCGCAATGAACGGCTTATCGCGGCGCTCGCCGCTCTGGTGGATGGCGCGCGCGAAGGTATCCTTGCCCGTCCCGGTCTCGCCCTGGAGGAGGATATGGATGTCGCGATCCATCACTCGTTCAGCACACCAGACATTGTGCGCCATGACCGGATCGCCGAGGCGATGGGCGGAAAGGTCGGCCCGCCGGCTCAACCGCGACGGCGTGATGCCCTTGGCCGGCCAGGGCGTGGGCGGCAGCTCCTGCGGTGGCCAGATGCCGGCATAGAGGAGATGACCGTTGCGGCTGGTGGCCGGCCAGATCTGATAGGGATGGGCCTGCGCGTCGCTAAAGAAGCGGCTCGCCGAGATATCGAACAGATCCTCGATGCCGCGACCGACGAGCGCTTCATACCCGTCCAACCCGAGGCGCGCGGGTGCGGTGCTGTCGGCGGCGCGGATGCGGCCATGCTCATCCACCGCCAGCATGGCGGCGTGAAGCTGTCCGACCATCTCCGTCTGCTCATGGAAGCGGACGATCCAGCAATCCTTGAAGCTGCTGGTGAAGTAGGACTGCTCGATGATCCGGGTTGAAGTGCCGACCAGGGCAAGTGTGGGCACCTGGCTTTGACGGCTGTCCGGGCAGTCGAAGTGCGACGCATCAAGCGCTCCGAGGAGCTGCCCGTTGGGGCCCCAGAGCGGCGCAGCGGAACAGGTCATGCGGACATTGCGGGCGAAGAAATGCTCCTCGCGATGGACCAGACGCGGCCGGCGATCATGCAGGCAGGTGCCGGGTCCGTTGGTGCCCTCGTGTCGCTCGTCCCAGATGAAACCGGGGGCGAGATCGACGCGGCGCAGCAATTCCTCGTGGCCAGGCTCGCACATCTGTTCGAGAATGAGGCCGTCGGCGTCGGTCAACAGGAGCACATAGTGCGAGGGTGCGATCTGGCCGAACAGGCGGCGCATCTCGGCGCGCACGATCTGGGCCAGCGGGCCGAGCTGCGCCCGCCGCTTCTCCAAGATCTTGCTGCCCACGCGCTCGCTCGCTGGGTTGCCGCCGGGCTCAAGCCGATAATCACTGAGACATCGCTCCCACGCCGCGATGACATAAGGTTCGGTCTGTGGCCCGAGCATGCTGCCGACAGCGCCGGCGCAGCTGCGCCGAACGAAATCGGCGTGGCTCTCCACCCTCTGCACCGTGGGGTTCGTCTGGCCGGCCGAAACCTCCCCGTGCATGTCGGACATCTCCCCTCGCCACAGCCGCCCACCGCGATTTGTCATCCGCTGGCGACGCTGGCCGGTCAATCCGGCACTCATTGTCAGGTACAAATTGTCCCTCTTTTCGGTATCCCTGTCACGTCTCTGATGCAGCGGCGGGATGGACGACACCATGGTGCACCGGCAAGCGCGTGAAATCGCGGGGCAATTGGAAACATGCAGCAATGGCACGGCTCTTGCAGCCTTGGCAAAAGACGTGATGAATGGTTGTCCGAAATGTCATCCCCTGCGGCCGTGGCTGGGAGGGGACCTTGAATTGTGCAGTGCATCGTACCAAGGAGGGGATACGGGGGCACAGCTTAAAGGCGTGACGACGATCCTAATGATGGCTCACGACAAGGAGGGATGATGACGGACACATGGCAACACGAAGCGGCGGGCGTAACGCTGACGTTGGCACTTGCGGCGTTCATCGCCATGCTTTTTCCGTTCCCTGTTAGGGCGGCGGTGCCGCCTGGCGAGCAACTCTTCCAGAACAATGACTGCGTCACCTGTCACGCCGTCGACCACAAGATCGTTGGCCCGTCATTCGAGGACGTTGCCAAGAAGTTCGCCGGTCAGCCAAACGCGGTCCCGACGCTCGTCGATGCAGTTAAGAATGGTCATGTGGGCACCTGGGGCATGGTGCCGATGCCACCGCATCCGAATCTGTCGGACGCGCAGATCACCGAAATTGTCAACTGGATCCTAACGCTCAAATGAGGGCGCGAGGGAACACGAGGTGACGGCTGCCCGGCCGAAGCGGGGAGAATGCGCTTCCCGAGCTCGGGCTGAGGGCCGGCACAGGACTTGAAGCCTGAAGAGAAATTCCCGGAGGGGGAGGAAAGGACGATGTCTGGATCAGGAATCCATGTGACTGGCCATTGCCGGTGCGAAACAAATCCGGTGCGCTTCGAGATCACGAAGCAGCCGTACGAGTTGCATTATTGCCTCTGCACCGACTGCACGGACATTTCGGGTGGCGCGATGGCGATCATCGCCGTGGTTGAGAAGAGTGGTTTCCGCATCGTTTCGGGCGAGGAGAAGATTCGGAACTTTGACACCAAGCCAACCTGCCATCGCCGCTTCTGCGGCACCTGTGGCTGCCACATGTTCCTCTATGTGGACGCATTTCCTGATTTCGTTCTGGTGCACGTGCCGACGCTCGAGCGTGGAGCCTCGCTCGGGGTGATGCCCGACCGCTGGGTCTTCACCCGTTCGAAGCATCCGATGCTCACGATTCCGAATGACGGGTTGCCGCGACATGAAGGGTGGGCAGCGACTGAGAGAGCAGCCGCCTGATACATTCTCTCCATACCGACGGGCTGCGCGCCAATCGGCGCGTGGCTCGTCGTTCCACTCGGCCCTCGTGACATTTGAGGTTGCGAACCATGGAAACCCGCGCCGCCATCGCCTTCGAAGCCGGCAAGCCGCTCAGCATCGATTCGGTCCAGCTCGAAGGCCCGCATGAGGGAGAGGTGCTGGTGGAGATCAAGGCCACCGGCGTCTGCCATACCGACAAATACACGCTTTCCGGCGCGGATCCGGAGGGGCTGTTTCCAGCCATCCTCGGCCATGAAGGTGCGGGCGTCGTGCTCGAGGTGGGCAAGGGTGTGCATTCGGTGAAGCCGGGCGATCATGTGATCCCGCTCTACACGCCGGAATGCCGCGAGTGCGAATATTGCCTCAGCCGGAAGACCAATCTCTGCCAGAAGATCCGCACCACCCAAGGCCGCGGCTTGATGCCGGACGGCACCAGTCGCTTCTCGCTCAATGGCCGGCCGATTCTGCACTATATGGGCACATCGACCTTCGCCAATCATACCGTGCTGCCCGAGATCGCAGTGGCCAAGATTCGCACCGACGCGCCGTTCGACAAGGTCTGCTATATCGGGTGCGGCGTCACCACAGGGATCGGTGCGGTAATCTTCACCGCCAAGGTCGAGCCAGGGGCGCGGGTTGTCGTCTTCGGGCTCGGCGGCATCGGGCTAAATGTCATTCAGGGCGCGCGCATGGCCGGCGCCGAGATGATCGTGGGCGTTGATCTCAACCCCAAGCGCGAGGCGCTCGCGCGGAAATTCGGTGCGACCCACTTCGTCAACCCGAAGGGCATCAGCGATATTGTCGGCCACCTCGTCGAGCTAACCGGTGGCGGCGCCGATTACAGCTTTGAATGCGTCGGCAGCACCACGCTCATGCGCCAGGCGCTCGAATGCTGCCACAAGGGATGGGGCGTCTGCACCATCATCGGCGTCGCCGGCGCGGGCCAGGAGATCTCAACGCGCCCCTTCCAGTTGGTCACCGGACGAGTGTGGAAAGGCTCGGCCTTTGGTGGCGCGCGCGGCCGCACAGACGTGCCGCGCATTGTCGATTGGTACATGGATCATCGGGTGAATATCGATGATCTCATCACCCACACCATGCCGCTCGAGCGCATCAACGACGCGTTCGACCTGATGACACGCGGGGAATCGATTCGCAGCGTGGTGATCTATTAGACCAATAACGTCGGGGCTCTTCACCTGCCCCTGGCCCTTACGGTGACCTGAGCCATCTAGCCTCTATCCGCTAAAATGAACCGCTTTCAAGGCCGTGCCGTTGCTGGGTGTGCATGGGGGAAAGCCTTCTGCGAGGGGCGAAGCTTCCGATCCTCCTTAAGCAGGCGATTCTTCCTCATGCGGCATTTTTGCGTAGCGGCGATAAACGAAACTTGGTGGTATGACCGCTTCGCTCTCAGCCTTTGCCGTGGCGAGCAGGCGCGCATGGTGAGGCGAGAGCGCGCAGGCCGGGTCGGTCGCTCCAGCATCGCCGGTGAGCGCCATCGCCTGGCAGCGGCAGCCGCCGAAATCGATCTCGCGGCGATCGCATGAGCGGCACGGCTCGGGCATCCATGACGTGCCACGAAAGCGCTCGAACGCCTCGGAGTCGGCCCAGATCTCTCGGAGGGAGCGTTCCTTTACAGAATCGAATCGCAGGTTCGGGATGCCTTGCGCGGCATGGCATGGAAGAACCAAGCCGGAGGGCGCGATATTCATGAACTGCCGTGCCCAGCCGCCCATGCAGGCCTTCGGTCTGTGGGCGTAATAATCAGGCACCACATGGTCGATGACGAGCCGGCCTTTAAGCCGTTCGCGCGCCGCAGCCACCACGGCGACGGCGTTGCGCACCTCTTCGCGGCTGGGAATCAGGCTGCTCCGGTTGGAGAGCGCCCAGCCGTAATACTGCACATGTGCGATCTCGAGCCGTCCGGCGCCAAGAACGAGCGCCAGATCGATCATCTCGGAGAGATGGCCGAGGTTCTGGCGGTGCATAACCGCGTTGATGGTAAGCGCAAGGCCCGCTTCGCGCACCATCCGTGCCGCAGCGAGTTTCTTTTCGTGCCCGCCCTGGAAGCCGGCGATGCGGTCGGCGTTTCCGGGTTCAGTGTCCTGGAAGCTAATCTGCACGTGCTCAAGGCCTGCGACCTGAAGTGACGCGAGGCGGGGCGCGTCGAGCAGCACGGCGGAGGTGATGAGGTTGGTGTAGAGCCCGGCGGCGCGGGCATGGCCGATAAGGGTTGCGAGATCGCGGCGCACCAACGGCTCGCCACCCGAGAAATGGACCTGCAGCACACCGAGTGCAGCGGCCTCGTCAATGACGCGGAGCCATGTCGCAGTGTCGAGCTCATCACGCACACGGTCGAGGGTGAGCGGGTTGGAGCAATAAGGGCAGCCGAGCGGACAGCGATGCGTAAGCTCGGCAAGCAAGGCGAGCGGAGGACCAGCCGTACTCATGCAACGAGCAGCCCCTTGTTACGGAGCTCCTGGAGCATCTCAAGAACGTCACCCAGCACTTCTTCGCGTGGTGCGGAATGGCGGCGCGCAAGCTCGTCGGCGATCGTGCCGATATCGGCGTTGCCGTCGCAGAGAGTGAGGATCTCGGCGGCGATCGCGTCAAGCATCAGCACGCGCTCCGGCGCCAGCAGGACCCAGCCGCCACGCGCCGTATCGTTCTTCATCCGCGTGTGCGGCGAGAGCCCCGGCCGACTGGCAGCGGTGAGGTTCGCGCTCATGCACTCGCGCCAAAAGCACCTGGTGGCACGTGGCCGGGGGAAATATAGGCGTGATGGAGTGCGTCGAGCTGTGCCCAGAGCAGGTCGCACTTGAAGACGAGAGCGCCGATCACCGCCTGCTGCTGCCCCGGTGTGCGGGCATGGTGCTTGACGTAATCAAGCGCGAAATCCGCGTCGCGCGGTGCCTGGTCAAGACGTGCATTAAAGTAGGCGAGCGTCTCTGGTGTGACGAAATCGTAGTTCGCCAGCATCCCGGCCACGCGCTCGGAGATGATGGCGGGAGAAAAAATTTCGGTAAGCGAAGAGGCGACGGCCTCGAGCAGAGAGCGCTCGCGGACGAAGGCGACATAGGCATCGACGGCGAAGCGCGTTGCGGGCAGAATACCGGCGGTCGAAATGACGTAATCGCGATCGAGACCGAGAGCCGAAGTAAGATGGAGCCAGCGCTCGATCCCACCCTCGCCGGGCGCGGCACCGTCATGATCGACGAGCCGCTGGCGCCAGACGCGCCGCAGCGCTGAATCTTCGCAGCGCGCCATGAGTGCCGCATCCTTCTGCGGAATGCGACACTGATAGTAATAACGGTTGAGCGCCCAGGCCTGCACCTGCCGCTTCTCGAGCTTCCCGCCATGCAGCAGGGCGTGGAAGGGATGACGGTTGTGGTAGCGTTCGGCACCAACTGCGCGCAGTTGGGCTTCCAGTTCAGCCGGGCTCATCAGGCTCGTCACAGCGCAATCTCCATCCCGTCGTAAGCAACTTCCCAGCCGGCCCGCGCGACGGCTGCCCGCTCAGGCGAATCGTCCAGAATCATCGGGTTGGTGTTGTTGACGTGCACGAAAACCTTGCGTGCGATATTGAGCGGAGCGAGGGTGGCGATCGTGCCGTCGCTGCCCGAGACACTGAGGTGCCCCATGCGGCGGCCGGTTTTCATGCCGAGGCCAAGACGGATCATCTCCTTGTCGGTCCAGAGCGTGCCGTCAAAAAAAACGAGGCGGGAACCGCGAATGCGGGCGATGAGCGCCTCAGACAGCGAGGCGCAGGCAGGAACGAAATGAAAGCATGTGCCAGCTTCGTCGCTTACCGCGAATCCCACCGTATCGCCCTCCTCCGTGCCGAAGCTCTCTTCACCTTCCTCCTCGGCGTAGAGCGCGACCTTGCCAGGTACGGCGAACGCCTCGACGGTAAGGCCAAGGGGATGGCCGGCAAAATCGCCGAGCGGCTCCTGCCGGCCGAGCATGATCTCGCGACGCGCGACGGAGCCAGGGGCGAGAACCCGGAAGATCGGGTTGGCGGCGATCAGCGTCAGCACCCGGCGCGAGGCATAGAGCGCAAGCGGTTGGCTCTCGCGCAGGTGCAGCAGACCGGCGATCGCATCGACGTCGCCGCCACTGACGGCGACGACCTTGATCGGGCTTCCGCGCCCGCCTTCTTGCGGCTGCAAGGACGGTGTTGTGGCGATCTGCTCGCGCAGGTCCGGCGCGGCATTCAACAGTAGCCAAGCGTCCCCGTCCGCGGAGACGGCGAGCGAGCATTGCGTTCGCGGCCGCGCAGCGTCATCGCCCCGCCGTGCCCGCGCACAGTTCGGGCATCCGCAATTCCATTGCGGATATCCACCGCCCGCCGCGGCCCCAAGGACGACGATGCGCATCGTTTTTTTAGAAAAACAAACGCCGGGAGGGATCTTGTGAAGAATCCATCCCGGCGTGGGAAAACTTCGAGACGTTTAGTCGAGATCAGCGCAAGCGTAGGCGTTGATTTCCATGCCCACGGCGATCTCCACGACCTTCGGCTTCGTCCACATGTGTTTTTCCTCCCGGGTGGATCGTCCCAAGCGCCGTATGCAGTCAGGACAGGTTCGATATTGCTTCGAACAGCTTACGAATTCAAGTCTCACCCGAGGCGCCGAAGCGCGCAAAAACAGAGATAGGAAAGGCCTGAAACGCGGATAGGCGGAAGCTATCGCGGGGCTTTATTGCGCTGCAGTGCAGCATTGGGACGTCCGGGGCTTGACCGGAGATCAGCTGAGGCCCCTTTTCCTTGGCCAGGACGATGCCAATCTGGCCTCTTCCCTGCCTGTTTGGCTACATCCTAATCATTTGCTGCGAGGTTCCAGGCATGCCTTTTCTGCGTCGCTCCCTCCTCGCGGCCGCCGCGGCAAGCTCCCTCCCCGCCATTGCCCGTGCGGCCGCCTCCCCGGATCCGGCGTTCGGCCCCAGGACGCTCGGCGATCCTAAGGCCAAGGTGCAGGTCATCGAATATTTTTCCCTTACCTGCACCCACTGCGCTGACTTCGCCAACGAGACGATGCCCGAGGTCGAGAGCAAGTTGATCACGCAGGGCAAGGCCTATTGGATCTTCCGCGACTTCCCGCTCGATCGGGTCGCGCTGACCGCCGCGATGGTGGCGCGGGAGCTGCCACCGTCGCGTTACGCCTCTTTCATCTTCGCCCTGTTCGCGAGCCAGGACCGCTGGGCATTCGCCCCGAACGTCAACTCGACCGCCCAACTCCAGCAGATGGCCACGCTTGCCGGCATGTCCGCGGCTACTTTCAATCAGGCGATCGCCAACAAGGCGCTCGAGAACTTCATCCTCTCCGAGGCGCGGGAGGCGCAGGAAAAATATCATGTCGACTCGACTCCGACCTTCATCATTAACGGCCAATCGCACGCGGGCGAGATGCCGTATGCGGACTTCGCCCAGCTGATCGCCGCCGCCAGCGGCTAAAGGAGACAGTTTGCCCGCCCGCTTCACGCGCCTTCGCCTGGTCGGATTCAAGAGCTTCGCCGAGCCGGTTCTGATCGAAATCCTGCCGGGACTTACCGGCATCGTCGGCCCGAACGGCTGCGGCAAGTCGAACGTCGTCGATGCACTACGGTTCGTGATGGGCGAGACCAGCGCCCGCTCGATCCGCGGCGGCGAGATGGAGGATGTGATCTTTGCCGGCACCGTGGCACGGCCGGCGCGCAATCTCGCCGAGGTGACGCTGACACTAGAGGCCGGCGAGGAGCCCCTACCCACCCCCTTCCATACGGCGGCGGAGATCGCGATCAGCCGTGGCGTCGAGCGCGGGCATGGCAGCGCCTTCCGAATCAATGGCGAGGAGGTGCGGGCTCGAGACGTCCAAACCCTGCTCGCCGACCTCGCCAGCGGCGCGCGGTCCTCGGCCCTGGTCAGTCAGGGGCGGGTCGCGGCGCTGATCTCGGCACGGCCGGAGGAGCGCCGGGCGGTGCTGGAAGAGGCTGCCGGCATTACCGGATTGCATGCGCGGCGTCATGAGGCCGAGCTCAAGCTTCAAGCGGCGGAAGCCAACCTTGCCCGTGCCGAAGAGATGAAAGCCGGGCTCGAAGAGCATCTGGGCAACCTCAAGCGCCAGGCGCGTCAGGCGAGCCGCTATCGCAACCTGGGCGGTTCGATACGCGCCGCCGAGGCCGAGCTGCTTGCGATCGAGCGGGCGCAGGCGCTCGCCACCCGCGATACCGCCGAGGCCGACCTCGAGGCAGCCAAAACGAGCCTCGCTGAGGTGATCGAGGAGGCGACCGCAGCGACTGCGCGTGCCACCGAAGCGGCCGCGCGTCTGCCGGGTCGTCGCGATGCGGAGGCGGTGGCGCGCACCACGCTCGAGCGGGCACGGCTCGCCCGCGAGCAGATCGAGGCGGAGGTGGCGCGCGCGGGGGCGGCCCTCGCCGCATCCGGAGAACGACTTGCCGAGATCGAGCGCGACCTCATCCATTCTGCCGCCTTGGCCGCCGATGCCGAGGCTGCGATTGTCCGGCTCGCAAGTGAGAGTGACGACATCAGCGCGTCCGCCGCGGTCGAGCCCGATCGGGCGGCGGCAATCGAAGCCATCCTCGCCGCGGCTTCTTCGGAAGCGGAGGCGGCAGCGGTAGAAGCGGATCGGGCGGCTGACGAGGCCGCCGCGGTCACGGCCCATGCCAGCGCGCTCGAGGCAGAACAGAACCGGGCGAGACAGCGACTTGGGCGACTCGGCGAAGAGCAAACACGACTTGAGAGCGAGCGTACGCGGCTGCTTGCCGTCCGGCCCGATCCGGGTCGGCTTGCCGAGATCGAGGTTGCGGAGCGGGCGGCCGAAATTGCCGTGACCGAGACGCGCGCGGTGCGCGAGCAACGAGAGTACGAGCGCCAAGCAGCAGCAGCAGCGCATGAGCATGCCCGTTCGGCACTCGCCGCAGCCGAGGGCGCGCGGACACGACTTGCTGCCGAAGCCCAAGCGCTCACCGCCGTCCTCGCCGGAGGCAAGGCTCGCAACAAAGGGGCGACGCTCGCCGACGGGCTTACGGTGCCGACGGGCCTCGAAGGGGCCGTCGCAGCCGCGCTCGGCGAGGCGCTCGAGGCCGAGTCCACACACTGGCGGGAACTGCCCGCACTCGCCTATAGGCCAGCGCTTCCCGGCGCCGCAACGCCGCTTGCAACGCTTCTGTCCGCCCCGGCGATGCTCTCGCGCACGCTGGCGCTGGTCGGCCTTGTAGCAACACCCGACGAGGCCTTTCATCTTCAGGAAAGCCTCGCTCCTGGCCAAGCGCTGGTTACGCGCGAGGGCGGACTCTGGCGCTGGGATGGCTACTCGGTCCCGCCCGGTACAAAGAGTGCGACAGCGGTGCGGCTTGCCGAGCGCAACCGGCTCATCACCGTGCGGGCTGCGCTCGCCGCCGCTGAGAGCAAAACCCAGACAACTCGCGGCGAGCGGGAGGGTTCCGCCGCTGCCGAGCGTGCGGCGCAGGCCGCCGCCAGCGAGGCCGAGCAGGCAAGGCGCGAGGCCGAAAAACGGCTTCAGGAAGTTCGCGGTAAGGGTGAATCTCTGCGACGGGAGGAAGCTGCCGCGGCGGCACGGCTGGACGCGCTCGGGGAGCAGATGGGGCGAATCGCAGCCGAATTCGCGGAGCTCGAAGCGGGCGTTGCGCGCATCGCGGCCGAACGCGCCGCGCTGCCCGACCCGTCCGCCGCCCGCGAAACGCTCGAAGCGGCACGCCGACGTCTTGCCGATGCCCGCACCCGCGAAGCCACCGCCCGGGCCGACCAGGCGGCGATCGCCGCGCGCGTGGCAGCACTCGCCGCCCGCCGCGAGGCGATCTCGGCGGAGCAGGAAGGCTGGATGGAGCGGCGCGCAGCCGCCGTCGCCCGGGCCTGCGACCTCACCAAGCGCCGCGCCCAGGCCGAGGCCGAGCACGCGACGCTCATCGGGCTGCCGGATTCGCTCGCCGCTCGAAAGGGGGCCGCGATCAGTGCTCTCGAGGCTGCCGAATCGGTCCACCGCGACTCGGCTTCAGCCCTTGCAGCAGCCGAGGAAGAGAGAGAAAGGGAAGATCGTGCCGCCCGTGCGGCGGAGCGGAAGGTTGCCGCGGCCCGCGAGCGGCTTGTCCGCGACGAAGCTACGCTCGCGCAAGGCGCGGCCGCGCTGGAGGCGGTCGATCTTCGCATCCGCGAGCGACTCGGTGCCGATGCCGCCCTCCCCGAGCTCGGCGAGAATGCGGATCGCCCGGAGGCCGAGGAGACGGCAAGGCGGCGCCTCGACCGGCTGATGCGCGAGCGCGAGGCCATGGGACCGGTCAATCTCCGCGCCGAAATCGAGGCGGCGGAGATAGAGGAGCGGATTGGAGGTATCGTCCGCGAGAGCGAGGAGCTGGCGACCGCGATCGCCAAGCTGCGCGGCTCGGTCGGCCATATCAATCGCGAGGGGCGGGCGCGGCTCTCCGCGGTCTTTACCGAAGTCGATCAGCACTTTCAGGCTCTCTTCTCGCGCATGTTCGGCGGCGGGCGGGCGCATCTCGCGCTGGTCGGCTCGGACGATCCGCTCGCTGCCGGGCTTGAGATCTATGCTCAACCGCCGGGCAAAAAGCTCGCTCAGCTATCGTTGCTTTCGGGCGGCGAGCAGGCGCTGGTCGCGCTTTCGCTGATCTTCGCGGTGTTCCGGTGCAACCCCGCCCCCATCGCCGTGCTCGATGAGGTCGATGCGCCGCTCGACGACGTCAATGTCGGGCGCTTCTGCCGACTCATCGAGGACATCGTGAGTGAGTGTGGGACGCGGATGATGATCGCCACCCACCATCCGCTGACGATGGCGCGAATGGACCGGCTCTACGGCGTCACGATGCAGGAACGCGGCATCTCGCGTGTCATCTCGGTCGATCTTGCCGAGGCGCATGAGATGGCCGATCCACCGCGCATGGCCGCCGAATAGAGCAGGTTGAATCGAGCCGCGGCTTCGCTCGGGCTTCACGTCCTTGACACTCGCGGAAGCCGTCGTTACCAAACCGGCGCTTTCCGCCAAGGCGCGCGTTTGCGAAGGAGAGCCTATGGCCGAACCACCGGCCGGACCGGACCCCTCCTTCGAGGAGCGGCTTCGGGCTGCGCGGGTGAAGTCTGGGCTGGAGGCCGCGCCGCCGAAGAATGCGGGGGGGCTCGGCTGGGCGGAAAGACCGCTCGCGATGGGGTTCCGGGTGGCGGGCGAGCTGGTTGCCGCCATGCTGGTGGCGGTGGCCATCGGATGGTCACTCGATCACTGGCTCGGCACCACGCCGTGGCTGCTGGCCCTCTTCGTCGTGCTTGGCGCGGCGGCAGGGGTTCTGAACGTGTGGCGTTTGTTCAAGCCGCGCCACGAGAACGGACTCCGATCCGGTCAGGGATCGGGGGAGAGGAAAGACCACTGAGGCGACCCGGCCGGGCCGCACGGTTCAGGGATAGGGAGACGGGCACGGGTGGCCGCAGGACCCTCGATCGATGCACTGGGCCAGTTCCGGCTGGCGACGAGCCTCGGGCCCATCGGCGCCGCGGTGAACTTCACCAACGCCAATCTGATGATGGTACTCACGGCGGCGCTGGTGCTCGCACTCTTCGGCTATGGCATGCGCGCGCGAGCGATCATTCCCGGGCGGACGCAGGCGGCGGCCGAAATGGGATACGAATTTGTCGCGAGGCTCTGCCAGGACATCATCGGTGACGGCTGGAAGCCGTTCTTTCCTTTCGTCTTTACGCTCTTCTTTTTCATCCTCTTTGGCAACCTCGTCGGCCTCTTCCCCTATTTCTTCGCCTTTACGAGCCACATCGCGGTCACCGCAGCTCTCGCCGTGATCGTCTTCGGGCTCTCGATCATCGTTGGTCTGGTGAAGCACAAACTCCATTTCTTCACCTACTTCATGCCTGCCGGCGCGCCAAAATTGCTTGCCCCTGTGCTGGTGCCGATCGAGATCCTCACCTTCCTCTCGCGACCGGTTTCGCTCTCGATCCGACTTTTCGCGAATATCGTCGCCGGGCACGTGCTCTGGGAAGTGTTCGCGGGCTTCATGCTGATCGTCGCCGCGGCGCTCGGCGTCATCGGGATCGCGGCGGGGGTTATTCCGCTCGCCATCAACGTTGTGCTGGTGGGCTTCGAGCTCCTTGTGGCCGGTCTTCAGGCCTACGTTTTCGCCGTGCTCACCTGCCTCTACCTGCACGATGCGGTGCATCTGCACTGACTTTTCACGGAAAGGAACCCGGATATGAACCCCCAGACCGCCGCCATGCTTGCCAGGGATATCGGAGCCGGCCTTGCCGCGATCGGCGTTGCCGGCGCCGGCGTCGGTATCGGCCACATCTTCGCCGCCCTCGTGAACAGCGTTGCGCGCAACCCGGCTTCACGCGACCAGGTTTTCGGTCTCGGCATCCTCGGCTTTGCGCTGACCGAGGCGGTTGCGCTTTATGCACTCCTGATCTCGTTCCTCATCCTCTTCGGCTGAAGCGTGCCCCCGGGAGCGCCCCGGATGATTCCTTTCCTTCGACGCCTCGCTTCGTGGTCCCTCGCTGCTTGGCTCGCGCTCGCGCCCGCCATGGCTTTGGCCCAGGAAGAATCGGGCGGCATGCCGCAGTTCCAGTTCAGCAACGAACTGACGACGAGCCAAGTCGTCTGGATGGTGCTGATCTTCCTCGTGCTCTACCTCCTGCTGGCGCGTTGGGCGCTGCCCCAGGTGAGTTCGGTGCTCGAGGAACGGGCGCGGCGAATCGCCGCCGATCTCGATGCGGCGAAGGCTGCGAAGGCGGAGGCGGATGCCGCAGTGGCCGAACTTACTGCGGCGACACGCAACGCGCGGGCTGAGGCGCAGGCCGAAATTGCGGCGGCAAGCCGCTCAGCGCGCGAGGCGGCGGCTGGCCAGACGGCGGCGCTGAACGAGCGGCTCGAGGCCGAGCTGCGCGAGGCGGAGACCCGGATCGACGCAGCGCGTGCCGCAGCGATGGGCGCCTTGCGTGAGGTGGCGAACGAGACCGCACGAGCGATGATCGAGCGGCTGACCGGCCACACGCCAGCGCCGGAGACGCTCGCAGCCGCGCTCGATCACGCGCTTTCTACGGCCAAGGGCTGAACAGGAGGCGGGCGCGATGGTCACTACGTTTTCCCTATTCGTCTCGCCTTTCGTCCAGTCGGTATTCTGGGTCTTTGTCGCCTTCGTCATCTTCTTCGTGCTTTTTGGCAAGCGCTTGTGGTCGGTGGCCGCGGGCATGCTCGATGCGCGCGCCACCACAATCCGCGCTGAGCTCGACGAAGCGACCCGGTTGCGACAGGAAGCGGAGGCGATGCTGAAGGACGCCTCGGCGCGGCGCGAGGAGGCACTCGCCGAGGCGAAGAGCTTGCTAGAAGTGGCAAAAGCCGAGGCTGAACGAATCGCCAAAGAGGCCGCCGCGGAGGCAGAGGAAGCGGCGAAACGGCGCGAGCGGATGGCGGTCGATCGTATCGCCGCTGCCGAGAAGGCAGCCGTCACGGAAGTGAGGATCGCCGCGACGGATGTGGCGACGCATGTCGCAGCCGAGGTGATCCGCCGCGAACTCGACGCGGGCGTGGACGCGGCGTTGATCAACCACGCCATCACCGCGCTGCCCGCCGCCCTTGCTCGCAAGGTTGCCTGAGTTTATCGCCGGAGACCAAGAGAAACAGCGTCTGCCCTCCGGGCCTTCAGGTCTGCATTACGTCAGACCCCGCCCCCCCATCTCCCGCGCCGGGTCAACCGCTCTAACCGCAGACCAGGCAGTTGGGCCCGTTCCCCGGGTATTCCTGCGCGCTCGCATTGTGGCTCGCAAGGTTGGCCATCTGCAGATAAGGCAGGTTCTCGATCCGAGACAAGGTCTCCTCGGGGGGCAGGGTAAAGACCGGAGGCGTTAGCAGACGCGCGGCGGCGGCCGGCGTCGGGTTCAGGGAGAGCGCCAGCAACGCGTTCGCCACCGCCTGGGATGGGGCATTGAGAGCGATGCCGAGCGTCTCGCGTACCTCCTGGCGCGCCTGGAGCATTTGGAGCTTGGTGAGCTGGGACATGAAATCCCAGCGTGGATTCGACGAAAGCTCGCCGCCCAGATACTCGATCGCAAGCACAGCGCGGATGGCATTGATCGGGTTGCCATGGGTGCGCGCCGGATTCGAGAAGGCCCAAACGGCAGTGTTGATCGCCATGATGTCGTTATCGTCATTGCCGCCGAATGCACCCGGCGGGAGCCGCGCGGTCGAGGGCGGCGGCGTGGGCGCACAGGCGGCGAGCGCGAGCGCCGCCGTCAGAAAGAGAACGCCGCGTTTCATCATTGCCCCTCCTTGCTATTGGCGCTCACGCGTTATGTCCGTCACGCGGATCCGAGCCCGGCACGAAAACGTGCCGCGAGTTCTGCGTAGTGGACCGCGTTGGTATCGAATTCCGCCCGCTCCTCCCGGCTCATCACGCGCACGAGGCGCGCCGGGGCTCCCATCCAGAGCTCGTTGCGGCCGATTCGCTTGCCCGGAGGCAGCAGCCCCCCGGCACCAAGGAGCCCCCCTTCCTCGATCACAGCACCATCGAGCACGGTCGCGCCCATGCCGACGAACGCCCAGTTCTCAAGCGTGCAGGCATGGACGATCGCTGCATGGCCCACCGTCACATCATCGCCGATCAGGCAGGGAAAACGCCCGGTGGCGATGTGGACGATCGTGCCATCCTGGATGTTGGTGCGTGCGCCGATGCGGATAAAATGCGTGTCGCCGCGGACCACGCAGTGAAACCATACGCCCGAACGCTCGCCGATCACGACATCGCCAATCACCGCCGCGGTGGGCGCGATGAAGGCGTCCGGCGCGACCCGCGGCGTCATGCCTTCGAAGGTAAAGAGCGGTCCCGGGCAAGTTGGAACGGCGGATCCTAAGCTCATCTCATGCATCGAGCGCGGCCTTCTCGCGCGTCGCGGCGC
>JASHRV010000075.1 GCA_030037175.1 Acetobacteraceae bacterium
CGGCACTTCCCGCCCGGCAATTCCTGCCCATCCGGGCACGCGCCTCCGCGCCGCGCGGGCGGTCCTTCCTGGCCCGGCGCTTGCTTCAGCTTCGGTGGGAAACCCTCATGGCATCCGCAGCGCCGCAGCCGGCCCACGCCGCCCCGATCGCCCAAGCGCAAGCGTCTCCGGCGCCGGCCGCGACGGCGCGCGCCAACGCCGCCAGCACCAGCACGAGCGTGGCTTCCTTCATCGCGACCCTTGCCGGCGCCCTGCTCAAGGCCGCGCCCACGGCCACAACCACGGCAACAACAGGGCCCGCCAAGGCGTCTCCGGCCGCGCCGGCGCCCCCCGACACGACGACGACAACCGCGACAACGACCACGACAACGGCCGCCGCCGCCCTGCTCGCCGCGCCGATCGCCACGCCGGAGCCCGAGAATACCACGGCAAAGCCCACTGGATCGAGCGGATCGAGCAGCAAGTCATCGCCCTCCAAGACCAGCCAGGCCACGCCCTCTTCCGTCGCCCTCCTCGCCGCCGCGCCGCCGTCGCAGCCCCAGCCCCAATCCGCGCCTTCCGCCCCGCCAAAGTCCGGAATTTCGCAATCGTCCAACCCTCCGCTGTCCAATCCCCTGCCCGAGCCCGTGGCCGCCCCGGCCACGGCGGCGAAGCCGGCAACGGCAACAACCCCTTCAAATCCCTTGCTTTCTTCTGCGCCGCCTCCGACCCTCCCCACCCCGCCGCCGCTCGCCGCAACCCCCCGTTTCGTGTCCAGCACCCCACCTGCCGGTTCGTCCCAAAATATCGCCCCGCCCGCTTCGCAGCTCGCCCCGGCGCTGGTTTCCCTCGCCCGTTCCGGCAGCTCGAACGTGCTCACGGTGCGCCTCGAGCCCGCCTCCCTCGGCCAGGTCGAGGTTCAGATCACCCGCCCTCCGGACGGCCCCGCCTCGGTCAAGGTGACCGCCGAGCAGCCGCAAACCCTGCTCCTGCTCGTGCGCGATCAGCCGGCCCTGCAGCAGGCGCTCGGCCGCGCCGGCCTCACGCTCGATCCGCAGAGCGTCACTTTCCATCTCGCCCCGTCCCAGCCGGCAACCCCGGCAGCCGCGCCGGTCGCGGCTTCGCAAGGAGCCGCCTCCAACGGCGCATCCCCCGGCAGCTCCGGAGGCAACCCCGCGCTCGCAGCGGCCGCCGCCCAAACCGGCGGCAACCCGGCCGGCGATCCCAACACCCGCCGCTCCCGCAGCACCCGCAGCGCGGCCTCCCGCGCCGAAGGCTCCGGCGGCGCTCTCTCCTCAATCGGCGCGCTGCCCGCCCGGGCCTGGCTCCGCGCCGGCCTCGACATCACCGCCTGACCTCAAAGCAGGACCCCCGCCATGAGCATCGCCTCCCTCTCGACCCAGCAGAGCAACGCCCTCGCCGCCGCCAACGAAGCCGCCAAGCAGGCCGCCTCCGCCGGCACGTCGAGCAGCACCAGCGGCACGAGCGGCACCTCGACCAGCACGAGCAACGACGCGCTCGCGTCTCTCACCAACAACTTCAACGATTTCCTGAATCTGCTCATGACCCAGCTTCAGAACCAGGATCCCACCAGCCCGATGGACACCAACCAGTTCACAAGCGAGCTCGTGGAATTCGCCTCGGTCGAGCAGCAGATCAACACCAACAGCGCGCTGACGCAGCTGATCTCGCTCACCCAGACCGGCGAGGTGATGCAGTCCTCCTCGATGGTCGGCGAGAAGGTGCTGCTCAACTCCTCGACGCTGCCGCTGCAGAGCGGCTCGGCTTCGCTCCAGTACACCGCGACCTCGGCCGAGCCGGTGGCGATCGCGATCTACAACGGCTCCGGCGATCTCGTGTACGACACGACGCAGACCTCGAGCGTCGGCACCAACACATTCACCTGGAACGGCGAGTCCAACAGCGGCACCCAGATGTCCGACGGCCCCTATTACGTCGCGGTCGAGGGCGCCAATTCGGACGGCAGCACGACCGCGCTGCCCTTCAGCGTCGAGGGCACGATCACCGGCGTGCAGACCAGCTCGAGCGGCGTCCTCGATCTCGAGCTCGGCGCCACCTCCCTGCCCTACTCTTCGGTGCAACAGGTACTCTCGACGAGCTCGAGCTGAGCCTTCACTCCTCGACCAGGCCGCGGGCAAATTCCTGCGGATCGAACGGGCGCAGATCCTCCGCCCGCTCCCCCACGCCGACGGCATGGACGGGCAGGCCGAAGGTCTCCGCCAAAGCCACCACGACCCCGCCGCGGGCGCTGCCGTCGAGCTTGGTCACGATCAGCCCGGTGACCGCGACCATCTCCCTGAAAACGCGCACCTGGGCGAGAGCGTTCTGGCCGGTCGTCGCGTCGAGCACGAGCACGACCGAATGCGGCGCCGATGGGACCTGCTTCTTGAGCACGCGCACGATCTTGGCGAGCTCCTGCATGAGCGCGGTCTTGTTGTGCAGCCGGCCGGCAGTATCGATCAGCAGCACGTCCGCGCCTGCTTCGCGCGCCCGGCCGAGCGCATCGAAAGCGAGGCCCGCCGGGTCCGCGCCGGGCGGGCCGGCGATCACCTCGGCACCCGTGCGGCGGCCCCACACATCGAGCTGCTCGACCGCCGCGGCACGGAACGTGTCGCCGGCGACCAGCATGGCGCGCAACCCCGCTTCCCGGTACTGCTGGGCGAGCTTGCCGATGGTCGTGGTCTTGCCGGTGCCGTTGACGCCGACCATCAGCACGACGTGCGGCCGGTGGGCGGGCTCGATCGTGAGAGGCTGGGCGACCGGGGCGAGGAGGGAAGAAATCTCCTCGGCCAGGGCGACGCGAATCTCCTCGCTGGTGACCTCCTTGCCGAAGCGGGTGCGGCGAAAGCCGGCGATGATGCGCTCTGCCGCCGCCGGGCCGAGATCGGCGGCGATCAGCAGATCTTCGAGCTCGGCCAGCGCCGCGTCGTCGAGCCGGCGGCGGGTGAAGACCGCGCCGATGCTCTCGGAGAGTTTTTGGCGGCTGCGCTGCAGCCCGTCCTTGAGGCGGGAGAAAAAGGCGGAGAGCGCCATCAGGCTTCCGTCGCGACGAGGCCGGCCTCGTCCGCCGCGTCGACGCGTGCCTTGAGCAATGCGCCGGGCGCGGCGCCGCCCGCCAGTGTCGCGGGAACATATTCCGCCGTATGGCCGCGTCCCTCGGCTTCGACCAGAATCGATACGGCGCGGCCGAGAAAAGAGGAAAAATAGCGCCGGGCATGAGTTCTGGCCGCCGCGCGCAGCCGCGCCGCCCGCTCGCGCCGGAGCGGTGGGGGAACCGCAGGCATGCGCGCGGCCGGGGTGCCGGGACGGGCGCTGAACGGAAAGACGTGCAGGAACGGGATCTCCGCCTCCTCGACCAGCGCCAGCGTCCCCGCGAAGAGCGCGTCCGTCTCGGTCGGGAAGCCCGCGATCAGATCGGCGCCAATGGCGAGCCCCGGCCTGAGCGCACGGGCGCGCCGGATCGCATCGAGCGATTGGGCCCGGGTATGACGGCGCTTCATCCGCTTGAGGATCATGTCGCTGCCCGCCTGGAGGGAGAAATGCAGGTGCGGCATCAGCCGCTCCTCCTCGCCGATCAGGCGCCAGAGATCCTCGTCCATCTCCGCCGGATCGAGCGAGGAGAGGCGGAGCCGCGGCAGTTCGGAGACCAAGGCGAGCACGCGGCGCGCGAGGCTGCCGAGCGTCGGGCGGCCCGGCAGGTCGGCGCCATAGGCGGTGAGATCGACCCCCGTCAGCACCACCTCCTTGCGGCCCGCCGCCACCATCGCCCGGATTTCGGCCACCACTTCGCCGGCGGGCCGGCTGACGCTCGGGCCGCGGCCGTAGGGGATGATGCAGAAGGTGCAGCGATGATCGCAGCCCTGCTGGACGGGCACGAAGGCGCGGGCGCGGCCGGCGAAATCGGCGGTGGCGCGCGACCCGCCGCCCCAGCTCTCGGGCTTGAGCTTTCCGCCATTGTCGATCACGCGCGCCACCCCGGGCAGCCTGCCCCAGGCCCCGGGGTCGAGTTGGGCGCCGCAGCCGGTGACGACGATGCGCGCCTGCGGCTGCTCGCGCGCGATGCGCCGGATGGCCTGGCGCGCCTGCCGCTCGGCCTCGAGCGTCACCGCGCAGGTGTTGACGATCACCGTCTCGGAGAGCCCGCCGGCTTCGGCCTGGGCGCGCATCACCGCGCTCTCATAGGCGTTGAGACGGCAGCCGAAGGTGAGGACCGAGACGCTCATGGGGGATATGAGGCGAGGTCGATTTCGCCGGTGAACGCGGTCAGCACCGGCCCGGCCATCAGCACATGCCCGTCGGCGTGCCATGCGATTTCGAGCGTGCCGCCATCCATGACCACCCTCATCTCTCGGCTGCCGAGGCCGCGCCGGCTCGCATTCGCCACCGCCGCGCAGGCGGCGGAGCCGCAGGCCCGCGTCGCTCCCGCACCCCGTTCCCAGACCCGGAGCCGCATCCGATCCGGCGCGAGCATGGTTGCGAACCCGACATTCACGCGTTCGGGAAAAAGAGGATCGCGTTCGATGGGCGGTCCAACGTCCGCGAGCGGCACGGATTCGGCATCGGGAACGAAAAAGGTGACGTGGGGGTTGCCCATCGATAGCGCGGCCCCATCCGTCTGTCCCCCCAAGGGCGGGAGGTGGAGCGTGTCGAGCGGCCGGGCGAGGGGGATCTCGTTCCAAGCGAAGCGCGGCGCGCCCATATCGACCCGCACCCGATCCGGCCCCAGAATTTCCGCGGGCAGAACACCGGCGATGGTTTCGATCGCGAGCATCTCGCGGCCGCTTTCGGCTGCGAGAAGCATCGCCACGCAGCGGGTCGCGTTTCCACAGGCTCCCGCTTCGGACCCATCGGGGTTGCGGATGCGCATGAAGGCATCCGCCCGGCCCGAAGGCTCGATCGAGATCAGCTGATCGCAGCCGATCCCGCGATGGCGGTCGGCCAGCACGGCAATCTGAGGCGCGCTCAGCCCGAGCGGGTCGTCACGCTCGTCGAACACCGCGAAGTCGTTTCCGGCTCCGTGCATCTTCACGAAGGAGGCTCGCATACGCGCATCCTTAGCGAAGGAAGACCCGCCCGCGAAGCCCGCAACCAGGCTCGGCACTCCCTTGCACCGCCCCTTCCCCCTCGCTATAGAGCCGCCT
This sequence comes from Acetobacteraceae bacterium, assembly GCA_030037175.1. GTDB lineage: Bacteria > Pseudomonadota > Alphaproteobacteria > Acetobacterales > Acetobacteraceae > JAKAWQ01. Next base: position 5,142 of record JASHRV010000075.1, read on the forward strand.
CCCGCGCGCCCGGGCCCGATTGGGGCATGCCCGGCCGCGGCCGCCCGCTGGCGATCAAGTCCGGCGGAGATGCAAGCAAGGAGAAAAAATGCCCAAGCTCAAGACGAAGTCTTCTGTGAAGAAGCGCTTCAAGATGACCGCGACCGGCAAGGTGCTTTCGGGACCGCAGGGCAAGCGCCACAACCTGATGGCCCGCACCCAGACGGCCAAGCGGTCCGCCCGCGGCAACCAGGTGATGGTCGAGGCGGACGCGAAGACGGTGCGCCAGTGGGCGCCCTACGGGCTCGACTGAGGGGATTGAACCATGGCACGGGTCAAGCGGGGCGTGACGACGCATGCGCGGCACAAGAAGGTGCTCGCGCAGTCCAAGGGCTATGTCGGCCGTTCCTCCACCAATTATCGCATGGCGATCGAGCGGCTCGAGAAGGCGCTGCGCTATGCCTATCGGGACCGGCGCAATCGCAAGCGCGATTTCCGCGGACTCTGGATCCAGCGCATCAATGCCGCTGCGCGCGAGCAGGGTCTGCCTTATTCGCGCTTCATGGCGGGTCTGAAGAAGGCCGGCATCGAGATCGACCGCAAGGTTCTCGCTGCGATCGCCTATGACGATGCAGCCGCCTTTGCCGCGATCGCGGAGCAGGCCAAGGCCGCGCTCGCCACATAGTCGCTTCTCCGCCGTCCGCCAATGACGAGCGCTCTGCCGGCCGACCTTGTTGAACTTGGCCGCGAAGCTGGCGAAGCGATCGAAGCGGCCGGCGATGCCGCTTCGCTCGAAGCGCTGCGCGTCAGCCTGCTCGGAAGGCAGGGCCGCCTCACCGGGTTGCTGCGCGATCTCGGCGCGCTGCCGGCGGAAGAGCGGCGCGAGCGCGGGGCACGGCTCAACCGCCTCAAGGACCAGGTTGCCGCTGCCATCACACGCCGCCGGGAGGAGCTGGAGGGCGCTGCCCT
>JASHRV010000076.1 GCA_030037175.1 Acetobacteraceae bacterium
CACCGGACTTACGAGCTCTTGGCCGGTAGGCCCGTGGACAGCGACGATTGGGGTGCCGGCGCATAGTCGGGCTTCGGCCTCGCTGATCCGGAAGAGGACTCTGCTGTGTGGCAAGGCGGTGGTCCCGCCCGGCAGATAGGCGCGCAACATCATCGGCACGCCATGGTCGTCCGAGAATACGTCCGCGCCGGAGGCAAGCGCCGGCGCAAGTGCGGCTGCGGCTAGATCCCAGCGCGGTACAGTTTCGGCGTCATAGAAGGGCAGCAGATTGGCCACAAGGAGCGCCGCAGCGACAACGAATGCCGTACCCGGGCAAGGGCGCGCAAGCCAAGCAGCGCCGACACCGGCCAGGACTAAGAATGCCGCGCCGCTCCAGAGCAAATAACGTGGGAGCCAGAGTGGCCGAGCCGGCTCAGACAGGACAAGCAACACGGGCAGCGCTACGACCGCAACCGCCATCACGATGCTTACAGCGGGTTGCCGGCGAACTGCGACGAACCCCGCGCCGGCGAGCAGTGGCAGGGCGAGCCCGACAACCGGCAGACCAATTGGAAGCAGGCGGGTAGAGATGTTGGCAGTGCGCAACATATAGACGTCGGCACTGACGTCCCAGGCACGAGTAATGTCGAGCGGCGGGATCCAATTAAAAGCAGCCATGTACTGGTCGTCTACGCCATGAATCATCAGCAGGTAGAGCGGTGCGACCGCGAGCAGCACAGCCGCTTGGCCGCCGATCCAGCGCAGCAAAAAGCGCCGTCGTCCAACGCCAGCTAAGCCGCGCGCGATTGGCCAGGCGGACAGATTGGCAACGAGCAGGAAAGGCAAGGCATCGCCGATCAGGGCAAGCGCGCTCACCATCCCAAGCAGCAGGGCCGACCAGACACCGAATCCCTTCCGCCACGATCCCCCTGCCGCTTCGACATCACAGGCAAGCGCTATAAGGCCCCAAAGCGACACCATCACGCAGGCAAGCTCGAGCGCATACGGCCTCGCGTCCTGGCCGAACTGGACCATCACAGGAGCGGCGGCCAGCATTAGGCCGCTCATCAGCCCACTTATCCTCACGGTCCCGGCATTTTCCGCAAGCTTTCTGCCAACCAACACACCCACTGCGGCGGCAAAAGCGCCTGCAACGGCACTCGGCAGGCGCAGGAGCCATGGGTTCGCTCCCGGCGAGATCTCGGCGAGCAACAGGAAGTAAGTCGGCAGATGATGGTGGCTAAACGAGTCGGTGATCAGCTTGGCGAATGGCAAAGCCACGCGCAATTTCGTCACGACTTCATCAATCCAAAGCGGCTTTGCTGCGAGCGCGTGAAGGCGTAGCGCCATGGACAAAGCAAAAATTAACGCAAAATCGACCAAAGGTTCTAGACGAAGGCCGTCCCACGACAGCCGGAACGGACGAATTGGCATCGTGGGCAACACTCGCATAGACCTTGAAGTCTATTGAGTCCTGATAAAGTAGTTTACGCTTCCCATCTCGCTCGGAGAAATGATACGCGTAGAAGAGGCAAAGTCGAAGCGATTGGATCGAACTGAGCTGGAGGCAAGTCGCACTGAGGGTGGTATGCTGTTGCAGCGCGGTGTCCAGCCAGCCGAGGTTGCTTGCCGACTGAACGTGAGCCGTATCCCGATGGTGCGATGGGAGCGCGCGCTGACGAGCAGCGGTCGGCGAGACCTGATTGCCGTACGGCGGACGGGTCGGCTACCATTGCTCAGCCCCGACGAACACAGACGCCTGGGCGCAGCGTTGAAGCCGGGTGCACTGGCGGAAGCATCCCGCACTAATCTGTGGATCCTGCCGTGGCCCAAAAACCTTGTCGAGACGTCGACTGGCCACCGGAGCTCTAAGTCTGGCCTCTGGCGCTTGCGTCGACGGCTTGGCATCCCCAGCGAGCGTCCGAGCGGTCGCGCTGTACGGCGCGGCGAAACTGCTGTGCTGCAGTGGAGGACCAACGGGCGGCCAGCGCTTAACAAAAATGCTCCAGAGACGGTGAACTTATCAGCTTCATAGACGCCGGTCACTCCGAGCGCCCGCATCGCGTCCGTACCAAGGCTCCCAAGGTTCAGACGCTGGTGCTGCAATATAGGTTCCCGTAGAGGCAGTTGTCGCCGGTCGCCGGTGTTAGCTTCTGGAACATCTACTTCAAGCTGGCGCCGTGTATCATTCGCGCCCCCGATATCATCACCTTTTTCAATCCGCTGACGCTCCATCTGAACGCAGAGAAGTTGCTGACCGTGTGGAATCACTTGACGGCGCACTGGGGGAGATTGATACGCGAGTATATCGACGACCAGGAAGGTGACATCCAGTTCGGGTTTCTGCCGCCCCATGCTCCAAAGCTGAACCCCGCCGAGTATTTCTGATCGTATTGGAAGCATCACGAGTTAGCTATCTTCTGTCCCAGGGACTTCGCCGAACTCAGCACCCTGTTGCGCGCCAAGCTCCGGCCCACACAGCGCCGCAAAACGCTGGTCACAGCCTTCGTGTACCAAACCAACTTGTCCATCTGGTGTCCTCTGGTCATCAAAGAACAATAACCCGTTGAAGGCACTCGATAACACCAAAGTCAGCATTGGGAACTGTCTGCCTACTCCGGTCTCTGGACCAGGACTCGAACCCGTGAGAGCCCGGACAAAGACAACGTCGCACCCAGCGGTCAAAACCTCAAGCATAGCAACAAGACCACCCCTTCGTCTTTTCACTCTACGGACCAACCGCAATGATAGGACTTTAGACGCCACATTTCCTATTGTCAAGGTAGACTAAAGTGGTGCAGTATCGTCGAAGACGCTTACCTCACACTTCTCGTCGATGTTATGTCTTTGTGTCGATGTGCAAGCACTAGTCGCAGAGTCGCAAATGAGCATCTGCCGAAATTCCCGCCCGTCTGATGTCTCTGTGGAGGAATGAAGGTTGGTGGCTTCGTACTTCCGACTGCTCCAAGAAAATGAGATTCATCAGCGTTATCCGGTGCGGGCTTTTTCGCGCTGCCACCGGACAATCTTTGGGGCCTGCCGCACGCGGCAGCCACGGGCGCTTACAAACCGAATTGGATGAGTGTCCTCTCCTCGAGTTTCCGATTTTCTGGTCTCATCAAGAAGCCGAAGATGATTCGGTAAAGAGAGAGGGGGAGGGCAATGGGCTGTTCCGAAGTTCGCGCGCAAACCAGTACCGGTGCAGGAATGGTCCTGAGCGTTAGAGATGGGAATGCAACATGCTTGCCGCCGGCACCCCATTGAACGAGTCCACCCCGTCGATCTCTTCACGTCACCACTGGTCTGCGCCAACAGCAAGGAAGCCATGTTGTTCATGCTTGGGAATTGGAGCTGTGTACGGCCATGAGAACAGACTGTCGGACCGTGGTTGTGGTAGGAGCTGGATTTACGGGCACCATCGTCACTCTGAAGCTAAACCGAAGTCTGCCACCTGGGACTCGCATTGTTTTGTGCGAACGTGGCGCCGCCGCGGGTCCAGGTGTCGCCTACGGTGCCGAGCATCCGGACCATCTCCTGAACGTCCGAGCCGCCAATATGAGCGCTTTTGGGTCTGAGCCGGGACATTTTGCGTCTTGGCTCAAAAGGGTGGTGTCGGAGAGTCCCTATCGGGTATACGAGACGGAAGCGGGCGTCTTTGCTTCACGGGGACTTTACGGCCAATATCTCGCCTCCATGCTGGTCCAAACCATGGCGGAAAACTCGAATATCACGCTTGGCCGGGAGGTTGTGGATCTAATTCCGAAGGATCACGGTTGGCGCGTGATATTCTCTGATGGCAATGTATGCCAAGCGGTGGCGGTTATTCTCGCTACCGGGAACCTTCCATCCGCGGCGAATCCCAGCGCGGTATATTACGCCCATCCGTGGGCGAAGCGGACCACTTCGGGTCTACGGGCAGCCGAACCAGTGCTTATTCTTGGGACAGGTTTAACCGCTGTTGATCTGATGATTGAGATCCGTGAGGAGGGTTTCCGGGGTCCAGTAATTGCCTTGTCGCGGAGAGGGCTGCTCCCGAACCCGCACAAGGAATCGGGCGTCTGGCCAATGCCCTCCTTTTCACCAAACGAGCGAAATTCCTCGCTCGCGTTGCTCGTCCGACTACGCCGAGAAGTGCGCAGAGCCCAGACAATGAGCGTGGACTGGCGCAGCGTCGTCGACAGCATCCGTCCCGTTACATCCGAACTGTGGCGCGGGTTACCCGAAGAAGAGCGGGCACGTTTCTTACGCCATCTGCGGCCGTACTGGGATGTGCATCGTCATCGGATGGCCCCGCCGGTTTCTCAACTTCTGGACCTTATGGTGGCCAGCGGTTTTGCGCAGGTCTGTCGGGGCCGGATAAAGGCGGTAGAGGAGTTCGGCAACCGCGCTCTGGTGACTTGGCAATCACGCGGGGCTGATTGTACGGAACGAGTGACCGTTCAGCGGATCATCAACGCGACCGGTGTGGGACCAATGTGCAGATCTACCGATCGCCTAGTGAGGAATCTGATGAGACGTGGGTTGGCCCGGTTGGATCTTTGCGGGCTAGGCTTGGATGTAACGGATTCGATGCAGATACTTAGCTCGACCGGTCATGTGACATCGAACCTTTGGGCGCTCGGTCCGATCGTGCGCGGTGTGTTTTGGGAGTGTACCGCCGTACCCGATATCCGCATCCAGGCCGAACGCGTCTGCGACCTCGTGGCGAGAAGCGTGTGCAGGAAGAGTCGCCCTTTAGCGCGGACAGAACTCCAGTATGGATGATGTAAATAACTCATCGGATGAAGCAATTCACAACATGTGCTACGGCCGTGAAGTTCGAACGCTTTGGTGGCCTTCCACTTCCCATGCAGGATGACGACGATCTTGCGTGGGACCGCAACCGGGATTCGCTTGAAGCCGAGGCGCTGCACGAGCGTGATCCCCTATCTCTTCAGTGCGAACGAACTCTGCATGCATACCGGCAGGGAGGCGGGCTGCTTAGACGAACGGCACGCTTGGACTCACCTGCGCTGCGGTCAAACTTACCCAACTGAGTGCGCCCGGGGGTCGGACGAGGATAGGCCCTGACCGAGCGCGCACGTTGAAAGTAAATCGGTGCTTCAACTGCGGCCTCGAAACTTGCAGTTATTGCTATGCCGACACAGGGGCGGGAGAGCAGGCCGCGGCGGTCGCGCCTTACCTGGTTATGTCGGCCCACTCGACCGCCGTCGCGGCAATCGTGCATTCATGAAGAGAGGACCCTGATTCAGCCGGGGGAACGTGTGGCATCGCGGGCGTGCTCGAAACACCGCACTCGGCTTGATCTTGACGGTGGGGATCTGCCATCGCCTCCGTAAGAGGTGAATCATGCCGCTGGAAAATGACGGTCCGTGTGCCGTGGAGAGCTTTTCTTGATTGAGGATGGCGGCGATCTCGCGATCTATCTTCTGCATC
>JASHRV010000077.1 GCA_030037175.1 Acetobacteraceae bacterium
GCGAGCGCGGTCTTCGCGTCGTAGCCGCCGCCGAGCTGCTTCTCCCATTCCTCCTCGATGATGACGCGGATCTCCGGCATATTGCCGAGCCTGATGCCGCGCGAATTCTCCGTCACCGGCAGCCGCTCGAGCTGCAGGACGGGAACCTCCGTGCCGGGATTCCTGGCGAAGAAGCCTTGCGTCTTCAAAAGATCCGAGCCACCGAAGGTGACCGGCACATAGCCCGTGCTCGACGCCCATTCGGCGTCCTGGGCCGGCTGGCCGAGGAAGGCGAAGAACGCAGCCACTGCCTTGTATTCCTCGGGCGTGCGATGCGGTGCGGTCATCGTCCAGAGGCTCGCGCCGCCGATGATCGAGTTGATCGGCTTCGCGATGATCGCGGGGTCGTAAGGAAGATAGGCCTCGCCAAACCGGAACTTCGCCGACTTCACCATCGCGCCGCGGTTGCCCGAGGAATTGAACGCGATCGCGGCCTGGCCGGCATAGAAGATCGGATCGGGAAGATTGTCGCGCCCGGCATACTTGAAGGTGCCCGCCTTCGCCATGTCGAGCAGGCGCTGGAGATTGCTGACGAAGGGGCTGGAATCGACCAAAAGCTTCGCGCCCAATCCCTGGAAACCGTCCGCCTCCGTCGCGTAGGGCACGTTATGGATCGCGGCGAACTGCTCGAAATGGATCCAGGTCGGCCAGGAGGTGGTGACGGCATATTCAGCCGCATTCTTGGCCTTGAGCACATCGGCTGCCTGCACGAGGTCGGGCCAGGTCGCCGGCGGCTTCTCGGGATCGAGCCCCGCCTTTTCGAACGCGTCCTTGTTGTACCACATCACCGCGGTCGACGAATTGAAGGGCATCGAGGCCATCCGCCCGTCGGGGAGGCTGTAGTAGCCGCGCACCGAGGCGATATAGTTCTCGGGCTTGATCGGCGCGCCCGTCTCCTGGATGAGCTGCCAGAGCGGCTTCACTGCCGGCCCGGCCGCCACCATTGAGCCGGTGCCGACATCGAACACCTGGACGATGTGCGGCGCCTGGCCGGCGCGCCAGGCGGCGATGGCCGCGGTCAGGGCGTCGGCGTAGCCGCCCTTGAAGACGCCCACCACCTCCGCGCTGCTCTGCGAGGCATTGAACCGGGCGATCAGCGTATTGAGCTCGACCCCGAGCTGGCCGTTCATGGAATGCCAGAACAGAACCCGGGTCGGCGCGGCGGCGGCAGCGAAGACCGGCCGGGTGAGCGCGAGCGCGGCGGAACCCGCCAGCAGGGAGCGGCGTTTCATGCAGTCGGTCCTTTCGTTCAGAGGCCGTCCGCGGCGTAACCGTGCTGTGTTACCGTGCGAGGACAGAAATATGACGATTGGGCTAAGCTCGGAAAGGGCTTCGGCCGGTTCCCGCAGGGTCAGGCCACAATCCTCAGAAAGGCCTCAAAATCCGCCCGGAAAAGACAAACCAGGCAAGTATTCCATGATCGGCTGATTGCGGCCGGTCAAAAATGGAGGCGCCATTCCAATGGAGCGCGTATCCAGGCCAGGAGGGTCTCAGGTCATGCAGTGGTGGTATCTTGGGCTCTGGCAGACCTATTACCTCCCGATGCTGTGGTGGACATCGTGCTATACACCCCAATCCCACGAAGTCATCCATGTCGACTTTAAAAGACGCAAGATCCTCAAAGTGGCATGACAAATCGGCCGGAGACCCTTCCAGGCAGCATTTTCAAATGGACATTCGGGCAGCTCGCGCCGCTGCTTCCCCGAGCAGCGCGGCGCGGCTCTGGAGAAATTCCTCGACCGCGGAGAAAAGACGCTCGCACTCCGCATCGCCGGTGACCAGCGAGAGATTGATCATTCCCCGCCGTGCCATCCAGATTCCGGCGGCGAGGAGGTCGAAGAAGAAAAGCTCCTTGAGACGCGGATCGGTCTCGGCCCAGTCCTCGGGCGCGCGGATCGGTGCGGCAGTAAAATGGACGGTCATCATCGAGCCGATCCCCGTGAACTGCATCGGCGCGCTTTGGCGCCGGCAGAGCGCATTGAGCCGCGCCCTCAGCGCCTCGCCGCGCGCGTTCAGCGCCTCGGCAGCGTCTTTCGTATAAACCTCCGTGATGCCGGCGAGCCCGGCCGACATCGTGAGCACATTGTTGTTGAAAGTTCCGGCGTGGGGAAAAGCATCGGGGCGGCGCGGATCGAAACGGTCGAGCAGCTCGGCGCGGCCGCCGAAGGCGCCGAAGGACATGCCGCCGCCGACATATTTTCCGAGCGTGACGAGATCCGGACGAAGGCCATATTTTCCTGAAAGCCCAGCGGGCGCGAGGCGCGAGGTCATCACCTCGTCGAAGATCGAGATCGCCCCCGCTTTCCGTGCCGCGGCGACGATGGCTGCAAGGAATGCCGGCTCGGCGGGAATGCAGCCGCCGCCACCCAACATCGGTTCGATGATCACCGCGGCGAGCGCGCTCGCCTCTTCCTCGATCGCCGCGATCGCCCCTTCCGTGTCATTGTAGCGGGCGAGCACGAAATCGTAGGGCGCATTGACCGGGGAGCCGTTGCCGGAAAAAGTGAAGACGCCGCCATGATAGCCGCCCCGGAACGCCATCACTTTCCGCCGTCCGGTCACGGCGGCGGCGGTCGCGACCGCCATCAGGTTGGCCTCTGTGCCGGAGTTGGTGAAGCGCACGCGCTCGAGCCCAAAGCGCTCGGTGACGGCGCGTGCGAAGCGCGCCTCGAGAAGATTGTGCCCGCCGAGATTGATCCCACCATCCAGCGCCGCCTCGACCGCGCGGCGGATCACGGGATGTGAGTGACCGTAGATTCCGGCTGTGTATTCGCCGAGGAAGTCGATATAGCGCGCGCCGTCGAGATCCCAGAGCGCCGCCCCTTCGCCGCGCGCGAGCGCGACCGGAAACGGCGCGTAGAAAAGCACGCTCCTTGTATTGCCGCCCGGCATCACCGCGGTTGCCTCGAGGAAGCGGGCAAAGCTCTTCGGATTGCGCGCGACATAGGCCTCGCGCGTCTCGGCGAGAGCCGAATCGAGATCGGCGTTGCTGCGCCCGAAATCGTCCATCACATCCTCCGCGTCCGCGCCCGCATCGGACCACCAAGGCGGCCAGCCCGCAACCGCCCTGCGCCAGCGGATTGCCGGTGGCGACGGAGCCGCGATAGATAGCGGCCAGGGCAAGTCACATTGGCGAATCGCACCGGAGGCAAGGGATAGCCGCATGGACCTTCGAGATCACATCCGCGGCATTCCCGACTTCCCGAAGCCCGGGATCTTCTTCTACGACATCTCAACCTTGCTGCGCCACGCGGAGGCTTGGCAGGTGGCCATGGATCAGCTCGCCGAGGCGGTGCGGCCATTCCGTCCGGACCTGCTCGCCGGGATCGAATCGCGCGGCTTCCTCATGGCCGCTCCGCTCGCGCTCAAGCTCGGCTGCGGATTCCTGATGCTGCGCAAGCGCGGCAAGCTGCCCGGCCGCACCATCGGCCACGAATACGCGCTCGAATACGGCACCGATCGGGTGGAGATCCAGGCGGACGCGGTCAAGGGCGGCGAGCGTGTGGTGATCGTGGACGATCTGCTCGCCACGGGCGGCACGATGGCCGCCGGCGTCGCGCTCCTTCGCCATGTCGGCGCCGAGGTTCCGGCCGCCGCAGCGCTGATCGAGCTCACCTTCCTCAGTGGCCGCGCGCGCCTCGACGTCCCGTTCGCCTCGCTCGTTCAGTACGAGTCGTAACTGCACGCGATGCCGGTTTGATTTGACAGCCGCCCCCGTCCGGGTAGGAGTGCCGGATCAACAAAGGGGGAGAGCGGATGCGGCCTGGTGGGGCCCCGTCGCGGCGCTCTGCGCTGCGGTTGATTGCGGGATCATGCGGGGCGGCATGGCTTGGGCCGGACGTGGCCGCACGAGCCGCGACCGCCATGGCAGCGGTGCCGTTCCCCAATGGGGCCTCGGTGCTGATCGCCGGCACGCCGGACGGCCCGCTCGATCACTGGGCCGGCGTTCTGATGCCGGCACTCGCCCGAGCGCTCCCGCCCGGCACGCGCGTCAGCCGCCAGAACGTCATCGGCAATGATGGCGTGACCGGCGCAAACCAGTTCACGGCGCTTGCGGTGCCCGACGGCGCAACCGCGCTCCTCGTGCCCGGCGCCGCCGCGACCGCCTGGCTGGTCGGCGACCCCCGCGTCCATTTCGACATGGCGAGCTGGATACCGGCGCTGAACGCCCTCGCCCCGGCTGCCGTCGTGGGCACCGTGCCGCTCTCGGCCCTCGGTCCGGACAAGACCCCGCGCATCGCCGCCGCAGGGCCCGTCGGGCCGGATCTCCCGGCCCTGCTCGCGCTCGATCTCCTCGGCACCAACTTCACCGCCGTCTTCGGGCTGGGCGAGCCGGCCAAGGCACGCGAGGCGCTGCGCGATGGCGCCGTCGACCTCATCTTCCTCTACGGCGAGGAGGTGCCCGAGCGCCTGCGTGCGCTTGCCGCAACGGGTGCCACTCCACTCTTCTCCTTCGGGACAGTGGATCCGGCGGGACAGCGAACACGCAACCCGCTCCTGCCGGACCTTCCTTCGCTCGAGGAGGTCTCGATTTCGCTCCTCGGTCACCCGCTGCGCGGGAAGATGCTCACCGCCTGGCATGCGGCCGCGGCTGCCACCACGCTCGATTACGCGCTGGTGCTGCCAGCGCTGACACCGCCCGACATCGTCGGCCTGTGGCGCAGCATGAGCGCGGCGATGGCTGCCAGCCCGGCAATAAGCGCACTCGCCGGGGCGACATCCGTGCGAATCGAGACCACGCCAAGCGCCGACAGCGGCGTCGTCGCGGTCGCCACGGACTCGGCAACGCTGCTTGCGCTGCGCGGCTGGCTCGCCAACCGCTTCGGCTGGGACCCGACCTGACCAGGGGCTCTGCCCCCGCACCAGGCACCATCGCGCTCGCGCGGTGGGAACCCGACCGCCGGGGCCTTCACGTCCTCGCGTCTCCCCTCAGCCCGGCATCCTCGACCGCCCGCCGCATGCCGCGACGCGTCACCCGCTGCTCCACGGCCGTCGGCCGCCCCGCCCTGGATGATACAGGCCGCGTCGCTTAACGTTGCATTTCGCCACGCCGGGGCGTTAACACTGTCAGCAAAAATGCCATCCCTCGCGGAATCGTCATGCTTCCCGCGCGTTCGGCCGACGGTCGGCCTGCGCGGCATCCTCTCGCGCATCCGCCGCTGCGGCCGTGCGCATGCCCATCATTCAAGGACGAGCGTGAACGCATGAAGGAACTTGTGCTCCATCTCGGCATGCCGAAGACCGGCTCCTCGGCGCTGCAGGTATTTCTCGCGCGCAACCAGGCAGCCCTGCTCGAACGCGGGGTGGATTATCTGCCGATCGGGGAATTCGCGCTCGGGGTGAATGGCCGCATCTCCGCGGGCAACGGCGCCTATCTCGCGCGCACGCTGCTCGCCCCCGAATCGCCGGCACGCATCCCCGATCCCGAGCGCCACCGCGCCGAGTTCCATGCCGCCGTCGCACGCAGCTCCGCCCCTGTCGGCGTCGTCTCGAGCGAGCTCTTCATCGACGCGCGGCGCGACGCGCTCGAAACATTGATCGGCACGCTCGCCCAGCGCGGCATCACCGTGAAAGCCCTCTACTACATCCGCCGGCACGATCAGTTCCTCGCCTCGGCCTATATGCAGCAGGTGAAACGCCATGCCTGCACCGATTCGCCCGAGACTTATGCCAGGCTCGCCTACCGCCAGCATCCGTTCCTGAAATACCACAGCTTCTATCGCTATCTCTCCGAAATCTTCGGCTCCGCGAGCATCCTTTGCCGCACCTACGAGGGCCCGGTCATGCAGGGCGACGGCCTGTTCCGCGATGCCCTCGCAACACTCGGCATCGCCGCCGACGGCCTCGCCTTCGAGGTGCCCGACGTCAATACCAGCCTGACGCCCAAGGAAGTGGCGATCATGCTGCTCGTCAACCGCTACAGGCCGCGCATGCAGTTCTCGGACATCGTGGTCGAGAACGCGATCGGCACTGGCGCGATGAGGGCAGGCATGGAGCATCATATCCTGCCGCAGCGTCTCATTGCGGAAGTGGAAGACTATTTCCGCGACGAGAACCGGGCGATGGCGCGGGAGTATTTCAAGCGCGAGGAGCTTTTCGGGACCCCGCCCTATACCGGAGCGATCGAATCGATCGGCACCCCCTCGCTCTCCTTCGAGGACGTGATCGGCTTCTTCGGCGGCCTCATGGTCCGTTACGACCAACGCCTCGTCGATCTCGACCAACGGATCGTCGAAATGGGCAAGGTGATCCGCGCGCTGCGCGCCGAGATCCGCGCCCCCGAACCGGTGCAGAGCGAGAGGGTGTCATGAACCCTCCACGATGCTCCATGCGGCAAGCAAGGATTTCCGTTCTTTCTTGAAAGAAAGAACCAAAGAACCTTTTTCCCGCTTTCCGGACCTCGCCCCATCTCGGGCCTCCGACCGTTCGGAGTCCCCGGCCGACGCCCGCCCCCGGAAAACGGAACAAAGTCTTTTTGCTTCTTTTTCTGAAGAAAAAGAAGCCCCGTCCCTTTCACTTCAACATTTCATCAGACTGCATAACACCCTCTAACCCGCCGTAACCGTGCCGAGATGCTTGGCGAAGAACGCCACCGTGCGGTCCTTCGCTAGGACGGCATCCGCCTTGCTGTAGCTCGCGCGGTCGTCGCAGCCGAAGCCGTGCTGTGCCTTCGGATAGCTGTAGATCTCCACCTCCGGATGCGCCTCGCGGATCAGCGCCACATCGCTCATCGGGATCGAGGCATCGGCCTCGCCGAAATGCATCTGCACCGGGCAGTGCGGCTTCTCGGCGCGCGCCGCCGCAATCCCCCCGCCATACCAGCAGGACGCGGCCATGAACCGCTGCAGCCGCGTCGCGCCGTACCACGCGACCGTGCCGCCGAAGCAATAGCCGACGATGCCGACCCGCCGCTTGCCGTGCAACGCCGCCGCCGCCTTGATGTCGAGAACGATGTCCTTGTCGGTGAGCTTTCCGCGCAAGGCGCGGCCGCGCGCAACATCCTCGGCGCTGTAGCCGAGCTCCACGCCCCGCTCGGCGCGGTCGAACAGCGCCGGCGCGATCACCGCATAGCCCGTCTCTCCGGCCAGCGCATCGCACACCCGCCGCATATGCGCGTTGACGCCGAAGATCTCCTGCACCACCACGAGGCCGATCGGCGGGTCGCCGCGCATGCTGAGATAGCCCTCGAGCGCGTGGCCGTCGTCGGCCTTGAGCTGGATCCTGGCAGGCATATCGGCGTCTCCGCGCGGGTGGATATGGCGGGGGCGAGAATGATCGGTTTCCCCCCCTCGTCAACGCCCCGCAAGGTTCTCGTTCACATAGACATAAGGATATGTTTATGTGATAAGCGCCCATGGACAGCCTGCTCGCCAGCCTGCGCGCCGCCGCCGAGCCCACCCGCCTCCGCCTCCTGGCTCTCGCCGCCCGCGGCCCTTTTTGCGTGAGCGAGTTCACCGCCATCCTCGGCCAGTCCCAGCCGCGCCTCTCCCGCCATCTCCGCCTTCTCTGCGAGGCCGGCCTGCTCGAGCGGGCGCGCGAAGGCGCCCATGCCTGGTTCCAGCTCCCCGCCGGCGCCGAGGAGGGCGGCCTCGCCCACGCCCTCATCGCCCGCCTGCCCGAGGACGATCCCGTCCTCGCCGCCGATCGCCGCCAGGTCGCCCGCGTGCTCGCCGAGCGTGCCCGCGTCGCCTCCGAAAGCTTCTCCCGCCAGGGCGCGGACTGGGACGAGATGCGCGCCCTCGGCCTGCCCGCCGCCGATGTCGCCGAAACCCTCCTCGCCATGCTCCCCGGCGCCGGGCTCGGCCGCCTGATCGATATCGGCACCGGCACCGGCAGCCTTCTTTCCCTCCTCGCCCCGCGCATCGCCGAGGGAATCGGCATCGACGCAAGCCCCGCCATGCTGGCGCTGGCCCGCACGCGCCTCGCCGGCGCCGGCCTCACCCATTGTACCGTCCGCCGCGCGGACATGTACCGTCTCCCGCTGCCGGACGCCGGCCCAAAGGCCGGCTTCGACCTCGCCACCCTCCAGATGGTGCTCCATCACGCCGAGGACCCGGAAGCCGTGCTCGCCGAAGCCGCCCGCGTGCTCCGCCCCGGCGCCCGCCTCCTCCTCGTCGATCTCGCCCCGCATGACGGGGAAAGAACCGCCGGCCTCGCCCATCGCTGGCCGGGTTTTCCCGATGCCGACATCGCCGCCTGGCTCACCGGAGCCGGCCTCGCGCCCGCCCCCGCCCGCTCGGTCGCGGGCCCGCTCACGATCCGCATCTGGCCCGCCCAACGCGCCGCCGCCTCTCAACGCGAAGCCGCCTGAAGGAAAAATGCCGCGACCTCCCCTCCTCGAACTGCTGGAAAACCGTGTCCTGCTCTGCGACGGCGCCATGGGCAGCCGTGTCCAGGCGCTCACCCTCGATGTCGAGCGCGATTTCTGGGGCAAGGAAAACTGCACCGATATCCTCAACCTTTCCCGCCCCGACCTCGTGCGCGAGATCCATCGCGGCTATTTCGCGGCCGGCGCCGACATGGTCGAGACCAACACATTCGGCGGATCGCCCATCACGCTCGGCGAGTTCGGCATCGCCGAGCGCGCGCGCGAGATCAACCGCATCGGCGCCGAGCTCGCCCGCGAAGCCGCCGCGCAATTCGCCGATTCCCGCCCCCGCTACGTCATCGGCAGCGTCGGACCCGGCACCAAGCTGCCGAGCCTCGGCCACATCGCCTACGACCCGCTCGAGGACGCGCTGGCGCTGCAATGCGCCGGCCTGATCGAAGGCGGCGTCGATGCCATCCTGATCGAGACCTGCCAGGACACGCTGCAGATCAAGGCTGCCGTCAATGGCGCCAAGCGCGCCCGCGCCGAGGCTGAGACAGAAACCCCGATCTTCGTCCAGGTCACGGTCGAGACCACCGGCAGCCTGCTCGTGGGTCCTGACATCGCCACCGCCGCGACCGTCATCCACGCGCTCGACGTGCCGCTGATGGGCCTCAACTGCGCGACCGGCCCGCAGGAGATGGGCGAACATATCGGCTGGCTT